>NZ_CADCST010000052.1 GCF_902804485.1 Flavobacterium collinsii | reverse complement strand
CAAATATAGTTTTAAATCTTTATATTCCAAATAAATTATATAAAAAATTAATTTAAACTAATAATTAAACACATCAATCAAAAAAAAGAACTCAAAATTACATATTAAACAATATATTTGTTAAAATCTATTGTGTGAAATTTGTCCGTTTTATGTATCAAAATTGTCCAAAAAACTTTCACTTTTGACGAATTCTCAATAATCTTGTAGCTTAGCAGGCAAAAATCATTTGTTACATTTTTACTGAAGCTTAAAAACAACCAAAAAAATATTTTTGAAATCAGTTTTAAATCCACTTAAATATTCCAATAATTCATGAAAAAAATAAAATTTTTTGAACATTATCGTACCAAAGAAATACTCATAACCCTATTTTTATTCACAGTCATGCAGTCTAAATTACAAGCCCAAAATCAAATAATACCGTTGTGGAATGCAATTCCGGGAGAATTAAAAACGTCCAATTATATAGAAAATGAGTCTGTAAAAGATGGAAAAGTACAGAGCACAAGTCTAGTCACCATTCCAACATTGAGTATTTTTTTACCAAAAGAACCTAAACCCAATCAAACTGCGGTTCTCATTTTCCCAGGCGGAGGATATCAGCATTTAGCGATTGACAAAGAAGGTACGAAGGTCGCCAACTGGCTAAATAGTTTAGGAATTGCGGCTTTTGTCATCAAATATAGATTGCCCAGCGATCAGATCATGAAAGACAAAAATATCGGCCCATTACAGGACGCACAGGAAGCTATGCGCTACGTGAGACAAAATGCAGCAAAGTACAGCATAGACAGCAACAAAATTGGCATTATGGGTTTCTCTGCCGGAGGGCATTTGGCTTCCACCTTGGCAACTCATTATGATGATGTAACTTATGAAACAAGTTCTAAAATAAGTGCACGTCCGGATTTTACACTTTTAATCTATCCCGTAATCTCTATGCAAAATGGTATTACACACAAGGGTTCTCAAGTTAGTTTATTAGGAAACCATCCTTCACAGGAATTACTCGATTTTTATTCTAATGAAAAGAGAGTGAACTCAAAGACACCGGCAGCTTTCTTAATTCACGCTACAGACGACACAGTGGTTTTACCGGAGAATAGCATCAATTACTATCTTGCTCTCAAAAAAAATGATGTCCCGGCTGAGTTACATCTTTATGAAAAAGGCGGGCATGGTTTTGGCTTGGGCGTAAACAATACCAGTAAATTTTGGACCAGAGATTGCGAAGAATGGCTTAAAGTTCATGAATACATACCATTATAAAAGAAAAGTAAAAGCAAAAAAAAAGGGTCTTTAGACTCGGTTAACCAACCAACCAGATCTAAAAACCCTATAAAAATAAGACTCTTTTGTAATCTTGCAAATTCATACAAAGCTTATACCCACGATCAAATGAATAAGTCAAATTTTCATTGTAATTAAAAAATTGTTTCTCCAAAAACAGTTAATTATAGCAACCTATATGCCGCATAAAAGGTAGACACGACATAAACCCACGGTTTCTACGGTGCAAAAGTACAAGCAACTTTAGAGAAATCATTACGCCTTTCCACATTCCAAAAATCTTTTTCGTTTTAACACCGCTAAGTAATTGACTGTGCGAAATACTAACAGTCGAAAATCTTTTGTTTTTCTTTTAAAGGGGCTAAGGTACTAAGGTTCTAAATTGCTAAGTTGCTAAGGTCCTAAAGTTGGAAATATTAAATCCTTAAAACCTGCAAGTTTTCTTATTCTAGATTAAGTTGTAACAAGTTCTTTAATAGTACATTTGTCAGATACTTTTTTTTATAAAACACTAAAAAATCAAAGACTGAAAGCACAAATATTCCAGAACCCCCTTAGCAACTTAGAACCTTAACACCTCTAAAAACTACTGACTATGATAACATACGAATTCTTACTACTAGGAAAAAACCAGGGCATACTGGAGATTTTACTAAGACTGGTTAATGCTTCTGAAAACTGGAATGCAGTTGGTTTCAGTGACCAAAAATTAGCTCAGGAATATTTTCTGAACAACAAAATTGACATTGTTCTTTTGAGCTCCGGAATCGAAGATCATATCGAGAAAGAATTTACCTCTTTTTGTATGAAAGAGCAGCCCGATGTCGAAGTAATTGAACATTTTGGAGGTGGAAGCGGTTTGTTAAAATCAGAAATTGAATATCGATTGCATCTGAAAGGAAAAATTTAAATGCAAGCAAATTATCTAAATTTGCACAAAACCAAACGCTAAAAATGGAAAAGAAATATTCAGTTGTCATTCATCCCTCACTAGAAATAATTGAGGCCATCAAATTAATGAAAGAACTTCTAGCAACTGAAATTGGCTGGTTCAACAGTAAAAATTCGATTGCACATATTACGATTTGTGAATTTACAATTGACAACTCTCAAATAGACAAATTCAAACAAAAACTTATAAAAGTTTGTGATAGCTTTACTCCTTTTGAGGTGCTTTTGGATCGTTTTGGTTCTTATGAAAGCGGCGCGTTTTTCATTGCTCCAAACGAAGAATCAAAAGAAAATTTAAAACCTATCATGAAAAAGATGCAGGAAGCACTACAGCTTTCAAATCTTAAAAAGAGCAGTGATCCTCATATTTCTATTGGTAGAAAACTAACTCCTGAGAATCTTAAAATAGCATCGCAGCTTTTTACCACAATTGCCATGGATCTTTCCTGTAAAGAAATTATTCTCCGTGAATTCGATCCGGTAAGAAAGCAGTTTTTTGTAATTGATTCTATTCCTTTTGGCAGTAATCCGCAGCCGGAGCTTATACAAGGAACTTTGTTTTAAATGTGAAATGTTTATTGTGAGATGTGAGATGTGAGATGTGAGATGGGAGATGGGAGATGGGAGATGTGAGATGCAAGATGCAAGATGCAAGATGTGAGATGTGAAGAGTAGAAAACCTGAAACTTCAAACTTGAAACTTCAAACTTGAAACTTGAAACTTGAAACTTCAAACTTGAAACCCATAAAACCTGAAACTTCATTTTTTCGTATATTTGAATTTTACAATTCTCTGCTATGAAATCACTGGATTCCTTTTACAAAGATATTACCGAAGGCTCTTCTATTGAACCCAGTTCATTGTTGCCAAATGATATTCAAAAAGAAATTGGTCATTTTAATATTTTTGACATCAAAGAACTTTTAGAACGCCTTAAAGGAAAGGCCATTATGCCTTATGACCGACGCGCTTACTACAAAATCAGTTTGATTAAAGGTAAAAATCGTGCTGAATATGCCGATAAAATAATCGAGATCGAAAAACAGGGACTTTTATTTGCAACACCTAAAATTCCGTACAATTACTTGCCTCAGGACAGTAATCAATCGGGGCAATTTTGTGTGTTTACCAGCGAATTTCTATCGAAAAGCAAAAGCGGAATTGATTTAGACGAACTCCCTATTTTTGCTTCTGACGGTTATCCGATTTTTCAGTTAACCGACGAAGAAGTGACAGAGGTAGAATTGATCTTAAACAAAATACAAAAAGAAATCAACTCTGATTATATTTACAAATACGATTTAATTCGGAATTATGTTGCCGAGTTAATTCACTTCGGACAAAAATTGCAACCTATAACCGCATTGTATTCCAAGCACAATTCGGCCGCCAGAGTGTCTTCATTATTTGCTGAACTGTTGGAAAGACAATTCCCTATCGAATCTCCAAATCAGCGCTTACAACTCAGAACCGCAAAAGATTTTGCCGAAAGATTATCTGTTCATGTGAATCATCTCAATAAAGTTCTAAAGGAGAATACCGGAAAAACCACAACCGAATTGATCAGTAGCCGTCTGACCAGTGAGGCCAAAATTCTTTTAAAACAAACGGACTGGAATATCTCTGAAATTGCCTTTTCTTTAGGTTTTGAAGAACTGGCCCATTTCTCCAACTTCTTTAAAAAACAGACTTCCTTTACTCCTTTGGCCTTTCGTAGTTAATTGTTTATTGTGAGATGTGAAATGTGAGTTGTTGAGTTTGTACTCTTGACACTTAATTCATAACTCATAATTCATAACTAATAACTAATAACTCATTAATCTGATTTGAATTTCGCAAACATCGATTTGATATTTACAATTCCCCCACACTACTTCGCCCCTACCTTTGTCTTATTAATTTAAAACATAAAATAAAATGGCAGTACATACAAAAATTGCTCTGGTAACAGGTGGCAGCAGAGGTTTAGGAAAAAATATGGCGATTGCAATTGCTAAAAAAGGAATCGACGTTATCATTACCTATAATAGTAAAAAAGAAGAAGCCGATTTGGTTGTAAAAGAAATTGAAAGCTTAGGACAAAAAGTAGCCTCTCTTCAATTAAATGTAGCAGATTCCGCTACTTTTGACAGCTTTTTCAGCTCTGTTGCAGAAACTCTAAAAAGTACTTTTAAAACGGATAAGTTTGACTTTTTAGTAAACAATGCTGGAATTGGAATCCACAATTCATTTGCAGGAACAACAGAAGCCGAATTCGATCAATTGACTAATATACAATTTAAAGGGCCTTTTTTCTTAACACAAAAGGCATTAAATGTCATGAATGACGGCGGTGGAATCGTAAATATCTCAACCGGTCTGGCAAGATTCTCTTTTCCGGGTTATGCTGCTTATGCCTCTATGAAAGGTGCTATTGAAACTTTAACCAAATATCAGGCAAAAGAACTGGGCGAGCGAAAAATCAGAGCCAATGTAGTTGCTCCGGGCGCTATCGAAACCGATTTTGGAGGTGGTGTGGTTCGCGACAACGAACAATTAAACAAAAATCTGGCAGCGGTTACCGCCTTAGGAAGAGTGGGTTTACCGGACGATATAGGTGGTGTAGTTGCCTTTTTATGTACTGAAGAGGCACGTTGGGTAAATGCACAACGCATCGAAGTATCAGGTGGAATGAATTTGTAATTTTTATTTTGCGAATCTATAATTAAACCCGACAGGTTTCTAAACCTGTCGGGTTTGGTATGCGGAGCTCAACTATTTCGTTTTACATATTTTATTGCATTACTTCAAAAAAACAAAACCCAACAGATTTCTAAAATCTGTTGGGTCTGTCATTTTCAATATATTGATTTAGTAAGAATTCCTTTTTTAATCTTTCTCGATGATTACATCAAATCCTCCATTTTTATCAAACACCACATCATAGAATTTGGAGTTTTTTTGAATTCCAACCTCGTAGGTAGTTTTGTTTTTATCGTCTACGACAACCGCTACTTCTTTAATAGCATTTGCAGCGTAATTTTTCTTCAGATAGGTTTGTGCTTTTTGTGGCAACTGACTTAGCGGAATCTGCAATTCAAAGGCTTTTAGAACTCCTAAATTATCATAAACTGCCAACGCATTCGTATTTTTATCCTTTTTGAATTTAGCCTCATATCGAATTTCGTCATCATCATCTCCAACGTATTTCAAAGTCCATACCGGAACTTTATCCGGATATTCTTTCTGAAAAGTAAACACTACTTTTTCGGGTGGAGTCACAACTTTGTTCGGATAAACTTCATTCTGACCAATTAAAAAGCTGCTATATAAAAAGGTAATCATTAGGAACAGTTTTTTCATACGACTCAATTTTAAATTATTATCCCTTAAAATAACGTATTAAAATTACTACTTTAATCCGAAGAAAAAATGATATTATAAAAAAATGTTAAAATAAACGGTAACAATGTTCTGTGTCAGACGTCTTACGAAAAACCAAAACCACAAAATGAACACTAACCTGAAAAATTTTGAAACTTCACCACAACTATATGCCCGCATCGCCGGAGCCTTATATCTGGTGATCATTGTCATGGGATTCTTCGCAGAGACTTTTGTTAGAAACAAATTATTTGTATCCGGAGATGCCAACGCAACCGCCAATAACATTATACATTCGCCATTTTTATGGAAAATTGGTATTACTGCAGATCTCATCATGCAAATTTGTGATTTACCAGTAATGATCATTCTTTATTACTTACTAAAACCCGTAAACCGAAAACTGGCACTCTTAAATTTATCATTTAATTTGATTCAAACTGCCGTTTTAGTAGCCAATAAACTGAATCTTTTAGCAGCATTGTTCTTTCTGGGAGATGCCGAATATTTAAAATCTTTCAGCCCCGATCAGTTGCATACCTTATCTTATCTTTCGATCAAACTGCATGATTTTGGTTTCGGAATCGGATTGATCTTTTTTGGATTTGTTTGTTTACTGGAGGGCTATCTGATCTTTAAATCAGGTTATTTACCAAAGGCAATTGGAGTTTTAATGAGTCTGGCGGGAATTTGTTACCTTACCAATAGTTTCTTCTTAATTCTGATCCCGAAACTTTCAAGTATAATTTTATTGATGCCATGTTTGATTGCCGAATTGTCACTTAGTTTATGGCTTGTTTTTAAAGGGGTAAAATTGCCGGTCTGGAAAGAAAAAATAGCATAATCAATCCGTTGCTCATATTTTTATTAACACATAGAAACATAGATTTTGTACGCGTAAAAAGGCGTTACACTTCAAATATAGACTCATAGCGCTATGTGAAAGAAATATTTTTCTTTTATAACGACTTCTAAGCACATCAAAAAAATCTATGTTTCTATGTGTTAAAAATTTTTCACGCAGATTTACGCAGACTTTTTTTAATTCTTTTATCCTATAATTTATCATTATTATTTTAGATCCTAACAAAAGTATATTATTTGGAATACAATCAAAAAAGCCTGCCGGAATTACTTCTTAGCAGGCTTCTTTTTGAAATAATTGAATTAGTAAGCTTCCTTATTTCCGGTTTTTTATATTTTTTTTATATTTCTGTCCAAATTTTGGTATCAGTATCATTTTTTCAATCGATCCGATAGTTCTCTTTTATACGTAATACCAATTGGCAGCCTTTCATTTTTAATCACTACGAAATCTTTGTCCGTTGTTTCAATTTTATCCAGTGCTACGATATACGATTTATGAATGCGCATAAAATTCTTCTCGGGCAAACATTTCTCAAATTCACTGGTTGTAATAGAAGCCAGATATGTTCTTTTTGTTGTATGCAGTTTCACATAATTGCCAAAACTCTGTGCAAACAAAAGCTGGTCTAATTCTATGTCGATAAAGTAACCGTCAACTTTCACTGTCACACTACTTACGACTGTTTCTTCGGTTTTCATTTTACCATTTTCCGTAGCAAAAAAACGATCGATTGCTTTGAGGAATCTGGGGAAATAAATGGGTTTGAGCAGGTAATCTATAACACCGTAATCGTAACTTTCAAGGGCATACTCAGAATAAGCAGTAGTTAAAATTGTACTGGGATGCGTTGGAATAATCTTCAGTAGTTCCATCCCTGAAATCTCGGGCATATTGATGTCCAGAAACATCAAATCAACAGGATGGTCTCTTAAATAATCCATTGCTTCAATACCGTTAAAGCCTTGAAAAACCAATTCTAATTGCGGATTTTGCTTGATGTAATTCGCCAGCACATAATGCGCTGCCGGTTCATCATCGACAATTATACATTTTTTAGGTTCTCTCATTCTACAAACTTTTTCAATTGCAGTTTCAAATCTACGATATAAGTATTTTTATCGTCCTGAATGTCTAATTTATACGCTTTACCATAAATCAGATTCAAGCGCTCAATGGTGTTTTTTAAACCAATCTTAGTCGAAACAACATCGGTTTTTTTCTTCGGAATGGAATTTACGACATGCAAATGAAGCAACCCGTTCTCGACCGTAATGATGATTCTCACAAAACATTTTTCTATCGCACAAGTTCCGTGTTTGAATGCATTTTCGATAAACGCAATCAACAGCATGGGCGATACTTTATAGGCATTTTCATTGTCGATTTTACAATCGTACGTAATCTCACAGCGATACCCTACTCTTTCTTTTTCAAGTTGAACATAACTGTTTATAAACTCGAGTTCGTCTTCCAGAGACACACATTGTTTGTTATTGCTTTCAAGCTGATAACGCATCAACTGTGATACTTTCATGATTAAATCCGGCGTTCTGTCGGGAAACTCGAGACTAATTCCGTACAGCGTATTAAAGGTATTGAATAAAAAGTGCGGATTCAATTGTCCTTTTAACGAATTCAATTGCATTTGGTTGAACAAAAGAGTCTCATCGGTCTGTCTCTTGTGGATTCTGTAAAACTTAAAAACAATTATCGGACTCAATATACAAACTAAAGTCCCTAAAACACTGGCCAGTTGATACACATAACTGCGCTGATGCGAGTTTTGGTACAGACGACAGTTACTAAACATTTCCAGACTGGTAACCTCATACAAAACAACCGAAAAGAGTAATACTCCCGCCAGTGTCAGAAAAATATAAGTTACAGGGCGCTGTTTTTTAAAAAGTATGGGAAGTAAAAAGAAACGGTTGAATTGGGCATGAAAATATAAAATTAAATAGAAAAAAATGCCCATTAAGATGGAGGTAAACGAACTGAACAACATCCAGTCGTTTTTTAAGGTATAAATAGTAAATGAAAAGGCAACAACGGCAATTTCCTGCCACCATTTGTGATCCAATATGTTTTCCAGTTCTTTATTCATTCTTAAAACTTAAATAGTTTACAAATTAACCACATTTTTTTAGTTTTTATTTCCAATAAATGACCAATTGAATTGGTCATTTATAATCGCATTACATCATTTAAGAAAGCTTTTATCCGTGCAAGTGAAATAATTTTGAGAGATCAAATTCATACCACTAATTTTATGTACTTCAAAAAAATTACTTTATTAGTTTTCTTGATTTTTGCCTGTGGTAGTTATGCTCAAACTCTGTCTTTAAAAGAAGCCATAAAAACAGGTTTGGAAAACTACGGTTCCATCAAGGCAAAAAACAATTACACCAATGCATCACGCGAAAGTCTTAAGCAGTCTAAACGTGATTACCTGCCCAACCTAAACTTATCGGCACAACAGGATTACGGAACTGTAAACGGTCAAAACGGGCCTCTTTATGGTTTTGGGGGTCTTGGAGTAGCTTCTTCCGGGCTTCCTTTACCGGAACAAAACTGGAATTCGGCATTTGGCGCACTTTATCTGGTCAACATGAACTGGGATTTTTTCACTTTCGGAAAAACACAGGAAAAAATCAATTTATCTAAAATTGATGTTCAGGCCAAAGAAAAGGATCTGAAACAGGAAAAATTCCAACAGGAAATCAAAATTTCTGCCGCCTATCTGAATTTACTCGCAAGTCAGAGATTGTTAATTTCACAGCAAAAAAATCTGGATCGCGCTCAGGTTTTCAAAAAAACAGCCGTAGCAAGAGTGAAGAACGGATTATTAGCCGGAGTCGATTCTACTTTAGCCACTGCCGAAGTATCAAAAGCTAAAATTGCGCTGAATCTGGCCAAAAACTTTGTCAAAGAACAAAACAACAAATTGGTCGATCTAATGGGCGTTGCTCCTCAGGATTTTGTAACCGATTCCCTTTTTGTCACTCAAATTCCAAAAGAACTGATTAAGGAAAATACTGCAACAGACAGTCTTCATCCTTTATTGCAATTGTATAAAACAAAAATCGATTACAGCAATCAGCAAGTCAAATTGTACAAAAGATTCTATTATCCAACCATGACTGCTTTTGGTGTTTTGCAAACCAGAGCTTCAGGATTTGACAGTAGCTATGCCACAAATCAGCATGCCTTTACCCGAAATTACTGGGATGGTGTCAATCCGGATCGTACCAATTATTTAGTTGGAATTGGAATTACATGGAATTTAACGACTCCTTTCCGTTCAAACAAGCAAGTCACTGCTCAGAAATTTATTTCTCAGGGACTACAGGAAGAATACAACCAGGCAGACCGTGAACTGAAATCACAGTTGAATTTTGCTGAAGATAAAATCAAAATCACTTTAGAGAATTATGCCGAAGCACCTATTCAAGTGGATGCTGCCAAAAGAGCCTATCTTCAGAAATCGACTTTATACAAAAACGGCTTAACTGATCTGACTGATTTAACGCAGACGATGTACGTTTTAAATCGTGCCGAAATCGATCGTGATATTGTCAATAATAATGTGTGGCAGTCGTACTTACTAAAAGTCGCTGCAACAGGAAATTTTGACCTATTTATAAATGAATTTTAATTATAAAGCCCAATGAATTTAATACGTTTTGCACTCCGCAAGCCCATCTCCATTCTCGTATTGGTTGCGGGTCTCTTTTTCTTCGGAATTGGTGCCATCAGAGACATTAAGGTCGATATTTTACCGAAAATGAATTTGCCGGTTATCTATATTGCGCATCCGTTTGGAGGTTATACACCCGACCAGATGGAAGCTTATTTTGCTAAAAACTACGTAAACGTTTTACCTTTTTCGAATGGTATCAAATCGGTAGAAACCAAAAATATTCAGGGGTTAATGATTATGAAATTAACCTATTATGAAGGAACCAATATGGCGCAGGCCGCTGCCGAACTGAGCGCGCTATCCAACAGAATCCAGGCGGTTTTTCCTCCGGGAACACAACCTCCTTTTATCATACGTTTTGATGCTTCATCATTGCCAATCGGACAATTGGTTTTGAGTTCAAAAATCAGATCGAACAACGAATTACAGGATTTAGCCAACGTTTATGTTCGTGCTTCTTTTACTTCGATTCCCGGTTTATTGTCTCCGGCTCCTTTTGGCGGAAGCCCAAGAACTATTGAGGTTAACGTAGATCCGGATCTATTGCGTTCGCACAATATGACGCCCGATCAAATTGTCGAGGCGATTCGTTTAAACAATCAGACGGCTCCTTCCGGAAACGTGAGAATGGGCGACAAAAATTATATTACGCCTACCAATAATACGATTAAAGAAGTTAAAGATTTTGAGCAGATTCCGTTATTCAAAGGCGGTGTTCAAAACTTAAAATTAGGCGATGTGGCGAGCGTAAAAGACGGTGCCGATATTACAGCGGGTTACGCTTTGGTAAACGGAAAACGTTCGGTTTATATCAGTATTGCTAAAGCGGGAGATGCTTCGACCTGGGATGTGGTTCAGAAATTAAAAAAAGAACTTCCTAAAATTCAGAGTACACTTCCGGAAGATGTTAATTTATCTTACGAATTCGACCAGTCGGTTTATGTAATCAACTCCGTTAAAAGTTTGATTACCGAAGGAATTATCGGTGCGGTTTTAACCGGATTAATGGTAATGCTTTTCCTGGGCGACCGTCGTGCTGCTTTAATCGTAATTATGACCATTCCAATTTCGATTATTTCCGGAGTTTTATTCCTGAAATTATTCGGACAAACGATCAACTTAATGTCTTTGAGCGGACTAGCACTTGCTATTGGAATTCTGGTAGACGAAAGTACGGTAACCATAGAAAACATTCACCAGCATCTCGACATGGGAAAACCCAAGGCACTCGCCATTTGGGATGCCTGTCAGGAAATTGCTTTGCCTAAATTATTGATCTTACTGTGTATACTCGCCGTATTTGCACCGGCATTTACCATGGTGGGTATTCCCGGAGCCTTGTTTCTTCCTTTAGCTTTAGCGATTGGATTTTCGATGGTGATTTCGTTTTTATTGTCACAAACCTTTGTGCCGGTAATGGCTAACTGGATGATGAAAGGACACGAAAAGCATCCACATGGCCCTGAAATTACCGACGACGAAGCCGAATTTAATGACTGCGGTTTAACTCCCGAATCAGAACAAAACCTGATCACTCAGAAAAAAAGTTATGTAGAAAGAGAAGACACTAATAATAACGGAAAAATAAGTCCTTTTGAGCGTTTCAGAATTCGTTTCATGCGAACTTTAGACCGATTGTTTGTGCACAAAAAAATAACGACCGTTGTTTATTTAGTTTCAGCGACTGTTTTGGCCATTGTTTTAATTGGTTTTATTGGAAAAGATGTTTTTCCAAAAACAAATTCAAGTCAGTTTCAATTAAGAATGCGTGCTGTTGATGGAACACGATTGGAAAGAACCGAAGAACAAGCCCGAATTGTGCTGAAAGAATTAGAAAAAATGGTGGGTAAAGAGCATATCGGAATTTCTTCTGTTTATGTGGGGCAACACCCTTCCCTGTTCTCGATCAACCCGATATATCTCTTTATGGCAGGTTCTCATGAGGCTGTCTTTCAGGTAAGTTTAAAAGAGTATCATGTGGATATGGATGAGTTTAAAGATGAGTTAAGAGCAAGACTGAAAAAAGTTTTACCGGACACTAAACTTTCTTTTGAACCGATCGAATTGACCGATAAAGTATTGAGTCAGGGGTCTCCTACTCCAATTGAAATTCGAATTGCCGGAAAAGACAAAAAACGAAATGAATTATATGCCACTCAGATTGTAAACAAACTAAACGCGATATCTTATTTCAGAGATGTACAAATTGGTCAGCCGATACATTATCCGGCCATGAACATTAATATTGACAGAACACGTGCCGCCGAATTGGGCGTTGATATGAATGATATTTCACGTTCTCTTATCGCATCGACTTCATCGTCACGTTATACTGAAAAAAACAACTGGGTCGACGAAAAAGCAGGATTATCCTATTCTGTACAAGTTCAGGTTCCGTTGAATAAAATGAAAAGCAAAACCGATATTGGAGAAATTCCGGTATTGAAAAACTCGCTTCGTCCTGTTTTAAGTGACGTTGCCAAAATTACACCCGGCTTTGTAAGTGGTGAAAATGACAATTTAGGGGCCATGCCATACATTACCGTTACGGCCAACATCAACCAGACCGATTTGGGGACGGCCACAAAAGATGTTGCATCGACCATTAGTTCATTAGGCGAATTGCCACGTGGTTTATTTATTACTCCAATTGGACTAAGTACGGTATTAAGCGAAACATTAAGCAGTTTACAGACCGGATTATTGGTTGCCGTTTTTGTAATCTTCTTAATGTTGGCCGCTAATTTTCAGTCGTTCAAAGTTTCACTGGTGATCTTAACCACAGTTCCAGCGGTTGTTTTAGGCGCTTTATTAATGCTTATCCTTACAGGTTCAACCCTTAATTTACAATCGTATATGGGAATCATCATGTCGGTTGGAGTTTCTATTGCCAATGCCGTTTTATTGGTGACCAATGCCGAGCAACTTCGAAAAATAAACGGAAATGCCTTAGAATCTGCGAGAGAAGCCGCGGCATTACGTCTTCGTCCGATTATCATGACATCGGTAGCGATGATTGCGGGAATGCTCCCAATGGCGATTGGTCACGGCGAAGGAGGCGATCAGGTTTCTCCGTTAGGAAGAGCGGTTATCGGCGGATTATTATTTTCTACTTTTGCCGTATTGTTGATCCTTCCGCAGATATTTGCATGGGCACAGGAAAAAACATCGACACAATCCGTTTCTTTAGATCCTGAAGACGAAGAAAGTATCCATTATATTTCATCCATAAGTAAGTCGAAAGTTAGAAAGTAACCTGTTGGAGTAATTATTTTAAACACATAGAAACATAGAATTTTATGTCAAAAAAGAGAGAAGAAGAAACAAGTTTCCACACATAGCTAAACTATGTGCATTTAAATTAGTGAAACGCCTTTTTAAAACTTCAACAACTATGTTTCTATGTGTTTAAAAAAATTACACGCAACGGCTTAAAACATATTCATTATATAAAACAAAAAAATGAAAAGTAACATTATAAAATCAACCGCATTATTGTTTACAACCTTAGTTGTGTTAAGCAGCTGCGAAAAGAAAAAAGAAGAAGCTCCTAAAGCGGAAATCGAACCTAAAGTCGAAACTTTCCTTTTGGCCAAAGAAAAACTGACTACAGAATTGCGCTTGCCGGCAGAATTAACCGGTTTTCAACAAGTAGATTTGTATGCCAAAGTAAGCAGTTTTGTAAAATTGCTGAAAGTAGATATTGGTTCGAAAGTAAAAAAAGGCCAGTTACTAATTGTTCTTGAAGCACCGGAGATCAGTTCGCAATTGGCTGCTGCCGAATCGAGATTAAAATCGATGGAAGCCATATACGCCACCAGCAAAAGTACCTACAATCGTTTGTACGAAACAAGCAAAGTTGAAGGAACCATTTCTAAAAACGACTTAGAAATGGCCAGCGGAAAGAAAAACTCAGACTACGCGCAATATCAGGCAGCCATCGCGGCACACAAAGAAATCTCGATTATGAGAGGGTACTTAGAAATCCGTGCCCCTTTTGACGGAGTGGTATCCGCCAGAAATGTCAATTTAGGAACCTTTGTAGGTCCTGCCGGAAAAGGTTCTGACTTACCTTTGTTGACCATTCAGCAACAGGATAAATTGCGTTTGGCCGTTTCGGTACCGGAATTGTACACCGGATATTTACACAATGGCGACGAAATGAGCTTTAATGTAAAATCGCTTCCGGACACTTTTACCGCTAAAATTACCAGAATGTCCGGTGCTTTAGATTTAAAACTGCGTTCTGAAAGAGTCGAAATGGACGTTCACAACACCCAAACCAATCTATTACCCGGAATGGTAGCCGAGGTTTTATTACCGCTTAACGCGAAAGACAGCACGTTTGTCATTCCGAAATCGGCATTGGTAAATTCAGCCGAAGGTTTGTTCGTCATCAAAGTGCTGAACCACAAAGCCACCCGCATTGACGTTAAAAAAGGAAGAGAAATCGACGACAAAGTAGAAGTTTTCGGCGATTTAAACCTAAAAGATAAACTAGTAAAAATTGCCAGCGAAGAAACTAAGGATGGGGATGTTATAAACGAATAACCTGCGTTTTGTCTTCTTTTTAGTAGATTACCAATTACTGTACGCATTCTTCGGAGTGCAAATCTAAAATTTGCCTTAGGACAGTTCCTCTTTTTGGAGGGACTGTTTTTTTTAATTTAATTCCTTTTGATAGAATCTTTTTTAACCTCTGGTTTTCCCTGAGGCAAACTTATTTTTGTAGAATCTACTGATTTTTTAGATTTATAACGATTAATATATAAATGAATATTCTGAGTCGGAATATTTATATTTTGAACATTCTTATCTTTTTGGGGGTTTAATACCTGAATGCTTGAAAAAACAATAAAACTAAGAAGTAAAATGACAAGAATAGTTTTGAGAATATTCATCAGACAGTTAAGCTTTTTAATTTTCTTCCAGATTTTTTCAAAATCTAATTTAAAATCGGAATATATTTTATTATATGCATTCTTAATTTCATCTTCTTCTTTTTTAACGTCTCCTTTAAGACAAAAAATATTATATTCTACAATTGATAAAATATAAAAAGCAATTATTGTGTATAATAAATAGGCTAAAATTATCAATCCCAAAATCCATGGTTTTTCTTTTACTTGATAACTAGCAAATACTGTTGCACTAAAAGTTAATGGAAATGCAAAAACTTGTTTACTAACTGCGTCGATATTCTTCTCTAAACTTTCAAAGTATTTATTTCTTTCTTCTTTAAATTTCGATTTAATTTTATCAAAAGCAAAATCTAAAACATAATTTTCATAATCTTTTTCAGCCAGACTCAAAAGCAATTTTAAACTTTTAATAATTTCAAAAAAACGATCATGAATATCTTTTTCATGAATACCTATATTGGTTATAATTTCTTTAAAAAACTGTATAAACTCTTTCTTTTCAAATAAAACTTTTAAATCCTCAAAAGTAGGTTTCAGATCATCTAAATCTCCTACACGATCTTCTTTGTTTTTATAACCAATATGAAATACTCCATTGTCTTTGCTTATAATTATAAACTGATTATTTGATTCATTCAAAAAAGTTGTAAACAATGGATTCGCTTTTAAAAAATCTAGAAGTTTTTGATATATATATAAATTAAAAATTATAGCTTTTTCTTGAGTAAATATTTCCTGATTGTTTTTTAAAATTGAAGCTCCACTTCTCTTTAAAATTAATATTAATGATTCATCAAAATTATCTCTATACCTAGAATAATTATTGCAAAAATCATCTAAATCGTAAAAAATAAAGGTATCCTTAAGTAAACATGAACTTAGAATGATTTCATATTTATTATCTAATAA
>NZ_CADCST010000051.1 GCF_902804485.1 Flavobacterium collinsii | reverse complement strand
TTCAGGTGATGTTGTTGGATAATTCTCCTGACGAGATCTAAAGTCTGCTAACAAACGTTCGTCAATTATAACTTTACTCTGACTGTCCTGTTCGATGTACGCAATTCTTTGCTCCGGATAGGTCGGGTCAATTGGAAGATACGCTGCACCGGTTTTTAAAACAGCCAGTAAGGAGATGTAAATCCACTCACTGCGCTCCAGTTTTACAGTGATTAAATCCTCTGCATTGATCTCAAAATTGTTTAATAAGTAATGTGCCAACTCATTGGATACTCCATCCAGTTCTTTATAAGTCAAGGATCTGTCCTCGAATATCAGTGCTACTGCATCGGGAGTTTTAGCAACTTGTTCCTCAAACAGCGCAACTGCTGTGGTGTCTAAAGATAACTCTGCTTTTGAAGTATTGAAATCCTGTAAAAGGATTTTCTTTTCTGATGAGGAAATATATTCTAATGTGGCTACTTTTTGATTCGGATTTTGGACTGCTTCTGTTAAAAAGCTATCAAAATGCGAAGCCAGACGCGTTACAAAATCCGCCTCATAAATATCAGTATTGTATCCGATGCGTAAGGACAATTGTCCCTTTATCTCTGAAAAATAAAAGGTCAGATCAAACTTGCTAAATGATTTTTTTACATTTTTATAGGGAGCTATCTCAAGACCATTTAAAACTAAGCCTTCGGCTTTTAATAGTTCCTGCTGGTTTTGAAATACCACTAAAACATCAAACAAAACAGATCTGCTTAGATCTCTTTTAATCCCAAGTTCTTCTACTAAACTGTCAAATGGATAATCCTGATGTGAATAGGCTGTTAATAAGGTTTCTTTTTGTATAGTCAATAATTCTTCAAAAGTAACTTCTTGTTCAAATGTGGTTCGAATTGCCAGTGTATTCAAATACAAACCAACCTGATTTTCTAAATCACTGTGCTCTCTTCCCGCTACAGGAGTCCCTAAAATAAGATCTTTGGCATTAGTGTATCTATAAAGCAATCCGTTTATCCCTGCCATTAAAACCATAAAAAGTGTCACCCCGTTTTGCTGTGCATAGGCATTCAACTGAGCAGTATTTTCTTTAGAAAAAGAATAATCTACCCCTGAGCCATTATAAGTTTTAAGCTTAGGTCTGGCTGTACTCGACGGCAATTCCAAAACAGGTAGTTCTCCCGAAAATCGATCTAACCAGGATGCTTTGGATTTTTCCAGTACTGCTTGTCTGGCCTCACTATTTTGCCACTCTGAGTAATCTTTATATTGAATAGACAATTCCGGTAATATCACTTCATTTCCCGTAGACAATCCATTGTAAATGGCCATAAACTCTTTGCTCAATACGCCCATCGACCAACCATCTCCAATAATATGGTGCATGTTCAGCATCAGAATATGACTATCGGCGGCCGCTTTTACAATCTCACCAATAAACAAAGGCCCTTTTTCTAAATCGAAAGCATGTCTTAAAAGTGTATCAGCATGATTACTCAGGGCTTCCTCTGTAGCATTAGTTAAATCTGTAAGTTGTAAAGCTCCCTTGAATTGGGCAACGGGAATGATATACTGCCCCAAATTTCCCTCTTCATCTTCTTTAAAAACGGTCCGTAAACTCTCATGTCGTTCTACTATGATTTTATAGGCTTCTGTCAATTTTTCCAAATTCAGCACTCCTTTAAATTCGAAGGCATCAAATATATTGTAGGCCGAGTTCCCGGTTTCAAACTGACTCAATGTCCACAATCGGTGCTGTGATGAAGTAAGCGCATAAGAATCTTTTATTTCGGCTTTCGGAATAGATTCTGAAGAAGAAAGTAAAGTGATTAATTCATTTTTATGAGCTTTAATGTCTTCAATAATTTCAGGAGTCAAAGTTCCTTTTGGAGCATTAATTTTCAGATCTCCATTCTCTATTCTGAGCCCGATATTTAAAGATTGTAGAATGTGTATTAAATTTTCTATCATGATATGATTTTTAAAGTAAAGAAAAACGCCTGTATGATTTTGAGAATTCACATACTATACGCTCAGTGATTAACAACAAAATAGCCTCCACAAAGGGCTGAATGTATCTATAGTACAAAAAAAACATGGCTATAAAGTATAGCCATGTTTAGATCTAAAACGAAACTCGCGATTAAATTTTAGATCAATATCTCATCCAGATCATCAGCTGTTTCTACCGCTAATTGATTTTGAAAAACTATAAATTTTAATTTTTTTGAAACTCCAATAATATCCTGGGTTTTATATAAATCCTGAATCGAAAATCTGGTATCGAAAGTCCTGTTGATTCTGTTGATTAAAACAGTGGCTTTTAAACTGTTTCCTCCTAATTCGAAGAAGTTATCGGTAACACCAATCTTTTCCAGTCCCAGTATGTCCTCCCAAATGGCAACCAACTTTTCTTCTATTTCATCAGTTGGAGCTATATATTCGAGTTGAATAACATCAGCTGAACTCACCGCCGGTAAAGCATTTTTATCGATTTTTCCGTTGGGTGTAAGTGGCAATTGGTTTAAGAATACATAGTAACTCGGTACCATATAATCGGGTAATTCACGTCCCAATGCCAATCGAAGCTGTTGTTTGTCTACCGCCGAAGTGCTCACCAGATAACTCACAATTACAGGATCACCCTGAACTGTTGCAGTGACTACGACACACTGGTCGATGCCTTCCTGAGCTTGTAATACCTGCTCGATCTCACCAAGTTCAATGCGATAACCTCTGATTTTGACCTGACTGTCTTTTCTACCGATGCATACAATGGTGCCATCGGATAACCATTTACCCAAATCTCCGGTTTTGTATAGTTTAGTGCCTTCTTTGAAAGGGTTTTCAATAAACTTTTCTGCCGTTAGTTCCGGTTGGTACAAATAGCCTCTGGACAATCCATCACCAGAAATACAGATTTCTCCAATAACTCCCACTGGCTGTAAGGCCAAAGCATCTGAGAGAATGTAAAAC
>NZ_CADCST010000050.1 GCF_902804485.1 Flavobacterium collinsii | reverse complement strand
TATTATAATCATGAAAGACCACATCAGGGAATTGATGGAAAAAAGCCAATTGAAATGATAAATCCGTTACCGAAATAAGTAACTTTTACAATTTCGACGGAGGAGAAATCTTCGTAAGTAACTCCGTAACGAGAATCTAAAGAAAACGATTGTCGCTCAGCCTGATAAAAAAGAAAAGGCTTAGTCAAAGTTTTAAACTTTGACTAAGCCTCAAAAAAATCTTAGTACCTTAGATCCTTAGTACCTTATAAAAAATCTGCTTCAGAAACTCCTTCGTTGATTTTGATATCAGACATTTTGATGTCTAATTCAAAACCTACATTCTGAACAATGTTAAAAGGAACTTTTACCCCTTTTACATCTTTATAGTCGTTGAAGTTTGTGATTTGTGTCGTTGCTTTTCCACCTTGCTCACGATCTTTTGATTCGGCCAGTTTAAGACCTGAATTAACATCATAGAAATAAGTTGTTTTGCCTTCTTTTATTGCATAAGCATCTTTGCCGTTAATAGGCTCGATACGGTCTACTTTTAAGTCGGCTCTTTTTGCAAGTAGAAGTTCTTCAAAAGGAGCAGCACTAGCTTTCATTTCGGCAAGATCGGTTCCTTCAAGGTTTTTGCGTTGTCCTTGTTGTTCGATATAAGCACCTTTGTCATTCACCACTTGTTTCATTAAATTCATCGTTCCCATGGCAAGAGAAACCATCATCTTTCCTTTTGAATCTAATTTAGAAGTAAATGTTAATGGGGCAGGAGCCTGTGGAACAGTTGTAGATCCAGTCATCGAAAGTGTTTTAACGGCCGTAACTGCTTTTTCTCCACCAATTGCTTTAAGGTAGTTTTCGAAAACTGTTTTAGCGGTAATTCCAGCTGGAACTTCTTTTTTGGTTACTGGTTTTTCAACAGGATTTCCGTATTTATCGAAATAGAAAATCGGAATTTGAAGTTTTTCTAAACCTGTAATCACGTCAGAACCTTTTCCGGCAATAACAATTCGCATATTGTCCAGTAAAAAGTATTTGTTGGCAACGCGGTAAATATCGTCAGCGCTTACATTATTTATGGTTTGAATGTATTTTTCGTAGAAATCAGCAGGAAGTTTTTCTGTTTCAATGTTTAAAGCATATTGAGCAACGGTTTGTGGTTTTTCAATCTGCATTACAAAACGTCCAATATATCCGGCTTTTACATTTTTCAAAATGTCTTCAGAAACTTTCTCAGTTCTGATTCTTTTGATTTCTTTAATAAATTGCACTACTGCACTGTCGGTTACAGTGTTTCTAACGGCTGAAGAAGCTCTAAATTTGGTTACATATTTTCCGCTTCCAATGTTGGAGCGAGCACCGTATGTCCAGGCATGTTTTTCACGTAAATTCATGTTTAGATAACTGTTGAAGTCACCTCCTAAAATTTGGTTCGCGATTACAGCAGGGAAAAAATCAGGATCGCTCATTTTTAAATTCACGATATTTACCAATGAAATTTCAGATTGAACCGCATTCGGAACGTCAACAAAATCAATTTGAAGTTTAGAGGCATTCTCCGGGGCAGGGTAAGTATTTTTTGGAGCGGCTTGTTTTTTCCATCCGCTAAAAAGTTTTTCTACGGCTGCTTTGGTTTCTTTAAATTTAACATCACCAATAATGACCAAATAGGCATTTTCAGGAACAAAATGAGTTGCATAATTGGACTGAACATCAGCAAGAGTGACATTTTTTACCGTTTCTTCTGAAAGATATTCTCCTGAAGGGTGGTTTTTTCCAAAAGCCAGAACATCAACAACTCTGTTTGCAATTGCCGGAACGCTTTTTTCGTCGGCTTTAAGTCCTTCGATTAATTTTGCTTTTTCTTTATCAAATTCTGCCTGAGTAAAATTCGGCTGTAAAGCTCCTTCGGCTAAAAGTTCTAAAACACGTCCTGAGTATTTAGAAAGCGAACTTGCAGAAGCTCCTGAAGAAGAAAAATTAATATTTGCTCCGTAAAAGTCGATCTCTTCGTTAAAAGCTTCTTTCGTTATTTTTTTAGTTCCGTTACCAATTAAGGCGCTTGTTAATTCGTCGACTCCTTTTTTGTTTCCTTCTGCAAAAGGAGCGTTGTCAAGGGTAAGAGTAAAGCTTACTCTTGGTAATTTATGATTTTCAACCACTAAAACTTTCATCCCGTTTGCCAAAACAAAAGTTTGCGGCTTTTTGATGTTGACTACGGGAGAATTGCCTGGTTTTGGTTGTGGACGGTCTTGTGCTTGCATAATTCCAGTTAGGAATAAAAGGATTAAAAATGTATGTATTTTTTTCATGATTCGATGACTTAGTTTTGAGCTTTAGTTGAAGGGATATAGTCTAAAATTAAACGCTGGTTAGGGTTTAGGTACTTCTTGGCTACTTCTCTGATTTCTTCTCTGGTGATAGAATGATAAAGATCGATCTCCGTATTAATCAAGTTTACATCTCCGTAAAGCAGGTAGAAAGAAGCAAGATTTTCTGCAATTCCTTCAACGCTTGCATTGGCATTCACAAAATTATTATCGAATTTGTTTTGTAATTTTTGATAATCCTTCTCAGAAATCAAATCTGTTTGAATTTTTACGATCTCTTCATCCATTTCTTTCAAAATGTCGGCTGTTGTGTTGGGAGCCATCGGTAAACCATACAAAATGTACATTCCGTAATCTTCCTGACTAAATCCTACTGCTCCAATCTGAAGGGCCATTTTTTTGTCGTCAACTATTTTTTTGTACAATTTAGAGCTTTTTCCATCACTTAAATAAGAAGAAATTAAGTCTAAAACTCTGGCGTCTCTGGTTTTCATAGATGGAGTTCTGTATGAAGCAACTACCATTGGAATCTGAATGTTCGGGTCTTCGTAAGTCGCTTTTATTGTCTGATTGATTGGCTCTTCTACATAAGTTTGTTTTTTTACTTCTTCGCCTCTCGGAATTGGTGCAAAATATTTCTGAATCCATTCTTTTGTTTTGGCTTTGTCAAAATCACCTGCTACGACTAAAACAGCATTGTTTGGCGTGTAGAATTTTTTATTAAATGCCTGAAATTCTTCAAGAGTTGCAGCATCCAAATCTTTCATAGAACCGATAGTAGTCCAACGGTACGGGTGTTTTTTGAACATGTTTTCTTTTACAACCGGCAGAATGTTTCCATAAGGCTGATTGTCGTAACGCATTCTTTTTTCTTCCTTAACCACTTCATTTTGTGTGTCAACACCAATTTTATTGATAACCGGATGCATTAATCTTTCAGATTCCATCCATAAACCAAGTTCTAAGCTGTTTGAAGGGAAAACTTCGTAGTAATACGTTCTGTCGTCAGTAGTGTTGGCGTTGTTTACACCTCCATTAGCGGTAACAATCTTCATCCATTCGCCGCGTTTGATGTTTTTAGTTCCTTCAAACAACAAATGTTCAAAGAAATGGGCAAAACCTGTTCGGTCCGGACGTTCGTCTTTTGATCCTACATGGTACATAACTGAGGTGATCACGACCGGAGCTGAGGGATCATTATGCAAAATGACGTGCATTCCGTTATCTAAATTGTATTCTTCAAAAGCTACCTTTTGAGCATGAGCCACTCCGCCGAGCATTAGTGCCGCACTTAACATAATTATTGAATTTTTCATAAAGATTAATAAATTTATATTTACCTAAATAAATAGGTAGTCAAGAGTTGATTATCGTTACACCAAAAATAACTTTTTTTAATTAGCATTCAGGGGTACGGGGGTAAAATGATTAAAATTTAACAGTCTTTTACTTCTAAATGTGTTTTTTGGAGTACAGAAATGCCTTGAAAAACAGCTGTAAAGCGGAAATAAATATTTTTGGAATAAGGGATTGCACAGTAAATTAATAGTTGTATATTTGCAACCTTAAAAATCAATAAATCAATTTGGTATGTATGCAATCGTAGAGATAGCAGGGCAACAATTCAAAGTAAGCAAAGACTTAAAGGTTTATGTTCACCGTTTGGCTAACGAAGAAGGTTCAAAAGTTTCTTTTGACAAAGTTCTTTTATTAGACGATAACGGAAATGTAACTTTAGGCGCCCCAGCTATAGAAGGTGCTTCAGTAGAAGCTAAAGTGTTACAACACTTAAAAGGAGATAAAGTTATCGTTTTCAAAAAGAAAAGAAGAAAAGGATACAAAAAAAGAAATGGTCACAGACAATATCTTACTCAAATTGTAATTGAAGGTATTACTGCAGCAGGAGGAACTAAAAAAGCAGCAGCTAAAAAAGCAGTTGTAGCAGAAGATGCAGCTACTGAAGAAGTAGAAGCTCCAAAAGCGAAAAAAGCAGCTCCAAAAGCAAAAAAAGAAGCTACTAAAGAATAATAACAATATTTAAACTCATACGTCATGGCTCACAAGAAAGGTGTCGGTAGTTCGAAGAATGGTAGAGAATCAGAATCAAAACGTCTAGGCGTTAAGATTTTTGGTGGTCAAGCTGCTATTGCTGGGAACATCATCGTTAGACAAAGAGGTTCAAAACATAATCCAGGTGAAAACGTTTACATCAGTAAAGATCACACACTACACGCAAGAGTAGCTGGAGTTGTTAAGTTCCAAAAGAAAAAAGATAACAAATCTTATGTATCTATCCTTCCATTCGAAGCATAAGCATTAGACTACTTATTACAAAACCCGTTCATCTTTGGTGAACGGGTTTTTTGCTTTATATCCAATACTTATTATTTGTATTTTTGGAAGGATTAATCTATCCAAATTTTGAAAAAAATAGTTTTCCTCCTGTTTCTTTTCTGTACAAGCCTGTTTGCAAAAGAAATTCATTCTGCCGAGAAAGTTGCATCATTGACCAATGCTCAAAAAAAGATTTTATACGAGTTTGCCGTTTTACAAAAAAGTGGTTCTGATGCTACTGTTTATTGGCAAAAGCACAAAAAACAATTTTATGGCCTAAACGATACGGTAAGAAATCAATTAGCGAACGAAATTTACGCCAACTCTCATATAGTCTATACGCCCGTAAAAAATTCTGCAGTTCAATTATGGATGCAAACACAATCGCTGACCAATTGGATGTTGTATCTCTCGGCATTTATTGCAATATGTTCGATAATAGGTTTGTTGCGCAATTATTGGAATTCACTGATCGGTATCCTGATCAATCAGTTTGCGCCCTTATTCAGACTTTTATTTTCGGCAATTTTATTAACGTACGAATTGTTGTTAGCAGGGGCTGCCTGCGTTGTTTGGGGGTGTTTTATAGAAGAAATGACATTGCGGACTATAGTAATTCATACAGGTTTGTTTTTGTTATGGAGCCAGTCCACGGCAATTTTTACCCGTAAATATTTGGTACAGAAATATATTTTTGAGATAAAGAATAATTTCTGGGGAAATGATAAGTGGGAAACTGTAAAAACAATCTGCCTGCCTGCTATCATCGTTACCGTGGCGCTGTTTTATCTCTTGTATAAAGTTCCGGCGGACAAAGTGTATAATTATGAAATTGTGATTGCTGCAATGGCGGCTATTTGTGCTTTGCCTTTTTGGCGAATTTTAGAGAAATATATGTACCCGATTCTGATACCTTATAAAGAGAAAGATGCTTATATTGAAAGAAGTGTTTACTCGCTCGCGGCTTGTGTGGTTTTGGCGCTAATTATAGATGCTTTTCTTATTTGGCAGTATAATGTAATTTTTTCGTATGTAATAACCGCTTTGACTAGCTTGCTAATTGTATCGTTTTTACTGTTGTCGCTTAAGGATAATTACAAACGCAATTATAAGAATTATTATTATTTACAATTTGTGACGACTCTCTTTTTTGCCTTGGTTTTGTTTTATAGTTTTCACATTCATTCTGCCGAGATGATTTGGGTTTCATTAATTGGAGTAAGTACTTTTATCGTGATTAAATATTGGGAAATCCCGACATTTTTCTTTAGTTGGAAAAGAAGCAGCAACTGGACTTGGGGATTTTTAGGCATGGCGGCCTTATTGTGGTTGTTGGCAAAAGGTATTTTATATGTTTCCGGAACATTGTCTGTTTAGTAATGGACTAATATAATGCTATAAAAATCCTGTACGTTAAATCTTTTGTGACAGGTGATTTTAAAAATGCAAAGCCATTAGAGATCGCAAAAGAACAGCAATCGCCATCTCTAACGCGCTTTACAGTAAAGTGAATACCTTTTTGAATCTGATCCTGACTTTTATTTTAATAGTGATGGAAGTATATAATCCTGTACAATTTTTTCAGCTTGTGCATGCCCATAAGGTTTGTTATAGGCTTTTGAAGTAATGATCACTACAAGTGGAAGGTTTTTGAAAATCATAAATTCATTTCCTCCATTTCCTGCGCAGTAATAAGTTTCGTAGGGAGTGTTTTTATAATTAAAAGTTCTGTTCCAAAACAGATAACCGTAGTATTCGTTTTCTCTTTCCGGAATCTGAAACTGGTGGGTTAGGGTTTTTTGAACCCAATCGGTAGTAAGGATTTGTTTGCCATTCCAAAGGCCATTGTTCTGGTATAATTGAGCATATTTGGCATAATCCAATGAGGTCATTTGTAGACTTCCTGCTGTATTGGCTACTTTCTGTGGAGTATACTGCCATTGGTAATGTGTTATGTTTAGTGGTTTGAAAAGCTTTTCATCGGCATATTTTTCTAATCCGCCAGGAACTGATTTATGGATGATGTCACCCAGTAAAACTACGCCTGCTGTAAAATAATCCGATTGACCGCCATTGGTTTTAGATTTATCCATGGGTAAGTCTAAAGTAAATTTTACCCAATTGTCTGTAGGATACATGTTTTCTTCGTTTCCAGGGGAATCGCTATTTTGATCGGAGCCTTCAAAGGCGGAGCTCATGTTGAGTAGGTCTTTTATTTTTATGCTGTCTTTTTTAGACTCATAATTGGCAAAGTTCTTTAAATCGTAGAACTGGTTCAATGTTTGATTTTCATTCTTAAGATAACCGTCGTTTATGGCAATTCCTGCTAGGGTTGAAGCGAAAGATTTTCCTGCAGATCTGGTGTCATGCAAAGTGTTTCTGTCGGCTTCATTAAAATATTCTTCAAGCAGTAGTTTTTTATCGTAAATGACAACTACACTTGTAATTTCCTTCAAATCGTAACTGGCAATAGCTGCGTTGAGTTTTTCAATTTTCTTTTTGTCAAAAGCAAAATTTGAAACTTCCCAGCCGCTGTTGGGCTGAATAGGTTGAATTTCGATTTGTTTGGCTGTCAGTTTAGGTGCTTTTAAGATCAGCTGAATTTCTCCTTTTGCAATTAAATCTCCTGTTTTGACTGCTCCGTTTTGATTCGTTTGATAAGGACGAATTTCAATTTTTAGTTTATGTTTACCATTGGTTAAAGCTTTTTCTCCTCCATTAAGTTTAAATCGTTCCCACAGGTAAATGGACCACCAGTCTTCTTTTTTGGAGCTGGTTAGAGGAACCCTGAAGGTTGTTGAAGTATCTTTGCTGCCTCCCGATCCAAAACTGCATCCGTAGTTAAGGTTTTCGGTGTAGAGGAGTTTATTGTCGATGTAAAAGGCAAACTGAAGGTTTCCTGTTGTTAAAAGTTGATCAGCGGGTAATTCCGGATTCAATTGATGCAGGTAATTTGTAACGGAGTTGTTCATGAAAACCCTGATGTTCAAATCGGATTTATAGGTTAGTTCAAAAGATTTCAGAAAATCAGCTTCTTTATATTGCTCTAACGGAATGTTGCCTTTCATAAAAGTAATTTTACCTACATTATTTTTATGCAGTTCAGTTGTAATTCCATCGGTTTTGAACAGGTCATTGTTTTGTGCTGAAATAATGTTGTTGCAAAATAGCAGGGCAAGTAAAAGAATGTGTTTCATTTGATTGATTGTAAGGATTGAAATGCAAATCTACCGTACAATAAACTTTAAAAATTGTACAGGATTAACATTTGACTTATTTTTTGAAAAGCAATTTTTTGTGTGCTGAAGGATTGAGTCCGTTTATTTCTCTGAAAGACCGAGTGAGATGACTTTGGTCGGAGAAACCACATTCGTAAGCAATTTCCGTTAGAGATTTGCTTTGCATTGCAATGAGCGACAATGCTTTTTCTACTTTTAATTTTCGTATGTACTCTCCTAAATTGCAATGAAAATACTTCGAAAAATCTCTTGAAAGATGAATAGGGTGGATGCCTAATGCTTTCGACAAATAATCGAGTGTTATGGTTTCGGTAAGCTGATCGTGAAGGATTTCATCAATCATTGTAACCCATTTAGGATTTTTATGTTTTATGGATTCAAAGTCGCCATTTAGTTTTGATAAGATTTCAATTAACAGAGTTTGTGTCGAAAGGTCAAAATGAAAATCTTCAATTTTGGTCGCTCTGAAAATTTTATACATCAAAAGTTTTATGTCAGGGTTTAGGACAGTTGTGCTTCCTTGCAGGTTGTCGCTATTCATTGTAAGTGAATCAAACCATTTTCTTTCGATTTCAAGATGAAAACCTCTCGTAAAACCTTCCGGTTTAATGTTATAGTGTGGTTCTTGCCAGTTGTGAAAAAGGAGGCTTCCGGGGGCGCAATTATAGACTTCTTTTTTATTTCCTTCAATTACATTTCCCTGCAGAATAAAGGTAAAGTAAGCATGCTCGTGATAATGCCAGTCTACTGTAGGGTGTGTATATACGGTATCAGTTAACGTTATTCCTTCAAGAGAAATCGTTTTGTTAGTCTGGCCGTAAAACTCTCCTTTTTTAGATTGTTTCATGAGTGCGTTGCATTGCTATTCAAAACTATAAATATAATTTGATTTAAAACAAAAAACCTGCTCATAATGAACAGGTTTTCAACTTTTATTCTTCAGTATCTTTTGTTTCTTCTAAATTTTGAGATTTTCTTCCCACTTTTATTTTTGGATTGTCTTGAGTTCCGGTAATGGTCAGCGGAATTCCAAAGATTCCTAAAGGAGGAAGGCCTAAACGCATTTTTAAGTTCAGTTTTCCGTCTAAACTTGTTGTGCCTTCGATTCTTGGTCGGAAGCCTGCAAATTTAAACTTAAAGCGTTCTACGGTCATGATATTGTTTTTAATCGTAGTTTTAATATCTACTTTTGAAAGATCCGGATTTTTTATTGATTCCGTATTGGTTTGTTTGCTTACCGCACTAAACATTTTCAATCCTCTAACTTTTACCTCTTTTATCGAAAGTGTTCCTCCGCCAATAAGCGACGGATAAACCGGTTCCATTTTATTGTTTAAACGGCCCTTTAATTGATAGTCCAGAGAAACAATTCCTTGTGCTTTTTCAGCTGCACTTGCCATTTTTCTAAAAACTTCGATTTCGTTGTAGGCTTTTTTGATGTCAAAATCAGTGGCTTTAATCGCGTAATCAAAATTGGCTTTTTTAGGTGTTACCGCCTGATAATTGGCATTCATGCTTACATCGCATCCAATTAAATTAAAACCGGTATTCTGCATGTTCAGTTTGCCTTTGTTCATGCTTAAATTTCCAACTGCATTTAAAAGATTCAATTTGTCGAAATTTACTTTTTGAGCATTCGCTGTAAATTGCAGATTTAAATTGGAAGGAATAATAATAACTCCTGTTTGTGTCGTTTGCTTTTGAGGCTGAGTTTCCGTTTTGGTTTCGGTAGTCGAAGTAGTTGTCGGAGTAGCCGACATAAATTCATCCACATTAATATAACGTGATGTCGATTTGAAAGAACCTTTTAGAACACCGGTATTGGTAGTTGCATAATTAAAAACGTTCTGTAAATAACCATTTAACCTAAAGTCAGATTGGCCGTAGGCTGCTAAAAAGTTGTTGAAGGACATCTTGTCCTGATTGATCTTAAAAATACCTTCTTTGATGATGAATTTCTTCGGAAGATATTCAGAAGCAATTCCGATATTTCTAAGTTCAAGGGTTCCTTTGTTGTACAGCTTGCGGTAGTTTCCTTTTTCGGCATCGCTTTGTTTGCCTTTTAAAACCAAATCGGCTTTTACGAAACCGTCTAAATCTAGTCCTTTTTGAGAGAAAACTTTATAGATTTTGTTGACATCCAGTTCTCCTTTCGCTTTAATGTTATAAGTCAAATCATTAAAATTGCTAAGATCAGCTTCTACAAAAACAGGTTTTCCTTCAAAAGTAAACTGAGTAGGTTTTAGACTTATTTTTAAGTCACTAAAAGTCCCTTTTTGATTCTCAACCTTAGATTTGATGGTGATGTCTGTAATCGGATTTGGATAGTAAGGTGTTTTTAAATAACCGTTTTCCAAATCAATGACGCCATTGGTAACCGGAAGAAGTTTGTTTTTTAAATCAAATTTACCATTTGCTTTTACATCTCCTGCCAGGTTTCCTTTCAAGACGATGGTTGGGATTCCAAGTGCCTGCATTAATTTCCCAAGATCAATTTTAGCTTTAAAATCGGCGTTGATATCCGGTGTTTTTACACCTTTGACGTTGAATTTCGTTTTTAAATAATCCTGTTTGATGTTTAAAGACAGGTTTTTGGCATCAACCATAAGCAGGTCCGGATTTAAAGACGGAACTTTTGTTTTGATTTCTAAATTCAGATTCGAAACCGGGAAAGCACTTTTGTTGTAATTAACAAATCCGCTGTCTATTTTCACATCCATATTAAGATCCGGTGCAATATTTTGTGCGGCAATATAGTCTCCTTTTAAAGTTAAAAGCAGGTTGGTGTTTCCTTTTAATTCTGTTTTCGACAGCCAGGTAATGTATTTTGGAGGGAAGGCGGTAAAAACATCGTGTAAATCACTGTTGTCTGATTTTATCACAAAATCCATATTGTATCCGTCTTTCAGGAAGTTGAATTTTCCAATAAAGTCAACAATAAGGTCATTTATTTTAAGGTTATTTTGTTGAAAATAAAAAGACAGGGAGTTGACGTTGACTTTTGTGATCAGATCAGCATTTACCTTTTTGTTCATCAAATAAGGTTCATTTTCATAAACGATATTTAACTTTTCAATTTTTGCTTTCGAATACAAATCGAAAACGGCTTTGTTTAAATCTCCTTTTCCTAAATAGTCAAATCCAAAAGCATCAAAATGTATTTTCGTCGATTTGTCATCGTAAACGATCTTACTGTTTAAAATCTCAATTCGTTCCAGTTTTAAGGCAGTTTCGGTGCTGTCTTTAGGATTTGAATCCTTTGAAGATCCTTTGTAAATGTTGTAATTGGCTTCTCCTTCTTCGTTTACTTTTACATTGATAAAAGAATCAGACAAATAAATCTGATCGATTTTTACCTCTTTGCTAAAAACCAGACTGGCTACATTGATACCAAATGATACTTCCTTTGCGGTAATGAATTTTTCGCTCTTATAAGGAGCTGAGCCGTTAAGATGTAAGTCGCTTAAGGTTAGTGTCAGAGAAGGGAAATGCTGAAAAAACGAAACCGAAACATCAGAATAGTTGAGTTCTGCGCTTAGTTTTTCGTTGGCGGTTTTTTTAATCTGTTCCTTGATGGTATCTTCAAAAATAATGGGCGTAAGGAACAGTAATCCTATAATGACAACAAAAGTAATCCCAAGGTATTTGGCCGTTTTTAGTAAAATGGTCTTTATTTTATTTGCAGACATAACAAATTGTGGTATTTATAGGTAAAAATGAAAATCGATTTTTAAGAATTATTATCCGTGTACGGTCTCACTTTTTCCGTAGTTGGTAATAATTGAACCTTCGTATTCAATCCATTCTTTCCAGCGTTTATCGATATCTATATTGTCGGTATATTTTCTTGCAAAACCTAAAAATGTAGTGTAATGTCCGGCTTCAGAAATCATTAAATCACGGTAGAATTTAGCCAGTTCTTCGTCTTTTATGTTTTCTGAAAGTACTTTAAAACGCTCGCAGCTTCTGGCTTCAATCATAGCCGAAAACAACAGACGATCGCAAAGAGCATCTCTGCGGCTGCCGTCTTTTTTCATGAATTTAAAAAGTTCATTTACATAATGATCTTTTCTTTCACGCCCCAAAGTCAAACCTCTTTTTTTGATGATATCGTGCACCATTTGCAAATGCTCCAGCTCTTCTCTTGCGATCACAAGCATTTCAGTTACCAATTCTTCCAATTCAGAATTATAAGTAACTAAGCTGATGGCATTTGAAGCGGCTTTTTGTTCGCACCAGGCATGATCCGTCAAAATTTCTTCGATATTTGATTCTACGATATTGACCCAGCGGGGGTCCGTGGCTAATTTTAATCCTAACATAATTGCTTCCGAAATTTGTATTTGGCAAAATTAGTCTTTTTTCGACCAAAAACAGGAAATATCGTGCGAATACGCTCGAAAAAGCATTATTTTGCAGGTTGAAATGAATATAAATGAATCCAGTGCGTAAACTTTTAATTATCGGTTCTGTCTGGCCCGAGCCAAATTCGTCTGCTGCCGGAGGTAGAATGATGCAGTTAATTTCCATTTTTAAGGATAATGGATTTGAGATTACATTCGTCAGTGCGGCCCTGGACAGCGATTTTATGGTGGACTTGTCTGCGCTTGGAGTTGATAAAAAAAGTATCGAACTCAATTCTGCCAGTTTCGATGCCTTTGTGATGGAATTAAATCCAAATGTTGTGTTGTTTGATCGTTTTATGATGGAGGAACAATTTGGATGGCGTGTGACCGAAAATTGTCCGGAAGCAATTCGGATTCTTGATACAGAAGATTTACATTGTTTGCGCGCAGCAAGACAAAACGCTTTTAAGAAAGGCCGAAAATTTGAATTGACAGATTTGTTTTCAGAAGAAGTCACGAAACGAGAAATTGCCAGTATTTTAAGGTGTGATTTGTCTTTGATTATTTCAGAATTTGAGATGAGTATTTTAAAAGAGATGTTCAGGATCAATGAAGAGCTGCTTTTGTATCTCCCTTTTTTAGTGGAGGGAATGTCGGATGATGCTCTTTTGAGATTGCCTTCCTTTGAAGAAAGGGAAAAGTTTGTTTTTATTGGGAATTTCTTTCACGAGCCCAATTGGAATACGGTTCAGTATTTAAAAGAAACCATCTGGCCTTTGATAAAAACGGATTTTCCGGAAGCTGTTTTAGAAGTTTACGGTGCTTATCCGTCGCAAAAAGTAGTACAGCTGGATCAGCCCAAAAATGGGTTTTATATAATGGGCAGGGCAGAAGATGCTAATGAAGTTGTGAAAAATGCGAGGGTTGTTCTGGCGCCTATTCGGTTTGGAGCCGGTTTAAAAGGCAAATTGCTTGAGGCAATGCAATGCGGAACGCCTAGTGTAACTACAACAATTGGTGCTGAAGCCATGCATGGCAACTTACCATGGAATGGATTTATAGCCGATGATGTATCTGAGTTTGTTAAAAATGCAATTGCACTTTATCAGGATGAAAGTCTTTGGAAAGAAGCTCAGAAAAAAGGTGTCGCTATTATTAACGAATGTTATTTGAAGGATAAATTTTCAGCTGGATTAGTAGCTGTAGTCAACTCATTGCTGATGGATTCTAAAAGCCATCGTTTGCATAATTTTATGGGTAATTTATTACAGCATCACGCGTATAGAAGCACGATGTACATGTCAAAATGGATTGAAGCGAAGAATAAGAACTAAAAAAAACCAGATTACACGAAATGTAATCTGGTTTTTTTTAGTTTTCAGTCGCGGTTTTCAGTCTCAGTCTCAGTTTTCAAGCAGCACCGTGTACTGAGACTGAAAACTGAGACTGTTCACTGCAACTGCCTACTGCGACTGAAAACTGCGACTAAAAAAAGTCTATTTCAAAATCCCTTCAACAGCTTGAATAGTAGTAGCATGATAACCTGATTTTGCTTTTTCGAAAATCTGTTTTGCCCAAACTTTTCCTTCCGGAGTTTTAACCATTTCTTTGTAAAGCATCATTACCGATCCTGTTCGGCTTATTCCGATTAGGAATTGCTCAATTGCAGGATTGGCTGTTTTGTATTGGTGTTCAATGGCCTGAACAAACCATTGACGTTTGATGATGAAATTACCGCCTTTTGTAAAGTTGAACTCTTTGTCAATCGCTTCCATTTCTTTTGCTGTAATGTCAGCCGGAAGATGATCTATAAAATGCTGTTTTTCGGCAGTTGTGGTGATTTTTTTGCTTAGACCTGCTACGCCTGTCTCTCTCCAGCTTTTTTGGATTTTATCAATAGCATCAAAATCAGGAGAACTAACTGGAAGGATGTTTGACGGGATTCCCGGTTTGTAAATCCAGTCTTCCAATTTGATTTTGTCAGCTAAAGCTTTGTCGCCTTTAATCAGGTTTTCGTTAATGTATTTTACAAAATCTTCTGTTGTGATTGATTGGAACGCATGCGAATCGAAATAGTTCTTAATAAACGGATCGAATTTCTCACGGCCAACCGCATTTTCAATAACTCTTAAAAAGGCATAGCCTTTTACGTAAGGAATCATGCTGATACCATCGTCAGGATTTCTTCCTGTAAGGCTTACTTTTAATCGGGTATCCGGACTGTCTGCTCCATATTCTGCTACATTATCCACTAATTCTTTGTTGGTGATAACGTTTTGCATTTCAAATTCTTTCTTTCCGAAGATGGCTTCTCCAATTCTGTGCTCTACATAAGTGGTGAATCCTTCGTTTAACCAGATGTCATCCCAAGTTGCATTGGTTACTAAGTTTCCGCTCCAGCTGTGTCCTAATTCATGTGCTAAAAGACTTGTTAGAGAACGATCTCCTGCAATTACACCCGGAGTTAAGAAAGTTAGGTTAGGGTTTTCCATTCCGCCATAAGGAAAGCTTGGAGGTAAAACCAATACATCATAACGTCCCCAACGGTATGGGCCGTATAGTTTTTCGGCAGCAACAACCATTTTTCCAAGTTCAGCAAATTCCCAAGCCGATTTTTTCAGCATGGAAGGTTCTGCGTAAACTCCGGTTCTGTTATCGATTGCCTGGAATTCAATATCTCCAACCGCAATTGCCATTAAGTAGGACGGGATTGCTTTATCCTGCTTAAAAGTATAAACTCCGGTATCGTTTTTCTTTTGTGGATTCACAGCGCTCATAACGGCTAATAAATCTTTGGGAACGGTAACTTTTGCATTGTAAGTAAAGCGAATTCCCGGTGAATCCTGACACGGAATCCAGGTTCTTGACCAAACGCTTTCGCCCTGAGAGAATAAGAATGGTTTCTTTTTGTCTGCAGTTTGTTCTGGTTTCAGCCATTGTAATGCTACAGCATCTTTGGTGGTGTTGTAGTAGATGTTTACTTTGGTTGTGTTTGGTTCAATAGTAATGCGAAGCGGTTTTCCGTGAAATTCAGTGTCCGCACCAAGCTCGAATTTGGTTTCTTTCTCTTCGTCTCCTAAGGTTACTTTGGTAATGTTAAGGGTGTTTTCGTCGAAGATAATTTCATTTCCTTTACTGATGTTGTCAATTTGCCAGGAAGCTTTTCCTGTGATGGTTTGGGTATTGAAATCGACTTTAATGTCAAGATCGAGGTGTTTAACAATAGCCAATTCCGGTTTAGAATAGCTGTGTTCGTCAATGACGGCTGTATTTTTTTCGGTTTGTTCTTTTTTCTGGCAGGCAAGAGCCGTTAAGAATAAAGTTACAAGGATTATTTTCTTCATTTTTATGTGTTTTGGATTTGCGGATGAAAATTAAACAAAAAATCCCGTTTTGAATGAACAAAACGGGATTTTATTATGGGGTCTTCGACTTCGCTCAGACGGACATGGCATAAAAATTATGCTAACATGGTCACCGGGCTTTCGATGTATTGTTTTAGTGTTTGTAAAAACTGAGCTCCGGTTGCACCGTCAATCGTTCTGTGGTCACAAGCCAATGATAGCATCATGGTGTTTCCAACTACGATTTGACCGTTTTTCACTACCGGTTTCTCAACAATTGCACCTACAGAAAGGATAGCAGAGTTTGGCTGGTTGATGATCGAATTGAATTCGGTGATGCCAAACATTCCAAGGTTAGAAACTGTAAAAGTGCTTCCTTCCATTTCCTGTGGTCCTAGTTTTTTGTTTTTAGCTCTTCCGGCAAGATCTCTTACTGAAGCGCCAATTTGAGATAAGCTCATGGCGTCTGTAAATTTCAATACTGGAACTACTAACCCGTCTTCAACAGCTACAGCAACACCAATGTTTACGTGGTGGTTGATGATGATAGCATCTGCTTTCCACTGAGAGTTGATTTTTGGATGTTTTTTCAAGGCTAATGCACAAGCTTTGATTACCATATCGTTAAAAGATACCTTTGTATCCGGAACGGTATTGATTGTTGCTCTCGCGCCCATAGCTTCGTCCATGCTTACTTCGATCACTAAGTTGTAGTGAGGAGCTGTAAATAAAGATTCTGCCAAACGTTTTGCGATAATTTTACGCATTTGAGAGTTTTTGATTTCTTCGGTGAAAACTTCTCCGGCAGGAACAAATACTTTTGGTGCAGCAGCAGGAGCAGCTTCTTGCGGTTTAGCAGCAGCTGTTGCAGTTGCAGCAGGTGCCTGAGCGGCAGCTGGAGTAAAGTTTTCGATATCGCTTTTTACAATACGTCCGTTTTCTCCTGAACCCTTAACCTGAGTCAATTGGATTCCTTTGTCAGAAGCGATTTTCTTTGCTAATGGTGAAGCTAAGATTCTTCCTCCGTTTGAAGTTTCGGCTACAGTTTCTGTTGCTTTTTCAGCAGCAGGAGCAGCTTTTACTTCTTCAGTTGCAGGAGTGCTTGCAGCACCTCCGGCAGTATAGTTTGCAGAAATTCCCGAAACATCAGTTCCGGCAGGTCCGATGATAGCTAATAAGCTGTCAACAGGAGCTGTATTTCCTTCCTGAATTCCAATGTGTAATAAGGTTCCGGCATTGAAAGACTCAAACTCCATAGTCGCTTTGTCTGTTTCAATTTCGGCTAAGATGTCTCCTTCAGCAATAGTATCACCTACTTTTTTCAACCAGGAAGCTACAGTTCCTTCGGTCATGGTGTCGCTCAAACGTGGCATGGTAACTACTACAACACCTTTTGGTAATTCAGTTGCAGCTTTTGCAGGAGCGGCACTTTCTGTTTTTGTTTCTGCAGCAGGGGCAGCTTCCTCTTTTGGAGCTTCTGTAGCAGGGGCAGCACCACCGGCTAAAAGAGCAGAGATGTCTTCTCCTTCATTACCAATGATGGCTAATAGAGAGTCAACAGGAGCAGTTTCTCCCGCTGGTATTCCGATATGTAAAAGAGTTCCTTCGTTGAAAGACTCAAATTCCATTGTTGCTTTGTCTGTTTCAATTTCAGCTAAGATATCTCCTTCGCTAATTTTATCGCCTACTTTTTTAAGCCAAGTCGCTACCGTTCCTTCCGTCATAGTATCGCTCAAACGAGGCATTGTAATAATTGTTGCCATTGATTTATAGTTTATGAGGTGTAAATGGATAGTCTTCTTGTGCGTATACTACATCATACAATTGTTGTAATTCAGGATATGGAGATTCTTCAGCAAATTTCACACATTCTTCTACTAAATCTTTTACTCTTTGGTCGATTACTTCAATTTCTTCTTCCGTAGCATATTTTTGATCCATAATTACATCTAAAACCTGAGTAATAGGGTCAATTTTTTTGTATTCTTCTACTTCTTCTTTAGAACGGTACAATTGTGCATCAGACATTGAGTGTCCTCTGTAACGGTACGTTTTCATTTCAAGGAAAGTTGGTCCGTCGCCACGACGTGCTCTGTCAATAGCTTCTGTCATTGCTTCTGCAACTTTTACCGGGTTCATTCCGTCAACAGGTCCGCAAGGCATTTCGTAGCCTAAACCAAGTTTCCAGATGTCGGTGTGGTTTGCAGTTCTTTCAACAGAAGTTCCCATAGCATAACCGTTGTTTTCAACGATAAATACAACAGGTAATTTCCATAACATAGCCATGTTGAAAGCTTCGTGTAAGGAACCTTGTCTCGCAGCACCATCACCAAAGTAAGTCATAGTAACTCCGCCGGTGTTGAAATATTTATCTGCAAAAGCTAAACCGGCTCCAACAGGAATTTGTCCACCAACAATTCCGTGACCTCCGTAAAAACGGTGTTCTTTAGAGAAAATGTGCATAGAACCTCCCATACCTTTGGAAGTTCCTGTTGCTTTTCCTAAAAGTTCTGCCATTACGTTTCTGGGATCAACTCCCATACCAATTGGTTGAACGTGGTTTCTGTAAGCAGTAATCATTTTGTCTTTAGTCAGGTCCATAGCGTGCAATGCACCCGCTAATACAGCTTCCTGACCATTATATAGGTGTAAAAAACCTCTAACTTTTTGTTGAATGTATAATGCTGCAAGTTTGTCTTCAAACTTTCTCCAAAGTAGCATGTCTTCGTACCACTTTAAATATACTTCTTTTGTAACTTCTTTCATCTGAATTCTTTCTTTTGCTAAAGTTTGTTTGTGTTATCAATTGTTGCCTATAACGCAAAATAGTTTCCTCCCACAAATTTGCGCCCGAAAGGTCGGGATGCAAAAATAAGACATTCCTATTAAGAAGTAAAATTTAAAGGCTACTTTTTGGCTTTTTTTTACAAGAACTTTTTATCAAACATAAAAGGGAGTAAATTTTTTAGGGATGCCGATTTGTAAACTTCGCCAATTTCACCCATAAAATAGATTTCGATAGGGGTATCCTGCTTGATCTCGTATTCTGCAATAGATTGTCGGCAAGAACCACATGGCGGAATGGGTGCCGTTGTCTGGTTGGTGTCTGAAGCAGCTGTAATGGCTATTTTTAGAATTTTTGCTTCCGGATATACACTCCCGGCATGATAAATGGCAACACGCTCTGCGCATAATCCTGAAGGATAGGCTGCGTTTTCCTGATTAGATCCGATCACTATTTTTCCATTGTCTAAAAGTAAAGCGGCTCCAACCCGAAATTGTGAATAAGGTGCGTAGGCATTTTTACGAACTTCGATTGCCTGACGCATTAAGTCCTGAATGTCGATGGGAAGCTCTTCAAGGTTATTATAAATGTTAAAGGATGATGTAATGCTTATTTCTTTCATTTGTTTTTAAGGGAAAAAAAATCCAAATCTCTAACTTAATAGAAATTTGGATTGTTATTATTTTTTTATTTTCTGGTTTTAATAAACTTCGTATTTGTCGCCAAAGTTAAAGGTTAAAGAAAAACGAAGTGTATTTTCTAACGGATTTTTAACTTTTGATGTTGAAAATAAATACGAAACGTCAACTTTTACAACATTATATTTGAATCTGGCTCCTAAAGAGAAGAATTGTCTGGCTCCTTTTACCGGGCTTTCGTGAAAATATCCTGCACGTATTGCAAAGGCATCCTGATACATGTATTCTGCACCTACGCTATAAGTGATTTCTTTTAGTTCTTCGCTGAAACCTCCTGGTGCATCTCCAAAAGATTTAAAAATTCCGGATACCCAGCCAATGTCTTTATAGTTTTTGTAGTTTGATGCATTAGCTTGTTCCTGAGAGATATCTCCCGGATCTGTAAAATCGCCATCGCCATTTGCGTCTACAGGAGTTCCAGGTCCCGGTGGAGTTGGAACTAAAAGTTTGGTGAATTCGACACTAAGACCTACTTTGTTGTAGTCGTCTAAGATAAAGTCGAAACCTCCTCCTAATCTAAGATTGGCTGGTAAAAAGTTAGAGCTGATATCGTCGTTATCATAGCTTATCTTTTGTCCAAGGTTTTGCAGGTTGAAACCACCTCTCCATCTTCCGTTAAAATCAGAATAGGCAATTTCTTCCGATTGGTAGAATCCGGCAACGTCTACGGCAAAAGAACCTGAGGCTGACGCATCGACATCTTCCGAAGCAATTTTCAGGTTAGAACGAATGTATCTTGCCGCTACTGCCATTGAGAATTTTTCACTTAATTTCAGGGAGTAAGATCCGTCGAAAGCAAATTCATTCGGAGAAACGATTCTTGCAGCTTCATTTGGGTCTCCAGTTGTTCTTAACTCAATATCTCCAAAGCCGAAATAACGGAAACTTCCCGCAAAGGCGCTTCGCTCATTGATTTTGTTGTAGTAGGTTACCTGACCTAATGAAATGTCATTGGCTAAGTCTGTTAAATAAGGAGTGTAGCTGATAGAAAATCCTTGCTTGTCTACAGAGAAAGCATATTTTGCAGGATTCCATTGTTGTGAATAGGCATCGGCTGATGTAGCGACACCCTGATCGGCTAAACCAGCGGCTCTTGCGTCTGCTGCGACTAGTAAAAAAGGTACTCCGGTAGTGATGGGGCGCTCAATGTTTTGGGCTTTTGCGTACGGAATAATTAAAAAACAAATTAATAAAAGTGATATTTTTTTCATTTACGTAATTAATGGAGTTGGTGATACAAATATATAGATTATTATAAGATGACAAGCTTTTCGTATTTTTCTGCCTTTTTATTTGTCAAATTTGATTTGACGGTGAGTTTGTAAATGTATACGCCTTTCCCGATTCGATCACCAAAATCATCCTTTCCATCCCAGGTTATTTCTCTTGACAAGAAGCCTTCCGTGGTGACTATCTGGTTTTTTGTCCAGACTACTTTTCCAGTTATGGTCATTACCTGAACCTGAACGTCTAAAGGTTCGTAAGGTCTGTTGTGTGAAAACCAAAATTGGGTATAAGTTGAAAAAGGGTTAGGGTAATTAAGAACGTGAGTTAAGGTTAGTGATTCATCTCCAACGACTATAAACTGTATTTCACTTGTTACAGGATTGTTGTAAACATCCCATGCCGTAAAAGTTATAGTATGCATTCCGGCAGTTAGATTTCGCAATGGAAAGCGTAAATTTCCATTGGTGTAATCGTCTAATTTTGTCTGATAATAATCATTTAGAACAAAAGGATTGCTTACATCGCCATCCAGCACTGCTATAATATCATGCCCGATTCCGCTTGCTGTATTGATTCCGTTTTCATCTTCAAGAAACGCTAATAAAAATGGCGATTCGTTTGTAATTCCTCCCGATACAAAAGTTTCATCGTTCATATATAACTTCACTTTTGGACTTATATTGTCCTGTGGAGCATTTTCATTTATTCCTCCAATTTTTATATTGGTGTTGTAACCTGTTTGGTTTTCAAGTGTTTGGTTCTTCTTTGAGTAAAAGCTAATTCGGCCGTAATCAACAGGAACGCGAATGTCTCTTGGTACGACAAAGCTAAATTCAAACTGACCGTTGGTTACTGATGCATTTCCTCTGAAAATGGTTTCGCCTAATATTTTGAATGACATTGCAGGGCTATATCCATCGTTATTCAGGGTTGTGGTCGTGATTAATTTGTCGAAAATAGCTGTTGCTAATTCGCCATTGTAATTGCTTAAAAGGTTGTTGTTCTCGTCGGTTATTTCTCCTGTGATCTTGATTTTTGATAATGATTTAAAATCGGGAACTGCCTGAGAAATTGCAATATCATTGATTTTTGTTAAATTGATTTTTGGTTTCGGAATGGCCAGCATCAAAGCAGGGTCTCCAATGTAAAAAATAACATTACTGGCAGAGCTTGGGTTTTCGTTTTTAGAAATTCGGAGTGCTTCTGCGATGGTAGTGTATTGACTTGATCCGTAAGAAAGCAGGTTTTTGTTAAGACTGTCGTTAAAGTTTTCGGCATTGTATTGTCCAATGGCCCGAATGGTAGTTAGCATTGAAATGGCGCCACCTTTCGGATTCCAAAAAGTGTATTCCCCTGCGGTTGGTCTTGTAGGGTCGTCAAATCTTGAAAACTCGCAGGTTATGGTAATAAATAAAGGATATTTGTATTGATTGCTTAGGTTTTGGCCATCTGATTTTTCCCAGATTCGTTCGCCTGCGAGGCCGTCTTCTCCACCATGTCCAAGATAGTTGAAGACTAAAGCGCCTTTTTCAAAAGCATTAAACATATCGGTTCTGGCTTTAGGATATCTTGCGCCTCCTGCAGAAGCTTCCTGAGTGTAAGAGTCGAGAAGGATTTTGTCGATATTAAAGAATGGTTTTTGGGTAGAGATTGCATCGGCAAGGCTGTTTTGGCGGGATTGCAGACTCGCATCTGAAGGCCCGTCGGAGTCGTCGCTTATCATGACAATGTTGTTGCGCCAGTTTCCAAATGATTTTTGATCGTGGTACTCTAAAACTTTATTGACCATTTCGCCAGCCTGTGCGTTGTCTGAAACTAACATTCTGCCTACTGCAATGTCAATTCCTCCAAAGGGAAAAACGACAACTCCTTCGTTGGGATCCATTAGTCCGTAAAAATCATCAGATGCAAATGATGCTTCTCCTGTAGAGTTGCTAATTGCGGATTGATATATAGGTACAATGTTGGTGTTGTTTGTAATTCGATCTTTATAGTCAAATGAGGCGTCTCCGAATAAGTTTACATATTTAAGTTTTTTGTCGGGAGATGAAGCATTATTATAAAGGTATCGAATGCAATTTCGGATGGCTGCTACATCTTGTTTTCCTGAAGAGAATTCCTGATAGATATTTTCTAATGTAATTACTTTTACATTTAAATTGGAGTTCAGTCGGTGAAAATTGGCTAGTTTTTCCGCTTGGGAAGTTAGAAATTTGGGAGTTATAATAACGTAGTCGACATCCTGAAAGCTGTTTTGGGCATTCCTGAAAAGTGTTCCTTTTAAATTTTGATTGACGATTTTAGATTGGTTCTCTTTTAAAGGAGCGAAATAATCTGCGGGGTCAATCGCTATATACTTTCTGATTTCTCCTAAAGATGCTTTAAAGCTAAAGTTGGTTTGGCCGGAGTTTTCTATTTTTAAGGTATTGGTTGGATCTGTGATATCCCAAATTTGAGAAATACTGGCGGCGTTTCCTATAGTGTAATTGACTATTCCGGGGGTTGAACCTGCTAAATCGTATTGAAATTTAAATTGTTTGCCGGTGCCCAGGAGTTTTCTTTTCGCAATTAGATTAATGAAATTAAGGTATCCTTTTGATCCCGGAACACCATTGTTCGTATAGGTGAGTTTTATTTTTACATTTTCGGCTCCGGTAAAGGATGTATTAGCGGGTAGTTCCTGAGCGTAAAATTTTATATCGGAATTAAAGGCTAATGGCTGAAAATTGAGATTGCCAATATTTTGTCCGTTGGCGGAAATGGTAAACGAAGTAGGAGTATATGCTGCCGAAGCCGCTTTGACGTCTATTTTAACAGGAGTCGATGTGTCAATATTTGGAAAGTTGAAGCTGAACTCCTGTTCTTGAGTAATGTCGAAAGATTCGCCATACCACTCGCGGCCTAAGTGAGCGATGTTTGTTTTGTCGATTTCATGAAACTGGTAATCGTCAAAAGTATTTAGTTCTAAAGTGCTGCTTCCTGTTGGTTGATTTAGCGCTGAGATTCGTTTTCCGTCACCACCAGTAATGGTGATGTAATAGTAGGACTTGGTGTCATAGAGGTTTAAGTTGGTCTGGTTTTCTATGCTCCAGTTTTCAACTCCTTCACCATAAAAAAGAATGTAGTCTTCGTTGTTGAAAACGCCATCCGCTTCACCGATAATCTGGATTGCATTTTCTGCCAGATCCTCCGGATAATAAACATTGTTGGCCAGAGGAAGCATTTTCCCCCCATTTCCATAGATTTTGATTCTTCTCGGGTCTGTTTTTCCCGGGTCAAATCCCAGGCTTTGTAAAAAGGATCTGGAGATTTTATAAACGCCCGATTTTTCGATGTAAAAGCGATACCAGTCCCCGGAAGATAATACAGAATTGTAGATCGTATTTGTTTTTTGAAAAGAAGACGAGTTGCTGTTTTTTGCTGCTGTATTTGTGGTTGTGCTGTAGGAAAAAGAGCGTATCCTTTTGAAGCTGTTTCCTTCTTTTATAATAGGTGACAAGGATAAGAACACCTGTTTTTGGTCTCTTGAAGTGGTCGTTTTTAAGGTTTCATTTGGTTTTTCGGGGATATTTTCGAGCGAAAGGTCGCCAAGATCAGTAATTGAAACAGACTCGTAAATAATATTGGAAATTTGAATCGAATTGTAGTTTGTGTAACCTGATTCAGTCAGATTCAGTAATAATATTATGCTTTTTTTAGTAGTATCATACCGAAAACCGTTTCCTGAAAAGTACGGTATTTTTAATTTTGAGTCGCCAAAGCTCATCTCTTTTTTGTTTTGCCAATCTAACGTAAAGCCTCCATTTATCTGGGAAAATGAGATAAAGGGAATAAGAAAAAGGTATAAAATCAGGGCTTGTTTCATTAGTGGATAAAACGGTTTTTAATTAAAAATATTTTAGTAGGTAAAAATATAGTATTTCATGTTATAGTAAATAATAAAAAGTATATTTTTGCGTTCGTAACAATAGGTTATTTTCTGGTAAAAAACAGCTAAATAAAATTATTAGACCGGATGTTGCTAATTAAATGTTAATTATTATATTGCAGCACCTAAATTTATCACCTACAGAATGAGTATGAAAGTAAACAAAATTGTAGTCTTGCAATTAATGATGTCAATGGTATTGATGTTAGGCACGGCTAGTTGTAGCAAAAAATCGAGTTCCAGTCATGCTTCCAGGGCAACTGGTTGGGACGTAGACAGTCAGAATGGAACTGCTGCCAGAAATGCAGGAAAAAAACAACAGGCTGGTCCTGGTTTAGTTTTTGTTGAAGGAGGTACATTTACAATGGGTAAAGTACAGGATGATGTTATGCATGATTGGAATAACACACCAACTCAACAACACGTTCAGTCATTCTATATGGATGAAACTGAAGTTACCAACGGTATGTACTTAGAATACCTGGAGTGGTTAAAGAAAGTTTTCCCACCAACAGAAGAAAATTACAAGAACATTTATGAAGGAGCATCTCCTGATACTCTTGTGTGGAGAAATCGTTTAGGATATAACGAAACGATGACAAACAATTACTTGAGACACCCATCTTACGCAAACTACCCGGTAGTGGGTGTAAACTGGATTCAGGCTGTTGAATTTGCTAAATGGAGAACTGACCGTGTGAACGAAGCAGTTTTAGAAAAAAACGGTTACCTTAAAAAAGGGGCAAAAACTCAGGATGTTAGCGCTGAAAGTTTATTTAATACAGAAGGTTACGTTGCTTCTCCAAGTACTACTTACGGCGGTAACGAAGAACTTGTATTAAAGAAAAATCCTAACGGAAGAAGACCTAAAGCAGGTAAAGACGGAGTAGTTCCGGAAGAGAAAAATGTGTACGCACAGCGTTCTTCAGGTATTATCTTACCAGAATACAGACTTCCTACCGAAGCAGAGTGGGAGTATGCTGCAGCTGCTGACGTTGGACAAAGAGAATACAATATCTATAAAGGACAAAAGAAATATCCTTGGTCCGGAGATTATACGCGTTCTTCAAAACGTAAAAACAAAGGAGATCAATTGGCTAACTTTAAACAAGGAAACGGTGACTACGGTGGAATTGCAGGTTGGTCTGATGATGGAGCAGATATCACAAATTCTGTAAAAAGCTACGCTCCTAATGATTTTGGATTGTACGATATGGCTGGAAACGTAGCCGAATGGGTTGCCGATGTTTACAGACCTATTATTGATAACGAAGCAAATGATTTTAACTACTTTAGAGGAAATCAATATGCTAAAAACAAAATCGGGAAAGATGGTAAAATTGAAATTATCACTAAAGATAATATTCAATACAAAACATTAAGTAACGGTAAAAAAATTGCAACAAATTTACCTGGAGAAATTGCTCAGGTTCCGGTTGATGAAAATGAAACTTATCTAAGAACAAACTTCGATACTAGTAACAACATCAATTACAGAGATGGTGACAAACAATCTTCTAAGTATTTTGATTTTGGAGATTCTGAATCAGGATCTAAAGCAGATCAGACAATGTACAACTCTCCTAAGCACAATATCACTACAGATAGTTTAGGTCAGATGGTTAAAAAATATGACAACTCAAGTAAACGTACAACATTAATTGATGATAATGTAAGAGTTTACAAAGGAGGTTCATGGAGAGACAGAGCTTATTGGTTGGATCCGGGTCAAAGAAGATATTTCCCTCAGGATATGGCAACTGATTATATCGGATTTAGATGTGCGATGTCCAGAGTAGGAGCTAAATCTGAAAAAAGAAAATCGCCTAGAAACTAAATTCTGGCAAATTCAATAAAAAAATTCCAAATTCCAACTGATTTACTCAGCTTTTGGAATTTGGAATTTTTTTATTGCTTATTTTTAATATGTAAATATTTTTATAAATGAATATCCAGGACATTCATAGCTTGTTTTTAAAATGTAAATCAGTTTCAATTGATACCAGAAAAATTGAGAAGGATTCTATGTTTTTTGCCATTAAAGGTGAAAATTTTGATGCTAATACGTTTGCTGCTAAAGCAATAGAATTAGGTGCTTTATTTGTTGTTATTGATAATGCGGCTTATGCTATTGACGACAGAACAATTCTGGTTGAAAACAGCTTAGAAACGTTGCAGGAATTAGCTAGGTATCACAGAGCTTATTTAAAACTTCCAATTATTGCCTTGACGGGAAGTAACGGGAAAACAACTACCAAAGAACTTATCAATGTAGTTTTGTCGCAAAAATATAAAACCAAAGCAACCGTTGGAAATTTAAATAACCATATTGGTGTTCCCTTAACTTTGTTGTCTTTTACAAAAGATACAGAAATTGGAATCGTTGAAATGGGCGCTAATCATAAGAAAGAAATAGCATTCTTATGTGATATTGCACAGCCAGATTTTGGTTATATTACCAATTTTGGAAAGGCACACCTCGAAGGTTTTGGCGGTGTTGAAGGGGTGATTATTGGGAAAAGCGAGATGTACCAGTATTTAGCAAAAAAGGATAAAATTGCTTTTGTTAATCTGGAAGATCCAATTCAGATTGAAAAATCGGTGGGAATTAAGTCTTTTACTTTTGGTGTAAACAATGCTCAGGCAAACTTAAATATCAAGAATATTAAGGCTAATCCTTTTGTTGTGATCGAATACGATAACTTTAATGTTGAATCACATTTAATAGGGCTTTACAATGCAAATAACATTAATGCGGCTGTAGCAATAGGGTCTTATTTTAAAGTTGAAGATACTGCTGTAAAACACGCTATCGAGAATTATATTCCGGAGAATAATAGATCTCAGCTCTTGAAGAAAGGATCAAACGAAATTATTCTGGACGCCTACAATGCAAATCCGAGTAGTATGGCGGTGGCGATTGCCAATTTCCTGCAATTGGAAAACGGGAATAAGGTTATGATTTTAGGAGATATGTTTGAGCTTGGTGATGAAAGCAGGCAGGAGCACCAATTAATTGTGGATTCTTTATCAGATCAGGATAAATCGACTTGTTATCTGATAGGAAAATCTTTTTACGAAACGAAAGTAAGCAGAGATAATCTTCATTTTTTTGAAACCTTCGATACTTTTTCGGAGTTTTTAAAGACGATGCATTTTGCAGAAAATACAATTCTGATAAAAGGCTCCAGGGGAATGGCTTTGGAACGAACTTTAGAATTTATCAACTAACAAAAGGGGATTGTCCGAAAAGTATGAACTTTCTCTTATTATGTTATTGGTTTAAGTATCTACTTTAGTTCGACGCGGATAAAACAGATTTACTTCGTAAAAACGCGAATAAAAACAGATTTTTTTTCCTCATTTAAAAGTTTTTTTAATTTTTAGAATCCGTTTTTATCAGCGTCTTCGCGATAGCGAATCCGCCAAATCAGCGTTGAATTAGGACGTATAATTTTTGCCGACCAATAAACTGCTTTTAGATTATAATTCAATCTAAAATTATTTATAAAAACAAGGCTGTCCGAAAAGTAAGGACAGCCTCTTTTTGCTTTTAAATGCTCATGAGAAAACCAATCAGGTTTTCTTTTTTATTCAGTCCCAGCTTTTTTCTCAGTCGATAGCGGGCTAGTTCAACGCCTCCTGTCGAAATATTCATAATTTCGGCTATTTCTTTCGTTGACATATTCATAAGTAAATAGGTCGATAAATCCAGTTCACGTGGGGATATCGTCGGATATTTTTCTTTTAAGCGTTTTAAGAACTCAAAATGTACATTCTTAATGTGTTTTTCAAGGTCTTTCCAGCTTTTGTCAGTGTTGACCTCTTTGACAATGCTTTTGTTTAATTTACTCACTTGAAATTTTGTTGATTCGTCAAGGGCTTCAACATCAATTTCTTTGAGTTTGTGTATGATTCCGTTCAGGATTTTATTTTTCTTTACTACTTGTAAAGAGTTGTTTACGAGTTCTTTGTCTTTTGCCAGAATTTTGATTTGTAGTTTGTCATTTTTTAGTTTTTCAATTTCCTTTGCCAGCTCATATTGTTCTTGTTTTATTTTTGATTCTTTTTCGAGATACAGCTTTCTTTGTAGAAGGATTTCATAGAGTTTATTTTTTCGAATTTTTACTTTTATTCGATTGGAAACGATGTAAATTAGGATTATAAGTAACAAAAAATAGAGCATGAAGGCTAAAAAGTGCCTGTACCAGGGCGGCGCGACCGTAAACGAAAGCGTAGACGGTTCAGACTGTATTCCGTAACTATTTCTAACCTTAACTTTCATCGTATATTCTCCTTCCCGAAGGTTGGTGTATTCTTTAATAGAAATGGTAGACCAATTACTCCATTTATCATCAAAAGGCTCAAGCTGATAGGAGAATTGTACGTTTTCCAGATTTTCGTAAGTAGGAGAGGAGAACGTAAATCGTACGTGATTTGAGGAATAAGGAATGCGAATTTTTTTTATTTTATTTTGATTGTTTCCTAGAACAATAGTGTCACCAGGAAATGAAAAGCTTCGGATGAAAGCCTTTGGTTTGGTTACAAAATTGGTTAATAATTTAGAGTTATAATGCGCCAGTCCATCTGTTAGTCCTATAAAGATGTTTTGAGGATCTATGGTGTTTATAGATAAGTAGTTGCTTACCAGATTGCCCGTTAAATTTGAGAATGGTACAACAACATTTTTATAGGTGTTTTTTTCTTTCATTAAAACTCCTAGAGATTCATCAAAAGCATACCATAAATTAGATTGGGAATCTTCACTTAAGGCATTTATAAGAGGTATGTTTTTGAACAGCCTGGATAGCGCCTTGTCTTCAAAAAATAAGTCTTGCTGTTTGACGTACTGATAAAAATGATTGTTGGATTGAAAGTATATTTTGTTGTCAATTTTCTGAATGCTTCCAATGTTTTTGTAAGCAGGAGTTAATTGGTTTATCTTTTTTATGTATGAAAAACGGGTTAGTTCATCGTTTAAAGACATTCTGTAAATTGACTCATCTCTTTTAAGCCATAAATAAGAGTCGTCAACCTCAAAGCTGTTAGATGATTTATCAAAGCCGCTAATCTGATTTTTAAATACTAAACCGCCTGCTGTTTTTTCAAAAATGGCAAATCCATCATAATTTGAGCCGATAAAATAGGTGGGGCGATTTGGGATCCTCTTAAAACCATAGTAACCTTTTGAATCGATCATTCGGGTTACTTTTCCTTCCTTTATAACTAATGCCCCTCTGTTGTTTGAACATATAAGTTCATTTTCTATCACTTGTACATTCCAGGTTTGTGCGGTTGTTCCTTCTACAAGTTTAAAAACCCCTTCTTTAGAAGTATTGTTCCAGGCATGATAAAAAAGACCCTGATTGGTTGCCACATATAAATTACCCTGATCAATTACAGAAGCATAGACGGTACTGATGTCGTAGCTGAATCCAAAATAGGTAAAGGGAGAGTTTTCGTTAATGTAGGCAATACCGTTGTCCAGGCCAAGCCAGAGATTGTTCTTGTTGTCTATAAAAGAAGTCAGGATGGTATTGTTTTGTAGTCCTTTTTTACGGTTAACATGTTGAATGATTTTACCGTTAAAGTCGCAAATAATCACACCGTCTAAGACTGAATTTAAAACAATAAAGTTGTTCTTTATAATAGATCCGCCAAGAGAATTGTTCTTTTTTACAAAATCATTGGCTTCCGTATTCCATGGTTTTATAGTGTTGTTTTCGTAGAGAAATAATCCTTTTTCAAGGGTAATTATTAGTGTTTTGTTTTTCTCTAACGGATACATGGCCCAAATCTCAGTATTGTTTAGGGACTTAGTGTTGGGTAAAGTATAGAGTCGATTGTTTCGGTACTCTAAAATACCGTTTTCGACATCCTGAAAATAAAGTTTTCCGTTTACCAAAAATGAAAATTGAAAACGTCTTGGCGCTTTCAGGATCGAAAGCTTTCCATTTTTGAAAAGATAAGCTCGTGCAAAGGACTGAAAGACGATCTCATTGTTTACAGCATGAATTTTCCATATAAAATCAATGATCTTGATTTTGTTTTTGTCCACTTTTTGAGCCAATGAGGTGTATTTAAGTCTGCCTTTTGCGTCTGGTTGAAAGTATCCAAACTCATTATAGCCTCCAACAAAAATTTTGCCTGAATCGTCAATTTTTAAACAGCGAACTGAGGTTCGATTAGGAAGAGGGTATTTTCTCCATGAAGCTCCATCAAATTGTAAAAGGCCATTATTGTTTGCGAAGTAAAGATTTCCATTTTTATCCTGACCAATATTCCAGTTTTGCGTTCCTCCTTTGTATTCGTTACGCTTGTAATTTCGTACATCCGGTAATCCTATGCTTTTAACCTGACCGAAAAACGTAATTGAGAATAAAGTGAAAAAAGTTATAATAAAATGTGATTTTATCAATTTCATGTATTTTTTGGGTTGTTATGGTTTTTGGTGTTTAAGTTGTTTGTTTTTAATGGTTTAGGTGCTGTTTTTGGCTACTATTACGATGTAGAAGTCTGTTTTTATTATAAAAATAAGCATTAAAGGGTAAGTGTAGTGTTTGTTTTTAAAATTAACATTTTGATAACATCTTAAAATTAAACATTAATTAGTTGTAAATTAGTTGTTTATAAAAAAAATGATGTGTTTTTGTATGGCATATAAATTTAGTTTGATGTGTTTTTGTAGTGAATGTTAATTGCCGATAGTAGAAATTTAGGATTATTATTGCATCAAATTACTAATTAATTAACCAAAATTTTTAGAAAAATGAAATTAACAAAATTACTTACTTTTTGTATTTCGTCTCTATTGTTTTCAGTTATCGCAATGGCACAGGATATTACGGTAAGCGGAACCATAAATGATGAAAGTGGAATGCCAGTTCCGGGTGCGTCTATTTTATTAAAAGGCACAACCAAAGCAACAGCATCTGATTTTGATGGAAAATTCCAAATACAAGTTCCTTCAAATGGGACGTTAACAATCACTTTTATTGGATATGCTCCAGTTAATGAAGCTGTAAATGGAAGAACAAAAATTTCAATTAAGTTAATACCGGAATCACAGTCGTTAAATGAGGTTGTGGTAGTAGGATATGGTACTCAAAAGAAATCAGTGGTCACAGGAGCAATCTCCAGCGTAAAATCTGCCGATTTGGAAAAAGTGCCGAATGGTAGAGTGGAACAATCTTTACAAGGTAGAGTCGCCGGTGTATCAGTAGCTGCTACATCAGGACAACCAGGCTCTGCTTCAAAAGTTCGTGTTAGAGGTGTAACTACTTTTAGAGAAGGTGGTAATGATCCTTTATGGGTGGTTGATGGTATTGCTGTAGATGCAAACGCAATTGGTTTTATCAATCAGAGTGATATCGAGTCTATCGAAGTCCTTAAAGATGCTGCTTCTGCCGCAATCTATGGTACTCGTGCTGCAACCGGGGTTATTCTGGTAACCACTAAAAAAGGAAAATCAGGAAAAATTTCTGTGAATTATAATGGTTTTGCAGGGACTTCAGCTCCGGCTAAAAGATTGGATTTGTTAAATGCAGAGCAATATGGAAGAATAATGAATGATAAGTCTGTAGCAGACGGTGGTGCTATCAAGTATCCTAATCCGGCATCTTTAGGAAAAGGTACAGACTGGCAGGATGCGATCTTTAATAATTCTGCTTTTAGATATACACATGAATTAAGCATTAGCGGAGGTAGTGAAAAATCTACTTTTTATGTTTCTTTCGGGATACAGGATCAGGAAGGAATTGTTGCAACAGACATTTCGAACTATACAAAGAAAAACTTCCGTTTAAACTCTACCCATAAAATTTCAGACTATTTTACGTTTGGACAAACTTTTGGTTACACACACCAAAAAACCAAAGGTATCGGAAACACAAACAGTGAGTTTGGTGGACCTTTAAGTTCGGCAATTAACTTAGATCCGCTTACTCCGTTAACCGTGACAGATCCGGCAGTTGCAGGTACTGGTTTTTATACCAATCCAAATGCAGTTAGAGATGCAAACGGAAATCTTTATGGAATTTCGTCCTTGGTACAACAAGAGATGACCAATCCTTTGGCTTATACTCAGACAAGACTGGGCGGTTTTGACTGGTCAGATGATTTTGTTGGAAACGCTTATTTAGAGGCAAATATTACAAGTCATTTAAAATTTAGAACTACACTTGGGGGTAAGATCGCTTATTGGGGGAAACAAGGTTTTACTCCGATCTTCTTCTTAAATCCAAACATGAAAGAGGACCGAAACAATTACAGTCAGGACAATAACAAATCATTCTCTTGGACGCTGGAAAATACATTGGCTTACTCTAATAAATTTGGTAATCATAGTGTAAATGTTTTGGCAGGGCAAGGTGCTTATGTAGAAAACATTGGAGGTACGATTGGGGTAACTATGTTTGGTTTGCCAATTACAAGCTATAAAGATGCGTCTTTCAATTTTGATATTCCTCAAACGGATCGTGTAAACAGAGCAACTGATCTTGTAGAACACAAATTGGCATCCTTGTTTTTGCGTGCCAATTATGATTATTTAGAAAAATATCTTTTTACAGGGATCATTCGTCGTGATGGATCAACTCGTTTTGGTGAGAATAAAAAATGGGGAGTTTTCCCTTCCTTCTCTTTAGGATGGGTGATTTCGAAAGAAGGTTTCTGGAAAGAGAATAATGCAGTGAATAGTTTAAAATTGCGAGGCGGATATGGAGTTGTTGGTAATGATAATATAGAGGATTTTAAATACAGAGGTTTGGTTGTTGGAGGATACAATTATTCTGTTGGAAATACAGGTTCAATCACAACCGGTTATGGAAACTCTACTTTACCTAACGCAGATTTAGGATGGGAAGAAACCTCACAGACTACGGTAGGTCTTGATGCAAAGATTTTTAGTGATTTTTCCCTAACTCTGGATTACTTCAAAAAGAGCACGAAAGGAATTTTAAGAAATGTTGTTATTCCGGGATATGTTGGAGTTGTTGATGCTCCTTCGGCTAATATTGCAGATATGGATAACAGTGGTTTTGAAGTTGAATTGGGCTACAGAAAAAAACTTGGGGATTTCAATTTGGGGGTTAATGCCAATTTTGCCTATTTAAAAAATGAGATCACTTACGTTGGATCGTCTACCAATTACATTGTTGGAGACGCTACTTTCCAGTCTATGGGACCGGTAACAAGAACGCAGGTTGGTCATTCCTTCAACGAGTTTTATGGTTTTAAAACAGCAGGTATTTTTCAGAATGATGCCGAAGTTGCTGCCTACAAAAATGCTGCAGGAGGTCTAATTCAGCCAAATGCCAAACCGGGAGATTTCCGTTGGACAGATACCAATGGTGACGGAGCTATTACAGATGACGACAAACAATTCTTAGGAACTAATATCCCAAAATATAGTTTTGGATTTACTGTAAATCTGGATTATAAAAACTTTGATTTCATGGCATTTGCTCAGGGAGCTGCGGGAAGTAAAATTTTCCAGGGATTACGAAGACTGGATATCCTGAATGCAAACTATCAGACAAGCGCGTTAGGACACTGGTCAGGAGAAGGAACTTCAAACGATTATCCTAGATTAACAAATAATGATCCAAATAAAAACTTCAGTAATATGTCTGATTTTTATCTTGAAAACGGCAATTACCTGCGTTTAAAAATCGTTCAGCTTGGATACACTCTTCCGACTAACTTATCTTCTAAGATCGGTTCAGACAAAGTTCGTTTTTACTTAACTGGAGAAAACTTGCTCACTTTTACGAAATACAGTGGATTTGATCCGGAAATTGGAGGACAGGTTTATGGTGTAGATAAAGGAGTTTATCCACAAGCCAGATCTATTTTGTTAGGCGCTAACGTTCAATTCTAAAAATTAAAAGCATCATGAAAACTATAAAATTTAAATACCTATACATTGCTGCTGCAATGGCTGTTCTTGGATCTTGTTCTGAAGATTTTGTAACGATTGATCCGCAGGGAAAATTTGATACCAGTACTTATTTCTCTAACGAACAACAATGTTACGCCGCATTAATGGGAGTTTACGATCCAATAAGAAAAAATACAGGCGGTTTCGAAAACCTTGTTGCAATGCTAAATGCCGGATCGGACGATTTTTATGCCGGAGGCGGAAGCGCGACAGACGGAAACGGAATCCAGAATTTCTCTACGCACTCTCTTACTTCTATCAGTATTCCAGGAAGTTACTGGAACGATCATTACCAGGGAGTTTCCAGAGCAAATATTTTATTAGATAAACTTCCGGGTGCTACTATGAGCGAAACAGTAAGAGCCAGATTTGCTGCAGAAGCTAAAACCTTACGTGCACTTTACTATTTCAATTTAGTGAGATTGTTTAAAAACATTCCGTTGGTTTTGGTGCCTTTAAATACGCAGACGATTTACGATCCGGAGCAGGTTGCACCAAGTGTAATTTATGCGCAAATCGAAAAAGATTTATTAGAAGCAATTGCTGCTTTGCCTAATACCGTTGTTGCCGAGACTGAAGCCGGAAGACTGAACAAAGGGGCAGCACAGGCGATATTAGGAAAAGTATATTTGTTTGAAGGTAAAAATCCTCAAGCAGCGGCTGTTTTAGCACAAGTGAATGGTACACCGGGTCAGGTAAATCAATACGGAAATAAATTACTGCCTGAATTTAGTGACCTGTGGGTGACTACAAATAAATTTAATGCAGAGTCATTATTAGAAGTATCTCATACCAGCGCAGGGAATTCTGACTGGACATTTTGGGGAACAGGTAGAGATGAAGGAAATACACTAAACATTATGGTTGGACCAAGAGGATATTCAAGACCAACAGGTTCTACTGCGCCTGATCTTCCTTCAGGATGGGCTTTTAATGTGGCTACTCAAAAGCTGTATGACGTAATGAAAGATGATCCAAGATTTGGAGCTACTATATTAGATTTAAAAGCTTTAAAAGCAGCAGGTAAGGCAAACTACATTCCGGCTTATCAGGATACTGGTTACTTCCTTAACAAATACCTTCCAAGACAGTCAGATGTTCGTACCGGTGGAGGTAATGCGGAGTTGAACTACAAACAAAATTCGTATATCATCCGACTTGCTGACACCTATTTAATGGAAGCCGAGGCTTTAGGATCAGGAGCCAGAGCGCAGGCATTACTTGACGAAGTTAGAAAAAGAGCGCATTTGCCTTCAGTTCCTGTAACCTTAGCAGCAATTAAAAACGAGAGAAGAATGGAGTTAGCCGGTGAGGGGCATCGATTTTTTGATTTGGTACGTTGGGGAGATGCAGCCTCTGCACTGGCCGACAGAGGGTTTAATGCCGGTACAGACGAAATTTTCCCGATACCTTATACAGAACTTAATGGTACAAAGTTGAAACAAAATCCGAATTACCAATAGAGGGTTAACAAGTTCAAAAACACAAATAAAATCCAGCTATAAAGTATTCCTAATGTTGTCTTTAATATTAGGAATACTGGATAGTTGCGATACTAAAGCAACAGCAATTTCTTCGCTGATTGCAACACTACGATAACAAGCGTTGAAGGACGCTGAAAAGGAAGTTTTGAGTTAAGTTTAAGTTTGGTTGGCAATAGCCCATAATCAGTATGAGTATGGGCTATTTTTTAAATCTCTTGAGCGGTCTCGAACCATTTTTATTGAAAAGAGCTCAGTAAAAAATCAATTTTAGAATTAAAAATAATACTGTAAGAATGAGAAAAAATAGTTTTAAAATACTATGTTTTTTATTTTCGTTGTCGGCTTTCGCACAGCAGTCTAAAACAAAAAAAGAATTTACAACCAACGGAAAAAAGATAACGGTTTACACCACTGCTGAAAACTCAAATTTGAGATTGGCTTCTACGGCTAATCTAAGTTTTTCATCGGCAAAACAGCCGCTTGAAATAGAGGCTTCTATTTTTGTAGAACCGTCTAAAAAATTTCAGACTTTCATGGGAATCGGAGGAGCCATTACCGATGCAAGTGCCGAAGTTTTTGCTAAACTTTCAAAAGAAAAACAAACTGAATTCTTAAATGCCTACTACGATAAAGAAAAAGGGATAGGCTATTCATTGCTAAGAACCACAATCCAAAGTTCTGATTTTAGCAGTGGAAGCTATTCTTATATCAAAGAAGAAGATAAAGATTTAAAAACGTTTTCGATTGATCACGACAAGCAATATCGTATTCCGTTGATCAAACAGGCCATAAAAACGGCGGGTGGAAAATTAACTACTTATGCAGCACCATGGTCGCCAAATGCTTTTATGAAAAGCAATAAAGACGTTTTAAAAGGCGGAACCTTACTGCCGGAATACTATCAGACGTGGGCCAACTTTTATGTCAAATTTATAAAAGCCTATGAAAAAGAAGGAATCCCAATTTGGGGAACTTCTACTCAAAATGAGCCTATGGCGGTTCAAAAATGGGAATCGTGTATTTATACTGCTGAGGAAGAAAGAGACTTTATTAAAAATTTCCTTGGACCAACTTTAAAAAAGGAGCAATTGAGTAAGGTAAAAATTATTGCATGGGACCACAATCGCGATTTAATGAATTACAGAGCAAATGTGATTTATACAGATCCCGAAGCATCAAAATATGTGTGGGGAATGGGGTTTCACTGGTACGAAAACTGGTCTGGAGGAGCCTCAATGTTTGACAACGTAGCCAAAGTAAATGAAGCCTATCCTAACAAAGGTTTGTTGTTTACAGAAGGCTGTGTAGAAAAATTTGATGCCAAGAAATACCAATTTTGGGGCAATGGAGAACGATATGGAATCTCTATTATTAATGATTTTAACAATGGAACGGCAGGATGGACCGACTGGAACATTCTTTTAGATCAAAATGGAGGACCTAATCATGTGGGTAATTTTTGCTTTTCACCCATTCACGCCGATACTACAACCGGAGAATTAATCTACACTCCATCTTATTATTACATCGGACATTTTTCAAAATTTATTCACTTAAATGCCGTGAGAGTAAGTTCTGCTGTAAGCAGAAGCGCTTTGTTAAGTACGTCATTTTTAAATGCAGATGGTACAATGGCAACTGTTGTAATGAATCAGACAGACAAAGATGTGACCTACAATTTAATCATAGCTGCTGAACAGGCTGTAGTAAAAATTCCGGCACATGCGATACAAACACTTGTTTATTAGTGTTCTTTTCCAATTGAGGGGCTAATCTGATCTTCAGGATTAATCCTCAATTGATTTCAAACTTAAATCAAATCTCTTTTAAAGTAACAATGAGAAACCTAAATAAAATTTTAATTGCGCTTATATTAGTTTTAGAATTAAGTTGTTCATCATCCAATGATGCCGTTGTTCCTCCGGTCGTACCGCCAGTTGTAGTAGTGAATGATATCGATTTTTGGCTCACAAAAGGAGATCAGAGTGTTTTATTGGCAAAGCAATCCGGAAACTTAGGATTTAACACGATCGTTAATAGTTATCCAAACATTGAAGTAAATGCAGCTCAAAAATACCAGACCATTGATGGTTTTGGCTATACTCTGACGGGTGGAAGTGCGAGCGTCATCAATCAATTAAATGCAACAAAAAAAGCAGCGCTTTTACAGGAACTGTTTGGTACCTCAGAAACAGCAATTGGAGTGAGTTACATTAGAATTAGTATTGGAGCATCAGATTTAAATTCGGAACCCTTTACCTATAATGATATCCCTATTGGAGCTACTGATTTAGATCTGACAAAGTTCAGTTTAGACAAAGACCGAAACGGAGTCCTTGCGCTTTTGAAACAGATTCTGGCAATCAATCCCAAGATTTTAATTTTGGCAACGCCCTGGTCTGCGCCTCTTTGGATGAAAGATAAAAACAGCTTTGTTGGAGGGAAGTTACAAACCAAATATTACGAAGTTTATGCGAAGTATTTTGTAAAATACATTCAGCAAATGAAAGCGGAAGGAATTGCTATTGACGCCATAACTCCTCAGAATGAACCCTTGCATGGTGGTAATAATCCAAGTATGGAAATGTCGGCTTTAGAACAAATGGATTTCATTAAAAATCATTTAGGACCTGCCTTTAAAACAGCCAATATTACGACCAAAATTATTGCATACGATCACAATTGTGACAATCCCAATTATCCCAAAGCGATTTTAGCGGATGCCGTGGCATATCCTTTTGTAGATGGTTCGGCTTTTCACTTGTATGCCGGTGACATTACGGCTCTTTCAGAAGTTTATAACGCTTATCCCACCAAGAATATTTATTTCACAGAACAGTTTACCGCTTCAACAGGGGATTTTGGAGGAGATTTAAAATGGCATCTTAAAAATGTAATCATCGGTTCGATGCGCAACTGGAGCAAAAATGCATTGGAATGGAATTTAGTCAACAATGCGGCTTTTGAACCTCATACGGCAGGCGGCTGTACTACTTGTAAAGGCGCGCTAACCATTAATTCGGGTGAAAGTTTTCAGCGTAATGTAGCTTATTACATTATTGCGCATGCGTCTAAATTTGTTCCGGCAGGTTCGGTCAGAATTGGCAGCAATATAAACGGGAGCCTGCAAAATGTAGCCTTCCTCACGCCCTCAGGCTCAAAGGTTCTCCTTGTGGAAAATGACGGAGCGGGAAGTGTAAACTTCAATATTAAGTTTGACGGTAAGTGGATTACGACCTCCTTAGACGGAGGAGCTGTCGGGACTTATATATGGAAATAATTGATTAAAGAAAATAAATAGTTTTCAGATGAAAAAAATAATTATAGCATTACAACTTTTGCTTTCGGCTACTATTTTTGGACAGGGTTTTTTGCACAGAGACGGGCAGAAAATTGTGGACGGAAACGGAAAAAATATCGTATTAAGAGGATTAGGTTTAGGCGGCTGGATGGTGCAGGAAGGGTATATGTTACAAACGCAACCTTTCGCAAGCCCTCAATATGTTATCAAACAAAAAATTCAGGATGTCATTGGAGAACAGGGAACAAAAGAGTTTTATGCAGCCTATAAAGCAAACGGAATTACAAAACGCGATATAGATTCTTTAGCAGCCTGGGGTTTCAATTCCATTCGTTTGCCGATGCACTATAATTTGTACACACCATCCATTCAGGAAGAAAAAAATGGAGAAATTACCTGGATCGAAGAGGGATTTACTATGACCGACAATTTATTAAAATGGTGTGCCGAAAATAAAATATACCTTATTCTCGACCTGCACGCTGCTCCCGGAGGACAGGGGAATGATGCGGCAATTTCAGATTATGATACTACCAAACCTTCCTTATGGGAGAGTGAAGCCAATCAGAAAAAAATGATTGCGTTATGGAAAAAACTGGCGTCGCGTTACAGAGACAACCCGTGGATTGGGGCTTACGACATTATCAATGAACCCAATTGGAATTTTACCGGAACAAACAAAAACGGCTGTGACGAAAACTCCAACGGCCCTTTAAGAGAGCTGATGGTTCGGGTTACAAAAGCCATTCGGGAAGTCGATACCAACCATTTAATTTTTATTGAAGGAAATTGTTGGGGGAATAATTACAACGGAATTTTTCCTTTATGGGATGAGAATATGGCTTTGAGTTTTCATAAATACTGGAACTACAATACCAAAGCGTCGATTCAGAAAATGCTCGATTACCGAACGCAATACAATGTGCCGATCTGGCTTGGAGAAAGCGGCGAAAACTCGAATGTCTGGTTCAAGGATGTATTGACATTGGTAGAAAGCAACAATATCGGGTGGGCGTTCTGGCCCATGAAAAAGATCGAAAACATAGCAGGAGTTACTTCTGTAACCAAGATTCCGGAATACGATGTTTTATTAAAATATTGGAAAGAGGGCGGTCAAAAACCAGCTGCTGATTTTGCGAAAAAAACGCTAATGAAAATGGCCGATAATTATAAAATGGAGAATGTAACTGTTAAACCGGACGTGATTGATGCCATGTTTAGACAGGTACAAACCAACGATACAAAACCCTATAAAAAACATTTGATTCCGGGGAAAATTGCAGCAACGCAATACGATTTAGGAAGCAATGGATATGCATATTCTGATACAGATTTTATAAACTACAGAGTCGAAACCGGAAAATTTGACGAGTGGAACAAAGGAAATTCGATGCGAAATGATGGTGTAGATATTCTGCCCTGCAAAGATGCCGGATCAAACGGGTATCAGGTTTCCTTTATCGAAGACGGAGAGTGGTTACAGTTTACTGCCCAGGTGGCAAAACAAAAAACATACAAAGTAGCGATTCGTTATTCGGGCGAAAATGCAGAGGGAAAACTATATCTCGAAACACAAAATGGAAAGAGATCTGAAGTCCTTACGCTGCCAGCCACGGGAGGAAATGATAAATGGAAAACAGTTGTTTTATCGGGAATAGCATTAAATACCGGAACACAAAAAATTAAAGTTGTTTTCGAAAAAGGAGACTTCAACCTGAATTATTTAGATTTTTCAGAACAGAAAAAATAGATGCGTAAAATGTAAAATGTAAAATGTTGGATGTTAGATGTGAAATGCGACTGTAAACCGTGACTGTAAACTGCGACTGAAAATCGTGACTGCAAACTTTCTATGTGTTTAAATACATCCAACGGGTTAAATTAACATTATTTTGAAGTTTATATTTTTCTTCGAGACCAATGAAATGCTAGCTTTACGAATCAAATTTTTTAAGATGAAAAAGACAAACACAATTGCTCTCGTACTGCTTCTGCTTTTAGTTAGTGGCTCATTTTATGGCCAGAATGTAAAATTGATGACCTATAATATTCGTTTGGATGTTGCTTCTGACGGACAAAACGCCTGGCCGAACCGGAAAGATTATTTTAATTCTCAAATCAGATTTTACAGTCCGGATATTTTTGGAATTCAGGAAGCACTGCCCAATCAGGTGGTCGATATTGCTTCCGCTTTTAAAGATTACAACCAATTTGGAATAGGAAGGGAAGAGAAAGGAACGGGAGAAGCCTGCACGATTTACTATAAAAAAGATCGTTTTCAGGTACAGCACAGCAACACTTTCTGGTTGTCGGAAACACCAACTGTGGTTTCAAGAGGCTGGGATGCTGCCTGTAACAGAGTTTGTACCTATGGATTGTTTAAAGATTTAAAAACAAAAAAAGAGTTTTGGGTTTTCAACCTGCATCTTGATCATATGGGTGAAGTGGCCCGTGTAAAAGGAGTAGAGCTGGTTCTCTCCAAAATAAAAGAAATAAATACTAAAAATTATCCTGTGTTTTTAATGGGAGATTTTAATTCAGAACCCAACACAAAACAAATTAAAGAGATCAAAAAAGTGATGGAGGATACACAAGAGGTTTCGAAAGAAAAACCTTTTGGTCCTTCCGGCACTTTTAATGATTTCAAACACAATGAACCAGTTACCTTATTACTGGATTATATTTTTATCTCCAAAAACAGCGGATTAAAAATTCAAAAACACGCAGTCTTAAGTGATTCCAAGGATTTAAGATATCCGTCAGATCATTTGCCTGTCTTAATAGAAATAGATTAAAATGAAAAACATCAACAAAAAACTTCAGATTTTACTCTTACTGCCGCTCATCGCAGTTCAGATAAAATGTGGAACTTCAAAAAACTCAGTTGTCCAATCCGGAAAAGCCGAAGCCTGGATCACCACTACTAATGAATCTTCAAAACTTCAAAAGCAAAGTGATTTGGTTTTTAATAATGAAACCAATTCGAATCCGACGATTTTGGTAGACGCTTCTCAAAAATTTCAGACTATTGAAGGTTTTGGTTTTTCCTTGACAGGAGGAAGTGCCCAAACCATATTAAAACTCGATAAAACCAAAAAAGAGGCATTGCTTCAGGAATTGTTTTCTAGAAAAAATGATGCTATTGGTTTGAGTTATCTGCGAATTAGTATTGGCGCTTCTGATTTGAATGAAAAAGTTTTTTCGTATGATGATAGGCCCGAAGGGCAAACTGATTTAAAATTAGAGCACTTTGATCTGGGACCCGATTTAAAGGATGTAGTGCCGCTTTTAAAAGAGATTTTAGCCATAAATCCACAGTTGAAAATTATGGGTTCGCCATGGTCACCGCCCGTTTGGATGAAAGACAACGGAAGTTCGAAAGGTGGAAGTTTACAGCCCAAGTACTATCAGGTTTATGCTGATTATTTTGTAAAATACATACAGGCAATGAAATCGCACGGAATTGTAATTGATGCCATAACGCCACAAAACGAGCCCTTGCATCCGGGTAACAACCCAAGTATGCATATGACGGCATTGCAGCAGGCCGAGTTCATCAAAACAAATTTGGGCCCTGCTTTTGCAAAAGCTAAAATTAAAACCAAAATTGTAGTTTACGACCACAATTGCAACAAACCCGAATATCCTTTAACGATTTTGAATGATCCAAAAGCATTGCCTTTTGTAGCAGGTTCGGCCTTTCATTTGTATGAAGGAGATATTAGTGCTTTAACCACCGTTCATAATGCCTATCCCAAAAAAGAGTTGTATTTTACAGAACAATATACCGGTTCGGGCAGTAGTTTTGAATCTGATTTAAAATGGAGTGTGAAAAATGTTGTCATTGGTTCTATGCGTAACTGGAGTGTGAATGCACTTTCGTGGGGATTGGCTAATAATGAAAATTATGAACCCTTTACACCGGGTGGATGTTCGACATGTAAAGGAGCTTTGATGATTGATAAAAATCAGAACATTAAAAGAGAAGTAGGTTACTATATTATTGGTCACGCCTCAAAATTTGTTCCCGAAGGTTCTGTGAGAATAGCAAGTAACATTAGTGGGAATCTGTATAATGTAGCCTTTAAAACACCAGCCGGAAATATCGTTTTAATTGTCGAAAACGATGGTGCAAACAAAGAGAACTTCAATATAAAAGAGAATCAAAAACAAGTTTCAACATCATTGGACGCAGGTTCGGTAGCAACTTACGTATGGTAAATCTAAATTAAGTATGAAAAAAATAACCACATTCACTTTACTAATGGTGTCGTTTTTTGCGGCAGCTCAACAAGAAAAAGTAGATCAAAAAGTAAATGCGCTATTAAAAAAAATGACCCTTGAGGAAAAAATTGGTCAGCTAAATCAGTATACAGGCGACAACGCAGCAACGGGTCCCATTACCATAAACGAAAACAAACAGGCCGAAATAAAGGCTGGACTTATAGGTTCGATGTTAAACGTTGTGGGAACAAGATATACCAGACAATATCAGGAATTGGCGATGCAATCTCGTTTGAAAATCCCATTGTTATTTGGTCAGGACGTCATTCACGGTTACAAAACCACCTTTCCAATTCCTTTAGCCGAAGCGGCCAGCTGGGATTTAGCAGCAATTGAACTGGCGGCCAGAGTTGCAGCTACAGAGGCGTCAGCAAGTGGTATTCACTGGACCTTTGCACCAATGGTCGACATTGCCCGTGACCCGCGTTGGGGACGCGTAATGGAAGGCGCCGGAGAAGATACCTATCTGGGATCTAAAATAGCCTATGCCAGAGTAAAAGGTTTTCAGGGAAATAAACTTGGAGATCTGAACTCGGTTATGGCTTGTGTAAAACACTTTGCAGCTTACGGTGCAGCGGTGGGCGGAAGAGATTACAACTCGGTAGACATGAGCGAACGAATGCTTCTGGAAACTTATTTGCCTCCTTTCAAAGCCGCTCTTGATGCCGGGGCAGCCACTTTTATGAACTCCTTTAATGACTTAAACGGAATTCCGGCTACAGCAAATGTACATTTACAGCGTGACATCTTAAAAGCGAAATGGAACTTTCAGGGATTCGTAGTTTCAGACTGGGGATCGATAGGCGAAATGGTAGCACACGGCTATTCCAAAGATCTGAAAGCTGCCGCACTTGCCGCGATTACTGCCGGAAGTGATATGGATATGGAAAGCAATGCCTACCGATATCATTTAGCCGAATTGGTTAAAGAAGGCAAAGTAGCTGTTGATTTGATTGATGATGCTGTGAAACGCATTCTTCGCAAAAAATTTGAATTGGGTTTATTTGAGGATCCATACCGCTATTCTGATCAAAAAAGAGCCGATAAAGCTTTAAGTAATCCTGAAAACAGAAAAGCAGCGCTGGAGGTAGCACAAAAAAGTATAGTGTTATTAAAGAACGATAACGAAACATTACCCATTTCAAAAAATGTAAAAACAATTGCATTCATAGGTCCAATGGTCAAGGAGTATAAAGCCAATATGGGATTTTGGTCAGTAGAATTGCCGGAGGTTGATTATGATAAATGGGTCATTTCGCAATGGGACGGATTGCAGAATAAAGTGGGTAAAAACACAAAATTATTGTATGCCAAAGGTTGTGAAGTAGATGGAGATAATAAAGACGGTTTTGCAGAAGCAGTTGCAGCGGCTAAACAGGCCGATGTTGTTATTTTGAGCATTGGAGAACGACGCGATATGAGTGGTGAAGCAAAAAGCCGCAGTGATCTTCGTTTGCCGGTTGTTCAGGAAGATCTAGTAAAAGCAATTCAGGCGACAGGAAAACCGGTGGTCGTTTTGATAAATGCGGGACGTCCTCTTGTTTTTAACTGGACGGCTGATAACGTTCCGGCCATTGTTTATACTTGGTGGTTAGGGACCGAAGCCGGAACCGCAATCGCGAATGTATTATTTGGAGATTACAATCCCTCCGGAAAATTGCCTATGACTTTTCCGAGAGAAGTAGGGCAGGTCCCAATTTACTACAATCATTTCAGTACAGGAAGACCTCCTAAAGATGAAGACGCAAAAAACTATGTGTCAGCCTATATTGATCTGAAAAACTCTCCCAAATTTCCTTTTGGATATGGGCTGAGTTATACAAAATTCAATTATGCTGATTTGAAATTGTCTTCGACTAAAATGAAAAACAAGGAAACCATAAAAATTTCTTTTCAATTATCCAATGTTGGAAAAGTAGCCGGAGAAGAAGTCGTACAATTGTACTTAAAAGATAAATTTGGATCTGTAGTTCGTCCGGTTTTAGAATTGAGAGATTTTCAAAAAGTAAAACTAAATGCCGGAGAATCTAAAACAATTGAATTTACAATTGACAAAGAGAAACTGTCTTTCTATAATAACAAATTAGAATGGACAGCAGAACCGGGTGATTTTGAAGTCATGATTGGGGCTTCATCAGCAGATATCAAATTAAAAGCAGATTTTGAATTGCTTTAGATTTTTAAACACGTAGAAATATAGATTACTGCTATAAAAAGTAACACGAATTGCACGAATTGTCACTAATTTGTTTGTGGAATTAATTTCACAAACAAGGTTAACGGATTAAAATTGGTGCAATTTGTGTTTAGATTATAGGCTACAGTTCCTCCTTTTTTTGATGTCATTTATTTTAACACATAGTAACATAGGTGCTGCATCTATAAAAAAGGCGTTTCACTTCAAATAAAGCACATATCCTGCTATTTGAAAGAAATTAATTTCTTTTTGTATCCTCTTTTGGCAATACAAATCTATGTTTCTATGTGTTAAAAATTTGAACGTTTCAATCATTAGAACTTGTATTCAAACACCAACAAGGTTAAACTATTAATATTAGTGCAAATTGGTGTAATTCGTGTTTAAACTGTAGCCTACAATTAACTTCCTTCTTGTATGATTATTTTACTAATTTTTTGAAATTGAATTTCAGCTTGTTCAACAAACCATCTTCTATAATATCAACCCCAATTCCATAATTACTGTCCGCAACCTTGTTATGGGCCTCCCTGAAAGCTTCAAAGTCTTTTTCTGGAATTTCTAAGTTAATTAGGGGCTTCGAATCGATATAAACTGTCCCTCCGTTTTTGTGGATTTTTTTACGGCTTACATAATCAAAATACGGATTGCTGATAGTACTTTCCTGCACCGTAAATTTCTCACTAATATCAATTTTTTGATCCGTTACTAATGTGATTTCATATCTCTCATTGTCAAAATTGTGCCAGAAAGAGATGTCTTTGTGTATAAAATCTCTTACTCTGTTTTTAACAATATTAGCATCAAAATACATTAAGAAACGGTTGTTTTTATCGTCGGAATAATAGGGATTTTCAATAGTAGTCTGATACTCCACTTTAAATTCGTTAAGTTTTTTATCATCGCTTACAATTTCAATTACGGCATCTTTAAAAATCTTTCTCAGATCCGTTCCGTTTCTGTCGTTGGTATAATTTAAGGTATAAAAGAAGAAATTATTCCAGCTGTCTATGATTTCTCTTTTATTGGTGTTTTTAAAATATTTACGCATGCTGTTGGCACGATTTCCTTTGTACACTGTCGTTAATTTTAGCTTGCCTACATTTTGCTGTGCCACCAGTTCTGATTTTTCGTCTACGGCATAATAAGAAAAACGATGAGGTGGTTTTAGCTGTAATTCCAGATTTGGTTTTACTTCCAGATAATGCAGGAAGAAAATAAAACCACGGTTTTCGATTAGCCCAAATTCATCGCGTAGTGTCGCATCAACAAAGTAACTTTCCTCTTTGTAATTGATTTTAACAATTACGTGATTAAAAGTCAGTAACGACGGTAAATAGTATTTAATATAGAAATCCGTACCAAAATTGACCAGAATAATCGAAGAATCAACCCCAATATAATCTAAAATAACTTTTAATAAAACCGATTTTGCCTTGCAGTCTCCCTGTTTATTGGCAAACGTCACGGCAGGTTCCTGTGGCTTGTGGCCGTTCATCTCATCGGCATTGTAAATATAATTGATATGGTTTTGAACATATTCTATGGCAAATTGGAGTTGCTCGTCTTTAGAACCAATTTTGTCCAGTTTTTCAACCAGATCGGGAGCAAATTCAATCAGGGAAGACTTGTCGAAAATAGCGTCATAAATAGGAGAAATGTAGTTGGACAATTCTTTCCAGTCGGCCGCTGTGGCAAAATCGACATAAGAAGAAACCTCCCTGTTGGAATCTACAAAATTGATATAATTTTCTTCTTCCCGAACATATTGCTCTCCTTTTTTTAAATAACCTATTTGCGGCTCCAGAACATTTCCATCTTCATCTCTAAAGAATGTTTTTTTGTAGGCAACTGTCTTCTCACGATCATTTTTAAAAGTGAATTTGTATTTTCCGTAAGCCCAGTAACTGTCCGGTCCTACCCAAACATATCTGGAGAATTCTTTACGCAGGAAATCACGTTCTGTAAAAATTTTAATTCTGGAATCTTCCATAATCAAAATATCATACAAACGAAGGTCTTTTATGGTAATATTGATTTTTTTATTACTGCTTAGAACACCGCCGCCGCTTTGGTTTTCGCTATCCAGTATTTTAACTTTAGTATCGGGGATTTTGTCTACTAAAACACCATCTCTCAATACACTGATGCGGTGGATTACGTAAGTTTCGTTTTCTTCCAGTACTACATCTACAACAGAAGCTCTCTCTAAATTAGAAGGCTCATTTAGTGTATAAGCCAGGCAGGCATATTCACTGTTTTCGTTATCACTGGTGTAATAAATTTTATCTAAAAAATAACAATAATCACGTCCCTCGTCTGCTTGTTTTTGAGAGAACTCAGATTCTTTTATACAATCAATAAGTTGATTGTCGGTAATAACACTGGCCCAGTGCTCCGGATTTTGAATTTTGTAAATTTCTGACTGAATGGCTTGTTCCATAATTAGGCTTTTAGTTGAAGTAAGTAAAATCTTCCGTTTCTAGCAAAAATATAGATTTTTGTCAATATCCAATGAGGTCGAATGTATTATTAAGATAAGTTCAGTTTTCTTACAATAAATAATTTATTATTTGATTTTGAAGAAATTTCATCTTTAATAATTTAATGAACATCTGAAAGAATTGAGAAAATTACGGCAGGTAACAGCAGATCAATTTTAGAAGTGGTGAAAGAATTTAAAATGCCCTTTTTTAAATTACAAAGAGGGAAAAGCAATAAACTAGAAAATTTTTATTGAATGCCGACTAAAAATTATTTTAAAACGGTATTGATAAAGTCCATCGCACCAATCCCTTTGTAAGATGCATATAGTGCTTTATCAAAAGCCTCACGTTTCGCTTTTTTATCTTTTGATTCAGTTTCAACAATCATTTCGTTGAAAATCCTTTCCTGTTCTTCACTATATTTTAAAGAAGCTTCAAGGAGATAAGTTTTAGAAACAAATCCGAAAGACGTCCAGATTTTATTTCTGATTTTCTCATTCATGTTTTTTAACGAATTATTAATCATATCTCTCTACGTTTCATGTTGGATTAAAAGCTGTAAATTGGGTGTTGATTTACAGGGTTTTTTCGGTTTTTTGCTCAAAAATAACAAATTACTTTTTAAATGTGTTGTTATGACGCAATGTAAAAGTTTTTTTTAATTCAGTTCTTATTTTAAGTAAAAATTGTGATAATTACACGTGCTGCTTTTTACGGAAATCCTCATCGCAAGGAAAACTCATTTGTGTAAAAAGGCTTCGGATTTATAAAAATGCATTAAATTGCAGATCTATTAAAGAATACCATGCTGATTTAAGAACCATTGAATGCCAAAAAAAATAATAGAAAATAGCGAAAATTACCAACCCGGACTTTCAATTGACTGTGTCATTTTTGGGTTTCATGACAATCAGCTTAAAGTTTTACTCATTAAAACTTCCTTTGATGATAAATGGGCTTTGCCTGGAGGATTTATACCTATTGAGGAGGATATTGATACTGCAGCAGTTACCGTTTTAAAAGAACGTACCGGAATGCAGGGGATTTTTTTAAGGCAGTTTGCTACTTTTGGCCGCGTAAAACGGTACGATCAGCATTTTGGGAATACGGTACTGGATCATTTTAATATCCCGAGAGAGGATGGTAAATGGCTCCTTCAGCGTTTTGTGACCATCGGATATTATGCTTTGATTGATTTTTTAAAAGCGGTTCCCCAAAAAGAAAACAGTCAGGAAATCATAGAATGGATCGATCACAAGGAAGTTCCCGAACTCATTTTAGATCACAGAGAAATTCTGGATAAAGCTTTGACAACCCTCAGAATTGAGCTGAATTTAATGCCGGTTGGTTATAATCTTTTACCTGAAAAATTCACAATCCCTCAGCTTCAAAAGTTGTATGAAACGATTTTGGATCGAAAATTAGACCGACGAAACTTTCTGCGTAAAATTACCAACATCGGTATTCTGAATAAACTCGACGAGAAGAAAAGCAACGTTGCACACAAAGCGCCCAATTTATATACTTTTGATACAGAAAAATACAATGAAGTCCTTAAAAATGGACTGAATCAGGGGTGGTAAAAGACGGAACCTAATAGGTTTTTAAGTAATAGGATCTTAAAAAAAATCAGATATGGTCACAATTGAAACATTCAGAACCCTTGCATTGTCGTTTCCGGATGCAACAGAAGAACCTCATTTTGAGAAAACATCTTTTCGGATCAGCAAAAAAATATTCGCCACTTTTGATGAAAAAAACAACAGAGCAGTCTTGAAATTAAACGAAATCGATCAATCGGTTTTTTGTGCTTCGAGTGACTTGATTTTTTATCCGGTGCCTAATAAATGGGGTAAACAGGGCTGGACAATTGTAGAACTTTCAAAAGTAAGACCGGAAATGTTTGAGGACGCTTTGATCCTTTCGTATCAAAATGTGGCTTTTAAGAAAAAGTAAGAATGTACTGTTAAGTTACAATAGTTCTGAACGTCAGATTTACTCTTGGTTTTGAAGTCGTTTTTGTGGGAGGCAAACGATGCAACCAATTCGTTTGAGTAGCATCTTTCATAACCAGTAAGCTTCCGTGTTCTAAAATTAAAGACACCGTTTCTTTGGTTTCTTTGTGTTTGAAGGCAAACTTTCGCTCAGCACCAAAACTCACTGAGGCAATTGCACCGTCCTTTTTTAAATCTTTTTCGGCATCACTGTGCCATGCCATTCCTTCCTCACCCGAATGATATAAATTAAGCAAGCAGGAATTAAATGTTTCTCCCGTTTTTTCTTCTATAATTGCCTTTAGTTTCAGTAATTCTGTTGTCCATGAAAGTGCTTTTTTGGTGGTATTGGAATAGGTATATTCAAAGCCCGAATCACCGTACCAGGCCACTTTTCGCTTGGTTAAAATTAATTTACCAAAGATAATGGCTTCGTCATTTTTCCATTCAATTGTATTTAATAGGATGTCTAAATAACGATTCGAATCTTCTCTTGAAAACAGCTTCCCGTAATAATTAACAGTCCCGTCTTTAGGAAGCAGATTTGTTGTCTCGTCTGTATGCAGATTAAATAAGTCCATTTTTCCAGTTTTGATATTCGGTTTTCATGCAATGGCCACAAGGTCGGAAATCGTTTTTTTGGGCTTCCTCCTGCGTAGAAAAGAAAACCCGATTCTCGCGTTTCATTCTTTTACCGGATTTGCATTTTAGCCTTCCGTAGATTTTTAGTTTTCGGTTTCCACCGAAGCAAATTTCCATATTTTTAATTTTATTCCGTAAATCCGAATCGGAAATTTTAGAGTGTTGGAGCATTTTTTTTGAGGTGCTGAGGTTCTGAGGTACTAAGGTTCTGAGGTTTTGAGGTGCAAAGGTGCAGAGGTTCAAAGGTTCAAAGGTTTATGGTTTGTGTTTTTTGTATTTCGTAAATCTGAATCGGAAAATGTTTAGTGTTGAGGTATTTGTTTTTAAGTTGCTGAGGTTTAGAAGTTCAAAGAAACCTCTGTCCCTTTGAGCCTTTGCCCCTCAAGACAAAGCATCATGAAAAATAATTCCTAAAGTATGTCGTTCACCGGAATGTATCTCACTAACACCATGTTTCATATTGACCCGATAATATCCTTTTGTACCTTTCACAGGTCTGAAATTGGTGGTAAAAACTAAAACGTCTCCTTTTTTAGGTTTCAGTACAATAGCTTTGGATTGCGCCCGAGGCGTTTGCTGTGTCAGTACAAATTCTCCACCTGTAAAATCTTCATCGGGTTCATTCAGGAAAAGAACAATCTGAATTGGAAAATAAACATCTCCGTACAAATCCTGATGCAGCGTATTGAAACCGCTTTTACCATATTTTAAAATCAGAACAGTTGCCTTTAATTGATGATTGGTATGGCATTGTTCCAGTAATTTTTCGTGCGTATCAGGGAAAACGGTTTGGATATTAAGTGCTTTCATCCAGGCGTTTGCGATAGGAGCGAGTTTAGAATAAATGGAAGTACGAAGGTTATGAATTAAATCAGGTAGTGGGTAAGTGAAATATTTGTACTCCCCCAGACCAAAGCGGTATCGTTCCATAACAACCGTTTTTCGATATAATTCAGGCTTTGAATAATCGGCTTTTAGAGCTTCACATTGTTCGTTATCTAACAGATTTGGAATAATGGCAAATCCGTTTTCGTGCATAGATTCGGTGATGCTGTCCCAATGAAGGGAAGCAATTTTTGATTGTATATTTTGCATAATGATTTTAAGTTGAGGTTTTTCGGCCACGACCCGAGCGATAGCGAGCGGACGAAGTGATTCCCGGATTATAGCAATTTTGTCGGCAAAGATTTTAAAGAATAATCGTGAATTGGTGGCAGAAAATTATGGATTTATCTGTGCGCCTTCCCATCCAATAATGGCCGTTTTACGGGTGTTTCCCCACATATATCCACCAAAGGTTCCTGAGGATTGAATCACGCGATGGCAAGGGATTAGAAAAGCTACGGGGTTGCTTCCAATAGCGGTTCCTACAGCGCGCGAAGCATTTGGTTTTTCAATTTGCTGTGCAATAGAACCGTAAGTAGAAAGCTGTCCCATTGGAATTTTTAAGAGCGTTTCCCAAACTTTCAATTGAAAATCGGTGCCTTTTAAATGCAGTTTAATTTCGGCTAATTTACTCCAGTCATTTTGAAAAATGAATAGCGCATTTTGCTGTATTAAATCGAGTTTTCGGGAGAAGTTTGCGTTAGGGAATTTATGTTTTAAATCCTCGAAACCCATTCCTTCATTTTCTGCAAAAGCCATAAAACAAATGCCTTTGAGAGTTGAAGCCACAATGATATTTCCAAATGGACTCTCGGCAAAACTGAAATTTATCTCTAAGTTCTTTCCCCCGTTTTTATATTCGGCTGGAGACATGCCTTCGATATTGACAAACAAATCATGCAAACGGCTGGTTCCCGAAAGACCGGTATCAAAAGCGGCATCAAATAAAGTAGCCTGGCGGTCTTCCTGAAGTATCTTCTTGGCATGTTCAACACTTATGTATTGCAAAAACTTCTTTGGACTTGTGCCTGCCCATTCAGTAAACAAACGTTGAAAGTGAAAAGGACTTAAATGCACTTTTTCGGCAACTTCATCAAGATTAGGCTGCGCTTTAAAATTGGCTTTGATATAATCAATCGCTTCAGCAATTCGATTATAATTGATGTTTTCCTGTGTGTTCATTTTCGTTTCATTTTATAAGACAAATATCGACACGTTTTTGCGGGTACAAAATCCGAAACTTGCGGAAGTAACTTTTTGTTGATTTTGTTTCAAGTTTCAAGTTTCACGTTCTGCTCAAATCTGAAACTTGAAACCAATTATTTAATTTCTTTCTCCATTTTGTAATTAATCAGCTCAACACCGGATCGAATGTTTACCTGCTCGGCTTTTACAACAAAACCGTTTTTTTCAAAAAAAGGTCTGGCCGTAATACTAATGTCGGAGGTAATGGTTTCTGGATGTTGCTTTTGGGCTTCAAGTAGCAATTCATTTAAAAGCTTATGGGCAATTCCCTGTTTTTGATAGTCTTTGTGGATATAAAAGAAATCAATATAATTGCCGTTCTTCAAAGTGCCAAAACCAACTATTTTAGTTTCAATGATGGCCAGCAAAACAAATTGTGTTTGAATAACGTCTAACCAACGCTCGGTATTTTGCACACCCGAAATCCATACTTCAATTTGCTTTGGATCGTAATCGTTTTTACAGACTGATTGTATAGTTTCGGTGTACAATTGCTGCATTTCCGCTAAGTCTGAAATTGTTGCTTTTCTGAAATTCATTAAATTTTTGATTTATAGTGTAAGGAGTGTTTTTATAATGTCATTTGATAGTATCAATGATTGATTTAAAATACCTTAATGCGCTGTAGTTTTAGAAAAAACATTAATGACAATAACACCTGCCATAATCAATGTTAATCCAATTATCGCTGGTAAATCGGGGATTTGTTTGAAGAAAACAGCGCCGATAATGGTGATCAGTACAATTCCTACTCCAGACCAAATAGCGTAAGCAATTCCAACCGGAATGGTTCTGATGGCAAAACTTAAAAAGTAAAATGCACCGCAGTATCCAATAATGGTTATAATGCTTGGGATCAGTTTTGTAAATTCTTCCGATTTTTTTAAAGCGGAAGTGGCAATGATCTCGAATATAATGGCAATTCCTAAAAAGAGAAAGTTTTTCATGATTATTAGTTTTTGCAAAGTTAACTTTTGCGTTGATGTAGAAGAATTTATTCTGCTTACATTGTAACTTTATGAAAAGCAGGGTAGAAGAATAGCTTAAGATTTCTTGATCTCATTCAAATCAATTTTTTTAATAAGTTTGTCAGTTATTGGATCAATATAACGATATGGGATACTAGGCCCTAAACCACGAAAAGGACCATTTTTGTGATATAAGGAAGCCGAAAACCTTCCACAACATTCTAAAAGTATATAAGTAAAACTATCGTCACAGCTGTAAACTTGTACATTAATCCACTCCGGAACTTTGTTATTTCGCCATAGATACTCAATTACAGTAGCTTCAGTGGCAGGATTAATTGAACTTGATTCATCGATTTTATCATCTGGATAAATTTCTTCATCATCTTCTAATTTATTTCCATCGTAAGAACAATTGGTTTTGATTATGAATTTGTAATCATGAGGTAACTGGTTTATCACCATTTCCTGTGTAAAATCAATAAGACCATTTAGAGCTCTTTTTAAATTTATTTTGAAATCTTCTTTCTTCATAATTAATTGTAATAAGAGAGTCTGGAAATCTTTTTTCCATTTAAATTTTATATAAGCTTGTTTTCCAAACCCTGTCCGTTACCATAAAAAGTATAGCCGTCGTATTACCTTGATTTATATTTTAAATACTTTTTTGAAAGTAACGGAGTTAATCTTATAAAAATAATGATTTGAAAAAAAATTATTTAAGATCATTTTTTGCTGTTGTAACACTGATCAATTTATACCCATCTTCAGTTCTTAAAAATTCAAAATGATCTTGCTTAAAGTCGGCTTTGTTTTTTGAGTTAATGACGATATTTTTAATGGGATATATCCATTCCTTAGGTTCATTGCAATTGTTGAAGTAAACCTCGTATTCATCTGTTTCAAAAATAAATGGGTTGAGCCCGTCATTTGATACGAAATAGTCCGTTTTTGGATTTTTTAACTCTTCAAGTTTTAATTTTATGTAAGTATAATTCTGGTCGATAAAAGCAGCTTTGGCCTCACTTGTCCATCCTGTTGGCTCTTTCCAGTAGGTGATTTTATCAAAGGAGAGTTTTATTAAATTCTTTTTTGATAGATCAGAAAGCAAATTGTTTTTTAACCACAACTTGAATTCTTTCTCATAATTGATGAACGAATAATATTGACCATCAACACCTAGGAAATTTTCTCTTGTTTCATCTTTATCTGGGGATCTTGATTTTTGTAAAGAATAAAAATTTAGTGCGTCATTATATCCGAAATTTTCAATTAGGATTTTATTATTGGTGTCAATAAGATATTCCTTTCCTCCGGACCAGCTAAAATGTTCGTCACCAAGTTTCTCTTTAGTGGCCCCTTTTAAGGCGATAATCATCCCGTTCCTGACTTTGGTAAGGGCGCTATAATCGGCAGGAATTGTAATTTTACCTTCACTATTAAACATTCCGGTTTTATCTGTTTTTGGGTCTGTAAATCTGATGTAACCTTCATTTTCACAATCCGGTCCATTGTCAAAAATATAGAGGCTGTCGCGTCCTACGATTTTACCGGATTTAGTGAGATAATAACTCTTCCAGCTTTCGCCAGTATCTTCGGTTACGGCAATAATTTTATCGAATTGACGAGCAGTTGTGAATCCCATAAACTTTGGAGTTATTTTGATAGCTCCGTTTGCATCTTTAAATCCGATGTGCGTAGTGTCTTTATCCCAAAATGAAACCCAGATGTCTTTGCTTTGTGCTGATATAGTGGAGCTTGTAAAGAAAAACAAGTAAAGAAAAAGGAATTGTTTCATGAAAAGAAATTTCCAGTAAATATAAGCATAACGTTTTTGAAAAAAGATATTGGTTTTTTGGAACAAAAAAATGTAATTTTCAACAAAAATAAATAATGAATAGAATTGTATTGATTTTGATGAGCTTTAGTCTTTCTGTGTTTTCCCAGAAAAAACAACCAAGTAAAGAGGAGAAAGACATGATTTATGAAGTTACGTATAATGTAAATAAAGAAATTTTTAAAGCTCCTAATTTCCCGTTTAAAAAAGTAAATAGAAAAATGGATGAAATTCAAAAGAAAACAATTCAATCTGCTGAAGTGATCAATTCTTCAATAGATACGATTATTTCAAGAGGAGTTTTGAAATTGGAGAAATCTAATTATGGATACGACCTGTTGTTCAATTCACGCTTTCCTTCCTATTTTAAAGAAAATGATGAACCTACTATTGTAGATTTTCACCCTGTAACGAGCAAACTGTTTAATCTGAAAAAAGAGTTGATCGAAATTCAGCATGTTGGTGGAACTTCTTTTGGAAGCGAGCTTTTGTATAAATACAAGAACGGAAAAGAGATTAATTTAAATTTTACTACGCTGCGTAAGCAGGATCAGATCAACAATGCTGTAAATTTTAAAAACAACAATGAACTTGCTGAAATCAAAGGAAGTGTAATTTATAATATTAAATTCATTACAGATTATTCGCAGGTAAAGCTTTCCCAAAAGGATATAGGAAGCACTTTTAAGCTGAATAACATCGTGTACAACTTGGTAGAGGTTATAAACAATGTAGTTTTGATAGAGGCCGCTGATCAGAATAGTGATCGGGAAAACAAGATGCGCTTGGTGAATTACGATGAGTTGGGGAATTTATTGGTTACATACAGTGACAAGGAGATGGCAGAACTAAAGAAGAAAAATAAAAAAATCAATGATGAAAGGGCTGGTTTTGGTGATATAAGAGGTAATATAAGCAAACGTGTTTTTGATGCTTTTAAAGCTAATCCCACGATGAGTTTTGAAGAATTTAAAAAAACATTTACAATAGAGGATATAATAAATGAAAAAAAGACGTACATCTTTATTCAGACTATTGCTCCTATTAAAAATGATTTTGTTCTTTATGAACCTGTTTATGGTATAGACAGGACTTTTGAGATGATTCCGAATCTGAAAGAGCCAGAGCCTAAAAAAATGAGGACAGAAGATTACAATGCCCCACAATTATCTGCAAATTGGGACGAGAAATTGTTTGGAAATATTAAAGAATATACAGAGAACTTTTACTATGCAACAAAAAAGAACGGCAAGTATGTAAAAGGTAAAATGCAAAATTATACCACTTATAAAAAGAATGCAAACGGAGAATTTGTAAAAGATGATATGTTTCCTAAAAAATCCGATTATCCGGAGAACAAGTATAATAATTTGAAGCAAAAGACAGAATCTATAAGTTATGACGATGATGAAAAGGTGACTGGAAGAACGATTTATAGTTACGGACCAGATAAAAAAATAGCAGAAGAGAAAAATTATTTTTCGGATAATGATACTTTAAGAAGTTTGGTGAAGTATCAGTATAATAAAAATCAAGTTATAAAAACGAACTTTTCTTATGACTATCAGGGAGGAGAAACGCAAATTACAGAGTCTGAGGATGTGTTTGTATATGATGAAAGAGGAAATCTTATAGAAGAACATTCGAAATTGAACAAAGAAGATTCAGGCTATTTAGATGAATTGGTAATTTTTAGTAAATATGATGTTAATAACAGAAAAATTGAACAATCAAGTAAAGATTCGCAATTGGGCAGGAATGGTAAAATTGAGCTGGATACAAGATGGCAGTATCTTAAAATTGATAATCAAAAAAATTGGACAGAAATGTTTTTCGAAGGAGGTTTGAGTTCAGAGAAACAAGACGCGAATTTTGTTGAGCGAATTTTTGTCTATGAATAAGATTTAGTACTAAAAACAAAATCCGGCAGGTTTCTAAAAAACTGTCGGATTTGAAAGCTATTTGAGATTATTAGTACCTTATGGATTAAGTGATAATCCGACGCTAAAAAATAATCTGACTTTATCGATATTATTGATCCATGAAGTGTCAAAATGAATTGGACCTAAAATGGATTGATAAGAAATAGCAGCTCCTCCGGATAGTACAAGACTGGTTTCAAAATTATGATCCCAATTTCCTTTTGGTTTAAATGCATGGTCGATGAAATCGCCAAAACTGTCAAAACCTACAGAGGCAATATTAACATGAGGGGTCAGATAGATTTTTCCGGTAATATTTATTTGCGAGGCGAGTTTAAACCCCATATATTGTGTAACATTGAGTTCGTCTTCATGCAAACCCGGGAATGAAAAGCGATTACTGCCAGAACTTGGGATAATACCACCAAGAAAATATCTCGTTGCATAACCAAAATCGAAAAACGAAATTTGATTGTTTTTGAGCTGATCTTGAAAAATAAAACAAGCATCAAATCCTACGATTCCTGTAATTTTCTTTTTTAGAGGCAACCTCTTTTCAAAGCTTAAACCAAATTTCGTGTAATTATTTGTTGAGCCGGAAAGACGCAGGACATCTGGGGCGGAAATTGAGGCGTTGATATCGCTAAGGAGTGATCGCGATATATTTGATTTTATAATGGTTCCGTTTGTAGCAAAGAAAACTTTATCCATATCATTATAGGAATAATGCATGTTGAATTCGATATTATTAGAGCTGTAGTTGTTTAGTGAAACTGCGTTCGGATTGTATTCCCGATCATATTTTGGTTTGAAGTAGGTGTAGTGATAGTTTAAACCAAAACCAAAATAGCTTTTCAGCGAATTTAAATTTCTGTTTACCTCATTGTTAAATTCAAATGTATTATAAAGGATATTATCTGAGGCTTTGCCATTGAGGTAAATTTCCTGTTTTAAGAAAGCTCCGTAAAGCTCCGTTCCCCACCACCATTCCCTGCGTCCTCCAAAATTTTTCTGAAAATTGATTCTGGCTTTTGGCTGTTCTGCAATATCGACAGTTACCAAAAGACGGGAGGCATCTGCAAGAACGTTTCTGGCGGTGTAGTTAAAAATAACACCAACACCTCTATAAGTATCATAGTGTACAGAGGTATTTAGTTGATTTTTAGCACGCTCAAATCCAAATAATGTAATTCCTGATTTATCACCGTTTTTGATGAAGTGGCTATATGCAATCTCATCAAAAAGATTGGTGCCCATAGCCCTGTTGATACCTGAAATTAAATCTTTGGAGGTATATTTTACATGGGGTTTAAGATTTGCTCTTCCAACTACCAGAGGGAGATTTTCAGGACTTATTTTTTTATAAATTATGGTGTCAAGAATAAATTCTTTGGGCATATAGGGCAATTTGTGCGTTCGTTGCGGAAATCCCTTTAACTTTTCCGATAAAGCAATTAAAGCCGGAAGATTTTTATTTGCCGCTATTTTGCCGTCTTTGTAGATTTCGTTACTAGCTGCAAAGTCAGCTGTCGAGAAACGCAGGTTGGGCATGTGATCGACTAATATGGTACACAGATCACGGTTTGCCGGGTTTTTAACATTACTCGGAAACATACTGGTTTGCATTAATATCATCATAATATTGTTCAGTTTCCCCATTGGCTGCATTCCTCCACCTACATCACTGCCAATAATAATATCGGCACCCATTTTTTTGGCCACATCAGTTGGAAAATTATTTAATACTCCTCCATCTACTAATATGGTTTTTTCGTAAGGCACTGGTTTGAAAATAGCAGGTAAAGACATGCTGGCTCGCATGGCATAAGCTAAACTGCCTTTGCTTAAAATAACTTCTTTGCCTTCAACTAAGTCAGTAGCCATAGCTCTAAAAGGTATCGGGAGACTGTCAAAATCTTTAACATTATAGACAGGAAAGGTTAATTCAGAAAGAGATTCTCTAAGATTTTGATCATTTAAAAGAGAACCAACGCTATTGAGCTTTCCATCTTTAACCCCTATTCCGACTAAATATCTTTGAAATTCTCTTTTTTCTTCGGCACTTACAGATCGTAACGATTGACCTCCCCCAAGGAGTTTATCCCAATAAATATTCTTGGTGATTTTTTCGATACTATCGCCGGAATATCCCATGGCGTATAAACCGCCAATGATACTGCCCATACTGTTTCCAACGATAAGGTCTGGAACGATGTGCAGAGAGTCCAGTTTTTGCAAAAGCGGAATATGTGCAATTCCTTTTGCACCACCACCGCTCAATACTAAAACGACTTTAGGTTTTTTTTCCTGAGAAAATAGTATGTACGGAAGACATAATAAAAACAAGAAGACCAATAAATGAGATTTTTTTTTCAAGAGCACGGCATTTATGTAGTTGAGAAGTAGTGACTTATTTAAAGTCTATTTGAATTCTTAAAATTAAAAAGTTATTCTGAAAAAAGCTTTTTTTTGATAGAAAACTTTTTTTCTTTAGAAATAGTAGCATCATTTATTTCTGAAAAGCCATTAAAAACAAAATCCGACCCGTTTTTAAAAACCGGTCGGATTTGAAAGATATAATCGAAGAAATCTAAAATCAGAGATCTTTGATCTAATATTATTTAGTATCTGTAGTATTCTGGTTTGAATGGACCTTGAACTTCAACACCAATATAAGCAGCCTGATCTTCGCGAAGAACTTCCAGTTCAACTCCTAATTTAGCTAAGTGTAAAGCAGCAACTTTTTCATCTAAATGTTTTGGTAACATGTAAACGTCATTGTTGTAAGCAGCACTATTGTTCCATAATTCGATTTGAGCCAAAGTTTGGTTGGTGAATGAATTACTCATTACAAAACTTGGGTGACCTGTAGCACAACCAAGGTTTACTAAACGACCTTCAGCAAGAATGATGATATCTTTTCCGGCGATAGTATATTTGTCAACTTGTGGTTTGATTTCGATTTTAGAAGCACCGTGGTTTTTGTTCAACCAAGCCATATCAATTTCGTTATCAAAGTGTCCGATGTTACAAACAACAGTTTTATCTTTCATTTGCTCGAAGTGCTCTCCAAGAACGATATCTTTATTTCCTGTAGTAGTAATGATGATATCAGCATTAGCAATTACAGTGTTTAATTTTTTAACTTCATAACCGTCCATTGCAGCTTGTAAAGCACAAATTGGGTCAATTTCAGTAACAGTTACGATAGATCCTGCACCTCTAAAAGAAGCAGCAGTTCCTTTTCCAACATCACCGTATCCACAAACGATAACTCTTTTTCCAGCTAACATTAAGTCAGTTGCGCGACGAACAGCATCAACTGCAGATTCTTTACAACCATATTTATTGTCAAATTTAGATTTAGTAACAGAGTCGTTAATGTTGATTGCAGGCATTGGTAAAGTTCCGGCTTTTACTCTTTCGTAAAGTCTGTGAACACCCGTTGTAGTTTCTTCAGATAATCCTTTAATTCCAGGAACCAATTCAGGGAAACGGTCAATAACCATATTAGTTAAATCTCCACCATCATCAAGAATCATGTTCAATGGTTTTCTGTCTTCACCAAAGAATAAAGTTTGCTCAATACACCAGTCAAATGATTGCTCATCAAGACCTTTCCAGGCATAAACCTGAATTCCAGCAGCAGCAATAGCGGCAGCAGCCTGATCCTGAGTAGAGAAAATGTTACAAGAAGACCAAGTAACCTCTGCACCAAGAGCGATTAAAGTTTCGATCAAAACAGCAGTTTGAATCGTCATGTGCAAACATCCAGCGATACGAGCACCTTTAAGAGGTTGTTCGTCTTTATATTCAGCACGAAGTGCCATTAAACCTGGCATTTCAGCTTCAGCTAATTCAATTTCTTTTCTTCCCCAAGCCGCTAGAGAGATGTCTTTTACTTTGAAAGCCACAAAAGGCGTAGTTGTAGTACTCATTTATAGTATATTTGTAATTGTAAAATTTTTGCAAATTTACGGAATAGGTTTTTAATTTTGACTACTTTCTGTCAGATTTGTGAAATGTTTAATTTCTTAATCTTTAGAATATTAGTGGATTACTGTTGCTGTCCTATTGAGCATAGTCAAAATAAGAAGCTAATCCTGCTGTCCACTATATCTTTTGTGGCGAATCCCGCCACAAAAGGATGCCGTTTCCATCAGGGCTAAAAGACGAGACGTTAAATAAGAAATTTCGTTTTCAAGTCGAAAACAACTCATAACTAAAAACTCATAACTCATAATTAAAAAAGAATGCCTTTATTTCAAACCATACAATTCAACGAAACGACCAAAATCTTAGTTTGGCACATAACCGAATCATTTGAGGAGTTAGTGAGCAAAGTAGTTTTAAAAGAAAAAACACAGTTAAGGTTGAATGGAATGAAATCTCAAATGCACCAACGTGCCTTTTTGAGCGTTCGCATGTTGATTCAGGAAATGGGTTTTACGGATCATGATTTGCATTACGACGAATTTGGAAAACCATACTTTAATTGTCACAATCATATTTCAATCACACATTCTCACGATTTTGCAGCGATTATCATCAGCGATGTAACAGTCGGAATCGACATGGAATTGCAACGCGAAAAAATTCTTCGAATCGCCGACAAATTTGTAGAGACCGAAAACAGCTATTTAAATACCCAAAATACTCCAGATTATATCAGGGAACTGACAGTAATCTGGGGAGCTAAAGAAGCAATTTTTAAAATAAGAAACGAAAAAGGAATCAGTTTTAAAGATCATATCAGCGTAAATGCCTTTTCGGTAGATAAAAATCAGACCGAAGCCAGTCTTCATTTTAATGATTTGGTAGTAGATTTTGACGTATACTATAAAGAAATTAAATCAGATACTTCAGGGCAGGATTTTACTTTGGTATATGCTTTTGAGAAATAGTTTTTGAGTGAAGTTTTAACGAATAAAACCCAAATTCCAGGGTTTAATCTCTATCTTGTTATTTACAGAAATGGCAAGATAGAGTTGATGAAATCCGTTTTAATCTGTGTTTTCGCAAAGCGAATCCGCGTCATCCGCGTTCTATATTGTCGCTAATCTTTGTCGAGTTTCTATTTTTATTTCTCCTCGCGTCGAAATTGTAAAAGTTACTTATTTCGGTAACGGATTTATCATTTCAATTGGCTTTTTTCCATCAATTCCCTGATGTGGTCTTTCATGATTATAATA
>NZ_CADCST010000049.1 GCF_902804485.1 Flavobacterium collinsii | reverse complement strand
AGGCTATCCGAAAAGTATGAACTTCCTCTTATTATGTTATTGTTTTAAATTTTTACTTTAGTTCGACGCGGATAAAACAGATTTACTTCGTAAAAACGCGAATAAAAACAGATTTTTTAATGTATAGAATCCGTTTTGATCAGCGTCTTCGCAATAGCGAATCCGTAAAATCAGCGTTGAATTAAGACGTATAATTTTTGCCAACCCAATAAACTTCTTTTAGATTATAATTCAATCTAAATTATTATAAAAACAAGGCTGTCCTTACTTTTTGGACAGCCTCTTTTTTTTATCTTTATGAGCATGCCAAAGAATTTGTGTGCTATCGTTGTCTGTATCCTGGTCATCAGGTTGCAATTGAAAATATAGGTGACATTCTTAAAAAGCCTGCTTTACCGAAGCTTTAAAACATTCATAGACCTCGCAAACCGCGAGGTCTATTCTTTTTATGCTTTGTCGATTTACTTTATTGGTAGAAGTCGGAGACATTTGGGCAGCTTTACATAAGGAACTCTTTGCGGAGGAGAGGTATTTATAATCTCTCCTTATTTTAGTATTTCTGTGTTTTTGGAGAAACAACAATCCCAATTTTAAGAAAAAAAGTGATGTGATTGTACCAGTTCTTACACAGAAAAACCAATTATTACATCATACCTACCACTTCTTACAAACCAAAAATGTTGCGTTTTCTACATTATACCTTTGCACTTATAGTAATGAATAAAAATAAGTTAGTAATCGTGTACAGGTATTTTTTTAAACAAAAACAATGAAAAATAAATTGGGATTATAGAAAACATACCAAAATAGTAACCATAAAAACATATAACAAAATTTTTATGAAAAAAGAACCCAACAACAAAACGCCCAAAACAAAACAGAACCAAGGAATAGCGAAGGCCAAGCGAAAAACTCCGGTGACCTTCCTCAACGGCTTCTCATCACGTCGAGGTGCACTCGCCCTGTTGGCCGTGCCGCATGGTCTGAAACCCAGAACGGAATTCTGTCGGGCCTATACCTGCGTCGACGGCAACTGGGGCCGTGCCGATCTCTACTATGTAGGCAAATCGCTTACCAGTCTAATCGATCCCTTGCGCAACTACCGCGCCCTCTGGACGCTCGGGCGCAATGGCGAGGTTACAGAGCTCATAGGCGCCAACCGCCGCGACGAGCGCATTCCCAACGCCGGCCTGGGCATTGTCGGGGGACGTGGCTATGTCAACACGTTAAAGAATATCGCTGGGCAACTGTACGTTTGTGGCTATCAACGCCAGGTTTACGTGCGCCGCAATGAGCAGTGGCTGTCGCTGGCCGATGAAATCCTCAGCAACGAGAATGGCATCGGTTTTCTTGACATCGACGGCCTTGCCTATGACCAGATATACGCGGTGGGCTGGAAGGGGGAAATCTACTTCTACGACGGCAAGCACTGGCACTGTGGTGAGAGCCCGACTACCGCGATCCTCTCTAGCGTGCGTTGTCTGCCCGACGGCGAGGTTTGGATCTGTGGCTACCGAGGGCTGGTGATGCATGGCGCCTTCAACCGCTGGACCGTGCTGGAAGTTTCCGACCCGAGCGTCAACTGGTACTGTCTGGAGGAACATGAAGGCGAGATCTATCTGGCCGGTAACGGTGTGCTGGCGAAGGTAGATGGCGACAAACTGGTGGCCCTCGACCCCATTGGTCGCCCTATCACCACCCACCGCCTGCACAGCCGTGACGGCGTGCTCTGGTCCATCGGCGAGAGCGATATCCTCTTCCTCGAAGACGGTGCGTGGCATGAGGTGATACACCCTGACAATGCCTAATGCCATGCTGCCGAACGAATCCTTTGATGCAACGACAGGATAAGCCAACAGTATTATACCCAATATGTATTACTAAAAATGATAACAAAATTTTCATGAAAAAAGAACCCAACAACAAAACACCCAAAACAAAACAGAACCAAGGATCAGCGAAGGCCAAGCGAAAAACTCCGGTGACCTTCCTTAGCGGATTCTCACCACGCCGAGGCGCACTTGGTCTGTTGACGGTGCCACATGGCCTGAAACCCAGAACCGAGTTCTGCAGGGCCTTTACCTACATTGACGGCAACTGGGGCACCGCAGACCTTCACTATATCGGTAAATCGGTGACCAACTTGGTCGACCCGTCGCGCAACTACCGTGCCTTCTGGATGCTCGGGCGCAACGGCGAGGTCACGGAATTCATCGGCGCCAATCGTCGCGATGAGCGAATTCCCAATGCTGGTCTGGGCATTGTCGGGGGACGTGGCTATGTCAACACGTTAAAGAATATCGCCGGGCAACTGTACGTTTGTGGCTATCAACGCCAGGTTTACGTGCGCTGCGATGAGCAGTGGCCGTCGCTCTCCGATGAGATCCTCTGCAACGAGAACGGCATCGGTTTTCTTGACATCGACGGTCTTGCGCATGACCAGATCTACGCGGTGGGCTGGAAGGGGGAAATCTACTTCTACGACGGCAAGCGCTGGCACCGCGATGAGAGCCCGACTACCGCGATCCTTTCTAGCGTGCGTTGTCTGCCCGATGGCGAGGTGTGGATCTGTGGCTACCGAGGGCTGGTGATGCACGGTGCCTTCAACCGTTGGACCGTGCTGGAAGTTTCCGACCTGAGCACCAATTGGTATTGCGTGGAGGAACACGACGGTGAGATCTATCTGGCGGGTGACGGTGTACTTGCCAAGGTAAGCGGCGACAAGCTGGTGGCTCTCGACCCCATTGGTCGCCCCATCACCACTCATCGTCTGCACAGCCGTGACGGCGTGCTCTGGTCCATCGGTGAGGACGACATTCTCTTCCTCGAAGACGGTGTATGGCATGAAGTGATACACCCTGACAATGCGTAATGCTATGCTGGCTGTAGCGCCGGCTGGAGTTGGCTGCGTTGTCCGTATTCTTGACCAGCACGCCCAAGAAGCTAGCTTTCTCGAGATTAGACCTGATGTCGAAGGAATAACAGAAGAAGTTATCATTCAGAAACTGTTGTAATAGATTCAATAAAAAAGTAGAAACCCAAACTTGTAATGATTTCTAGTTTGGGTTTTTTATTTAATTTGATTTTGAGGTTTCGTTTATTAAAAAAATAGGTTGGCCATAAATCAATTTTATAAGTAAAACTTCAATAAGAGAGCTGTATTTTTTACCATTAGATTCGTACCACCAATACGATGTATAATTTTGGTTGTCTTTCTCCATTTTATTAAACCATATTTGTTCTTTGTTTACCAGGACTTTCTTCGATTCAATAATTTTGTACCCAGAGCCAGTCCAGCAAACCATCGGATTATGAGAGGGTGTTTTTATATAAGTCAATTTCTTAGGAGTTTCAATTTTAAAAACTTCCGTGTTTATCCAAGAGCCTTTTTTTGTATGATACTCAGAACTAACCTCCTGGCGAAAATTAGTTTCTGTTTCATTTTTGATTTTTATACTGGTCGCTAAAAGGGTTGCAAATGTTACCAATAGAATAAGGTTTTTTGGTTTGATTTTCTTTACATCACCGTTTTTATCATTGTTTTTATTTTTTGGTTTTATATACTTAATAATGAATTGCATTGGAATGATCTGGTATACAGTAAAACAGATTAAACCAATAGCGTGATGCAAAAAGTTTTCCTGAGTACAATTGAAAAAAATTAAGGTTACGATTCTAAAGTAATTAGATATAATATTGAGTGTTATTACAAGTAAGCAGAAAGAGAGTATCTGAAAAATGCCGTAATATTGTTTGAGTCTTTTTTCTTCCAGTGTCATTAAGATTGCGCCAAATAACAATCCTGTCTTAAACATAGATAATCCCATGCAGGCAGTGTCGATGGTGATTTTTGCATTATTGATGTGAAAATTGACCCCTTCGATTTTATTTATAGGTATAAAATTCTTTAGTGTCAGATAAACGATATAACAAAGGCTTTGTTTTATTTCTGAGGTTAAGTGTGCAAAAAAAGCACTAAAAAGAGTCGAAAATAAAACAAGGCAAATGAAAGCAATAAAGGAAAATTTCCCGGTGAAATAATGGAAAACCAAACATAAAAATAATAGTATAGAAAGAAAATGAACCGATTTTGTGTTTAAACGCCAGCTGATGAATTCTAACAATAGAATACTAAGAATTAAGAAATAATTAATTTTGAAATTTGTTTTTCTCCCGCCAACAATAAAAAGACAAAGGGAGCCGAGAATTCCAAGGAAATCATGGTGTACGTTTAAAAGCAATATCTTGCTGTTAATTGCAAAAAGGAGTAAGATTACAAAAACAGCAAGTATTGGTTTTTTCATTAGAATTAAATCCTTCATTAATTCGCTAATTTTTGTTTTCTGTAATAGAATAAAATGGCAGATAAAACGATAAATAATAGTGCCCATTCATGTGGTTCCGGTACGGCGCCGTCATTATTGACAGAAGCATTTCCAAGGGTATCAACGTTTTTTTCAATTCCGTTATTTTTGTAATCTTCATCAGTTTCCAGTACAATTAAGGAAGATATTGGGGTAACAATATTAGCATCTTTGGCCAAATCGACATATTGATTCTGAACTAAAGAATCGTTTTGAATTTTTACTTGTTCTTCGAGTACTTTTCCAAAAGCATACATTCTGTATATATGATCCGGCCCATTCTTTTTCGGCGTTTTGGTTTGGGGACTTTCTGTAATAGCAATGTTTGCAGGTTCAATATTTACGGTATTCGGTTCTGTTTTAAATAATACAAACTGTTTTTTATGAATCAGCTCTAAACTGTTCTTTAAACTGGTCTGAAAGTAATCGACATATTTTTGTTCTTTTACGGTTTGCCAAAACGGATTAATATCAGAAGAAATATTAATTACTTTTAAATTTCTCTGTTTTGTTTCGCTTCTTATCTTCTTTAAATAATCAGAATCTTCAAGCTCTTCAAAATTGGCAGAGAACGTTCCTGATTTTGTAATGATTAAACTGTTTTTAGTGATTTGATAAAGCGGTAATAAAGAATAATGCAGCTCTTCAAATTCTAATGCAATGGCTCTAAAATTGTCCTTATTGATTTCTTTCTTTTCTCCATTTGTAAAAACAAATAAGTTTGTTCGCTCTAAATTCACATAGGATTCTATTTGTTTGGTGGTCCAACTGCTGTTTAAGTCCAGTATAATTTCTGAAGGAGTAAAAGGAATAGCTGTTTTTTGAATGTTTTTAACTTCGTAAATTTTGTTTTTCCAAGCAAATGAGTTTGAGGTTTTGGTTAACGGCATAAAGGCTTCCCAACGATCTAATCCTTTCGATTGGTTAATGTAGTGACCTTTGTTCAGTTCAAAATCTTTACTGGTTTCAATTTTTGTGTTTCCAACGCTTTGAATTCGTGATATCGTTTCGGCAGTTGAAATGTTTGGGCCTTTAATATAAAGGCTTTGGTATTTCATTTGGTTGTCTTCAACTTTTAAAGGAGTTGTAAAACCGCATTTAAAAGTTCGGGGAGTGGTAGAGTTGATAGGGAAGACTCTAACCACGACCTTATTTCCTTCTTTCCATTGCATTAAAGACGGATCACGGCTTTCTACGCCTACAATTTGATTATAGGCTGCTTTAGCTTTTTCTTTCGTAGTCAAAACACCTTTTCTTTCAATTCCGTTTACCCATAGTGACAATGATGTTGCAACAGAACCTTCCGGCAGTTGAAAAGAATAAATAGCTTCCTGATTTCTCCATGTATTTTCGGGACAGGCAATCTTCATGGTAACTTCGGTATAAGCCAGATGTGCGTCAGGGTACAGTTTTACATCTTCTTTAATGGTTTTGGTAAATAAATTTTTGCCGCTCCACAGTTGTTCTTCGGCTTCTAATCGTTTATCGAAGTTTGATTTCAGAATATTGATTTTATCATCATGGCTAATATTAAGGTCCTTGCAGAACAGGTACGCAACAGATATAAATGGATTGTGTATTTTTTCCTCATTGAATTGTTTAGAACCGAAGGAACCGAAACTGTTAAAAGAGAATATGTCATGAAGCGGAATATAGACGATGTCTTTTTTTAGTAGTATCTCATTGAAAAAATTAGGTTTTAAATTTTGAGAAATCGAAATGTAACGGGGTAAATTATCGTCCTGATCAAAGGAACTGATAGCAGCTGATTGTACTATTTTATTGCTTTCGATACGCAATCCAATCGTAAAAGAAGTTAAGCTTAGAAGTATAACCAGGAAACCGGCGCTAAAAGAAAGGGTGTAATTTTTATTTCGGTTAAGATACCGAATAATTGTTGCGATATGGATGATGATAACCAATGCGGGAACCAAGCCATAAAAACCTAATCCTAAAACAATAATACCCATAAAGGAGAAAGGCATAATAGGAATCAGGTATATGGCAAAATACAAGATGATGCCAAAAGATAAACCATTTATAAAAAATGCAATAGATGTATTTCGACTTTCGTCTGATTTGCTGTAGATGAAAAAATTAGACAGGCAAAAAAACAGAGTAGCCAAATAAACCCATATTTGAAGATCATGAAAAATAGGAACAAGAATATTTAAAGAGAAACATCCAATAAACCAGTTCAGAATTAATAAAGGAGTCAGGTGAATATAAGTTTCTTTGTTTCTTAGGATCATAAACGAAAGAACAATTCCATATACAAATTCAAAAACGAGACTTGGTATAGCAATTGATTCAAAATCATGAAATCGAAATTCTTTAGAGATAAGGGCGCCAATCAGGAAAAGACTGCTGAAAAAGGTTACGATTAATCCAATTGTCACTCCGGTTTTTTGAGTGTAATGTTTTAAAAGGTCTAATTTGTATTTCATAGTTGTAGTTATTTAAAAGTACTTTGAAATACAAAGTTATTAAAGAATTTGAATTACAAGCTTTTTATGCTATTTTTTTTTAAATCATGAAAAAGCTTAATGATGAAAAAAATGATTTTCAAAAATGAAAAAAAGGGGAGGGGTAAAAGCGCAACTATAACGTTGTAATTGCTTATTTAGAAAGGTTCTTTGTTAAAGTAGAAGTAAAATCTCACTTCATTTGTAACAACGAATTTCGACTTTGTTAAAGAAAGGATTTTAAATTACCAATAATTCATTTTTTTAATATAAAATTGGAATTTCGGCAAAAATGAGCAATGAAAATTGTTTTTTAGCAATAATAATTTTTGAAAAGGCGAGTTCTATTATATTTTTTTTAATTCTCGGCTTTAATACCTAAATTTGCGAACAAAAAATAAAAATACCTACAAAATACTTCTATTATGAACATTTATAAGGATTATATTCAAGAGATCGAAGAAAGAAAAATTCAGGGGCTTAACCCAAAACCAATTGATGGTGCTGAATTACTAAGCGAAATCATTGAGCAAATTAAAGATTTAAACAACGAGTACAGAGGGGATTCTCTTAACTTTTTCATTTACAATGTTGTACCGGGGACTACTAGTGCTGCTGGTACAAAAGCTAAGTTTTTAAAAGAAATCATTCTTGGTGAAGTTGAAGTAAAAGAAATAACACCAGCTTTTGCTTTTGAATTATTATCACACATGAAGGGTGGACCTTCTATTGAAGTGTTATTAGACTTAGCGCTTGGTAATGATGCTGCTATTGCTAAAGAAGCAGGAAAAGTTCTAAAAACGCAGGTTTACCTTTATGAGGCAGATACAGATCGTTTAAAGGAGGCTTTTAAAAACGGTAACGCAATCGCTAAAGAGATAGTTGAAAGCTATGCGCAGGCAGAGTTTTTTACTACATTACCGGAAGTGGTTGAAGAAATTAAAGTAGTTACTTATATCGCTGGAGAAGGAGATATTTCTACTGATTTGTTATCTCCGGGGAACCAGGCTCACTCCCGTTCTGATCGTGAACTTCACGGTAAATGTATGATTACTCCTCAGGCTCAAGAAGAAATCAAAGCGCTACAGGCGAAACATCCTGATGCAAGCGTTATGTTGATTGCAGAGAAAGGTACAATGGGAGTAGGTTCATCAAGAATGTCAGGGGTAAACAACGTGGCGCTTTGGACTGGTAAACAAGCAAGTCCATATGTACCATTTATTAATATTGCTCCGATCGTTGCAGGTACAAATGGTATTTCTCCAATCTTCCTAACAACTGTTGATGTTACAGGTGGTATTGGTTTAGACCTTAAGAACTGGGTGAAAAAATTAGATGCAGAAGGTAATGTTATTCGCAATGAAAATAACGAACCTATTCTGGAAGAAGCATACTCTGTTGCTACAGGTACTGTACTTACAATAAATACAAAAACAAAGAAATTATACAACGGCGACAAAGAGTTAATTGACATTTCTAAGGCATTCACGCCTCAGAAAATGGAATTTATAAAAGCCGGAGGATCATACGCAATTGTATTTGGTAAAAAACTTCAAACATTAGCTGCGAAACTTCTTAATATTGAAGCTCCTCTTGTATTTGCTCCGTCAAAAGAGATTTCTCATGAAGGACAAGGGCTTACAGCAGTAGAGAAAATTTTCAATAAAAATGCAGTTGGAATTGCTCCGGGTAAAGTTTTACACGCCGGATCAGATGTTCGTGTAGAAGTTAATATCGTAGGTTCACAAGATACGACTGGTCTTATGACAGCTCAGGAGTTAGAATCTATGGCTGCTACAGTAATTTCACCAATTGTTGACGGTGCTTACCAGTCTGGTTGTCACACCGCTTCAGTATGGGATAAAAAAGCTCAGGCTAATATTCCAAAGTTGATGAAATTCATGAACGATTTTGGTTTGATTACTGCTCGTGACCCTAAAGGAGTTTACCATGCAATGACAGATGTAATTCATAAAGTTCTTAACGATATTACGATTGATGAGTGGGCGATCATTATTGGTGGTGACTCACATACAAGAATGTCTAAAGGAGTTGCTTTTGGTGCAGACTCGGGAACAGTTGCGCTAGCACTTGCTACAGGTGAGGCTTCAATGCCAATTCCTGAATCAGTGAAGGTAACGTTCAAAGGAGAAATGAAAGATTATATGGACTTCCGTGATGTCGTTCACGCTACACAAGCCCAAATGCTTAAAAAGTTTGGTGGTGAAAACGTATTCCAGGGTAGAATTATTGAGGTTCATATTGGAACTCTTACTGCTGACCAGGCATTCACGTTTACAGACTGGACTGCAGAAATGAAAGCAAAAGCTTCTATCTGTATTTCTGAGGATGATACTCTGATCGAATCTCTTGAGATTGCAAAAGGCAGAATCCAGATCATGATCAACAAAGGAATGGACAATGAAAAACAAGTTCTTCAGGGATTGATCAATAAAGCAGATAAGAGAATTGCAGAGATCAAATCAGCTGAAAAACCAGCATTGACTCCGGATGCAAATGCGAAGTATTATGCTGAGGTTGTTGTTGATTTGGATCAGATTATTGAGCCAATGATCGCAGATCCGGATGTAAATAATGCAGATGTTTCTAAGCGATACACACACGATACCATCAGACCTTTGTCTTTTTATGGAGGAGAGAAAAAAGTAGATCTTGGATTTATTGGTTCTTGTATGGTGCACAAAGGAGATATGAAGATTTTGGCTCAAATGCTAAAAAATATAGAAGAGCAACATGGTAAAGTTGAGTTTAAAGCACCTCTTGTAGTGGCTCCGCCAACTTACAATATTGTAGATGAGCTTAAAGCCGAAGGAGACTGGGAAGTTTTACAAAGATATTCTGGTTTCGAATTTAACGATAGTGCTCCTAAAGGTGCTGCACGTACTGAATACGAAAACATGTTGTATTTAGAGCGTCCGGGATGTAACCTTTGTATGGGGAACCAGGAAAAAGCGGCAAAAGGAGATACCGTAATGGCAACTTCTACTCGTTTATTCCAAGGAAGAGTTGTTGAAGATACTGAGGGTAAAAAAGGAGAGTCATTGCTTTCTTCTACACCTGTTGTAGTATTGTCTACAATTTTAGGAAGAACCCCAACACTTGATGAGTATACAGCGGCAGTAGATGGTATTAGCCTAACCAGGTTTGCGCCTTCTCATAAACTGTTAGTGATGTAATCATACGATTAGTTATAATCATTATATATAGAGAGCCCGAGTGATAAACTCGGGCTTTTTCTTTTACAACTCCTCTATTTTTTGTAACTTGGGATGTTCAAAAAAACAAACAAAAACAATTATACTTATGGCTTTTGATATTGAAATGATTAAAAAAGTGTATGAGAACATGCCAGGTCGTGTTGATAAAGCACGCGAAATTGTTGGTCGTCCACTTACCTTAACGGAGAAAATTTTGTACAATCACCTTTGGGATGGAAATCCAACAAAGGCGTTTGGAAGAGGAGTAGATTATGTTGATTTTGCACCGGATCGTGTAGCTTGCCAGGATGCAACAGCTCAAATGGCATTGTTGCAATTTATGCACGCTGGTAAGCCTAAGGTAGCAGTGCCTACAACAGTACATTGCGATCACCTGATTCAGGCAAAAGTAGATGCTGCAACCGATTTGGCCAGAGCAAAAACACAAAGTAATGAAGTTTTTGATTTCTTATCATCAGTTTCTAATAAATACGGAATTGGTTTCTGGAAACCGGGAGCCGGAATTATTCACCAAGTGGTACTTGAAAATTATGCATTCCCGGGAGGAATGATGATTGGTACCGATTCTCACACTGTAAATGCAGGTGGTTTAGGAATGGTTGCTATTGGTGTTGGTGGAGCGGATGCTGTAGACGTGATGTCGGGTATGGCTTGGGAGTTGAAATTTCCAAAATTAATTGGAGTAAAACTAACAGGTAAATTATCAGGTTGGACAGCTCCAAAAGATGTTATTCTTAAAGTGGCAGGTATTCTGACTGTAAAAGGGGGGACAGGTGCTATTGTTGAATATTTTGGCGAAGGAGCAACTTCTATGTCTTGTACCGGAAAAGGTACCATTTGTAACATGGGTGCTGAAATTGGAGCTACAACTTCAACTTTTGGTTACGATGCTTCTATGAGCCGTTACCTGCGTTCTACAAACAGAGCTGATGTTGCGGATGCTGCAGATAAAGTTGCTTCTTACTTAACAGGAGACCCGGAAGTATATGCTAATCCGGAAAAGTATTTTGATCAGGTGATCGAGATTAACTTATCTGAATTAGAGCCGCATTTAAACGGCCCTTTTACTCCGGATTTAGCCACTCCAATTTCTAAAATGAAAGAGGAAGCCATAAAAAATAATTGGCCTTTACAAATTCAGGTAGGTTTAATTGGTTCTTGTACCAATTCCTCTTACGAAGATATTTCCCGCGCGGCTTCTTTGGCCAGACAGGTAAGTGCCAAAAACTTAAAAACGAAATCTCAATTTACAATTACGCCGGGTTCTGAAGTGGTTCGCTATACCATCGAACGTGATGGTTTTATTGATACCTTCCATAAAATAGGAGCGACCGTTTTTGCGAATGCTTGCGGACCTTGTATTGGTATGTGGGACAGAGAAGGAGCGGAGAAAGAAGAAAGAAACACCATTGTTCACTCTTTCAATCGTAACTTCTCTAAACGTGCAGATGGTAACCCGAATACTTTGGCCTTCGTGGGTTCGCCGGAATTGGTGACTGCTATGGCGATTGCAGGAGATTTAAGTTTTAATCCATTAACAGATACTTTAATCAATGAAGATGGAGAAGAAGTAATGTTAGAGGAACCTACAGGAGACGAATTGCCTCCAAAAGGATTTGATGTTAAAGATCCGGGATTCCAGTCTCCTGCTGAAGACGGTTCCGGAGTTCAGGTTGTGGTAAGTCCAACGTCTGAACGTTTGCAATTATTGGCTCCGTTTGATGCCTGGGATGGTAAAAATATTACAGGTGCAAAATTATTAATCAAAGCATTCGGAAAATGTACTACCGATCACATTTCTATGGCAGGACCATGGTTGCGTTTTCGTGGACATCTGGATAATATTTCTAACAATATGCTGATTGGTGCTGTAAACGCATTTAACCAAAAAACAAACTCGGTTAAAAATCAATTAACCGGAGAGTACGATGCAGTTCCGGCTGTAGCTCGTGCATACAAAGCTGCGGGAGTTCCGTCTATTGTTGTGGGAGATCACAATTATGGTGAAGGTTCGTCACGTGAGCATGCCGCTATGGAGCCGCGTTTCTTAGGGGTTAAAGCGGTATTGGTAAAATCTTTTGCCCGTATTCACGAAACAAACCTTAAAAAACAAGGTCTTTTGGGATTGACTTTTGCGAATGAAACCGATTATGATAAAATTCAGGAGAACGATATAATCAATTTTACTGATTTAACTGAGTTTGCTCCCGGGAAACCATTAACATTAGAGTTCGTTCACGCAGATGGTTCTAAAGATATTATCTTAGCGAATCACACTTACAACGAAGGTCAGATTGGCTGGTTTGTTGCAGGTTCAGCGTTAAACTTAATTGCTGCAGGGAAAGCCTAATCGATACGATTTACTTATATTAAAAATGCTCTGTGAAAAAAACAGAGCATTTTTTTTGCATTTTATAATTAATTTCAATGTTGCTTAATGTCATCTCACACGGTTTTCTGGTTAAGATTGGTTATTTTGGTTTGAAAATAATGTGTTTTATAAAGAGCATTATTTCAAAGGGTTGGCTCAATTTTTATGCCGCGTTTGTTAAATTGAACAAAATTAGTTGTTAAAAAAGATGCTTTTTTTACTTTAAAAAGTTAAATTCGCTTATCGGGTAAAATAATTCCCTTTTTTTGAGTTTATAATTCAGAAAGTAATTCAATTTAGAGCGTGTAATAAAAGATAAAAATGTAATAGATAATGGTTTGCAGGTTAATAGTAATTTTGTTTTTTTTCAGTGTCGGAGCTTTTTCACAAGAAAAGTATATTAAACACAAAATCTCACAAGGAGAAAATCTTACTGTAATTGCTAAAAAATACGGAGTAAAACCAAAAGATATTGCAGCAGCAAACCCTAATGCACCCAAAGTTCTAAAACTAAATTCCGTTTTATTAATACCCAACCATAATAAAACAGTTGCTAAAAAAGTTACCGAACCAGTTGTAAATACTACTCCGGTTGTAACTCCGGGTTCTCATGAAGTACTTGCTAAAGAAACGCTTTGGGGAATTTCGAAAAAATACAATGTTTCAGTTGATGACTTAAAGAAAGCCAATCCGCTTTTAGAAAGCGAAGGTTTAAAAATTGGACAGCAAATTAGCATTCCATCCAATACCACTGTCGATACTAACACTGCTGTAGCTACGGCTGCTCCGGTAATCGAGAATATTAAGGAGCCTGCAAAGGTTGAAGTAACCAGAGAGGTTTTGTCGAAAGAAACAAAATATGCCATTGCAAAAGAGTTTGGGATAACCGTTAAGGAATTGGAAAAACAAAATCCAGCAATTAAAAAGAGGCTAAAAGTGGGTTACCTGCTTAAGATTAATGTTTCGCCTGAAAAGGCAGCAGCTTTGCAAGAAGTAAAGTCTGCCGAAACTACTACAGCTACACCGCCGATTCAGATTGCTGAAGATACGACCGTAAAAAAAGATTCTACATTTGTAAGATTGGGTAATAATTCTGATTTGATTGATCAATTGATTGGAAATGCGACTGAGAATATTGGAACGCGTTATCGGTCGGGCGGAACAACGAAAGCCGGTTTTGATTGCTCAGGACTAATGATTTGTACCTTTAATAATTTTGATATCAAGCTGCCAAGAAGTTCGATCGAACAATCCAGAATTGGATTTAGGGTTGAAAGCGAAGCGGCACAAAAAGGAGATTTGATTTTCTTTAAAACCAATGGAAGACGCCGTATCAATCATGTTGGGATGGTAGTTGAGGTAACAGAAGGAGAAATTAAGTTTGTACATTCTTCTACTCACGGAGGTGTAATGATCTCATCTACTAAGGAACCTTATTACCAAAGAAGTTTTTCTCAGGTAAACAGAGTTCTTCAATAGTCTTCAATAGTTAAACAGTAGTGTTTTAAATTCTTCTATTGGGAAAGGCTTGTTTAAAAAAGCACTTACATACCTGTTTCTATTGATTTTTGCAATTTCATCCGGATCTAAGGTGGATGAAAGCACATAAATTCGAATTCTTTTTTTTATCTCTTTTTTTAATTTGTGAAACTCCTCGAGAAATTCGAAACCATTCATTATAGGCATCTGAATATCCAATAAAATAATGAGCGGATGGTTGTTGTTAGTAACAAGCCACTGAATTCCTTCTCTACCATTATTTGCGATGAATATCTCGTCAATATCCAGCACTTTTTTAAGTAACTGTGTAATGACAAGCTGATCGATCAAATTGTCATCGACGATTAGAAACACAGGTTTAGTTTGCATGAGAAATAGGAATTGCTACAATAAATTTACTCCCGACAGTATTTTCAGAGAAAACCGAAATACTTCCTTTGATGTTTTCTACAGCTTCTTTTGCAATATAAAGACCTAATCCAGAACCTTTGTTTTTGTTTGTACCAAAATACATTTCAAAAATACTGTCTTTAAATTCGTCTTTAATTCCAATTCCGTTATCTGTTATCTCTATTTTATCACAACCCTCGTCCGTATAAGTTTTAATCGAAATAAACATTTCCGGCTTATTGACATCGGCATATTTGATGGCATTGGAGAGTAAATTCGAAATAATGATTCTTAAACGTAGGTCATCGCTTTGGATGATATCGACTAATAATTCCTTTTTAAATTTTATTTTGTTGGCATTTTCAATATGCATCAATTGTGAAATAATCTCGTCAAATAGTTCCTTTAAGCTTACAGGTTCTATTACAACTTGTTTTCGTTTGTTTTTTGAATAATCGATGATGTCAACTATAAACTGATCCTGCTTGGTGAGACTTTTGTGCATGAGCGTTAAATAGTCTCTGATCTGGTGAATGTCATCTTCGAGTTGGGTAATTTCGATGAGACCTTTTAAAGATGTTATAGGCGATCTCAGATCGTGAGATGCACTGTAAACAAATCTATCCAGCTCGTGATTGACAAGGATAAGGTTTTCGTTTTTTTCTTCAATTTCTTTCTTGGAAATCACTAAACGCTTTACCATAATCGCATAGTACGAACATACGCTTATCACGATTATCAGAATAAAAACGATATTGGTTATAATCAGAAGGCTTTTAATTTTTCGTGTTCCTTCTCCCAAAGTATTTAAGAAGTTACGTTCGTTAATAGTGAGTTTGTCGCTGATTATACTAATTTCATTAAGAAATTTTTGCTGACTGGCAGGGGTCAAAAGATCTTGTTTTATCTCGGTATCTACTTGCTGGCCCAGCGTAGCTAATTTGAATATTAATTCGTCGCCCTGACCCCATTCATGAATTGCTTTTGCCAGAAAGGAAACATCTTTGAAGTTTACAAACAGCCAGACAATATCGTCGAGGTCATCTTTGTGATTCCGCCCTGTGAGAAATCCTTGTCGGGCAATTTCGGTATCTCCTTCTTTTAAAAGAGTTCTTCTGGCAACGCCATCCCCTTGGGGAACTTTTAACTCCTGAGAAAAAAGCTTCCATTGGTATGGGTCTTTAGTAAAAAGATACATAATGAGATATCGTGCCGCATCTTTTTGACCTTTTGAATAATGTGATTCGCCATTAACGTAAGCTCTGTTGGCAGATAATATTTTGATCGTAAAAAAGTTGATGCAGATAAGCAATGCGCAGGAAATAATTACTATTATCAACGGAATGAAAACATTCGGGAAACGTATATTTTTAAAAAACGGACTCTTAGGCATAATTTTCAGATTTGGAGGTTAATACTGCTTTTTCTTTATCCGGTAAGAATGCTTATGGCTGAAGGTGTCTTTCTAAGAAAAGCAGGTTACTGAGAGTGTTGTTTTTTAACGGTTTTAAAATAAACAATTGTTAATAAAAACTTAATTTCCTAAGATTGGTTTACACCCTCATAAATTTAATAAAAAAAGGATATAGTTTTACAAACGAGTTATTTTTTCTTGTTAAATTTATTTTTCGAGATGTTTTTTTATGTAATTGGATGATATGAGGTGTTTTATTGTTGTTTTTCGGATTTTGATAAAGTATAGTATACTGTATTGCGTAAAGTTTAATTTAGAAATGAAAAAATAACACAAATAAAAAAAATGGAATAAGTTATTCTTTTGTTTAACAATTCTGGATGTGATTTAAAAAGGCGCTTTTCTTATAGGTTATTAAAAAAGCTACAACTTTTTGGTGAGTTGTAGCTTCTAAGTATTTAAAGATAGGACTGTGTGTTTTATTCAAATTCATGCCAAAAATGTCCACAGCCATTTTTACATTCCATATTTCTTCGCTCAGTGTCTGTTGCTTTAAAAATCCAGAGTAATGAAATTAAAACTTTTTTATTTTCGTTTTCAGGAAGTTCCGCGAGTTTATAAAAAGCAATTCGTGTTGGGAAATTTTTTAAAAGTATAATAGGAGTATAGGTCGATTTTAATGGAATTGTATTAATGGCATTTTGATAAGTTTCTGTATCGTAATGAGTTTTTTCAGGAATAGCGTTGAATATATAATTTTTTAAAGTTATAAACAGCCTTTCAAAATCATAATCGGGATCTTCTAATAAAAGCTGTACTCCGAGATTAAAGTCTATTTTATCTTGGGCAACCTTATTGATTATTTCTTCTTCTTTAGACATTTGATACATAAAGATATTTTTGATTCTATTTTTATAAATTATTGCCTTGCAATATTGAGCTTTAATAAGAGCTAAAATATAAAATATCTCTTTCAATTGTTTAGATGGTATCGTTCTTATTGGCCCTTTTTATAATATTGAATGTCCTGGGAACCATCGCTAAAAGTTTGAATTATAGAAAGTTTATTATTCTTTTTACTAAAACTAATTTTTTCGTCATATTGAGAATTTCTCCATCTACCATCGATATTTGACCAGATAATTTTAGTGCCATCAAATTTTATTTTATACTCGAATTTCTTTCTATCTGATTTTCTAATATAGGATACATAGTATAAGTTTCCTTTTTTGATTGCAGTAATTATTTTAGGTTGCTGCCCCATAATAGACGCCATAGTATATCTGGCAATATCTTCATAAGTAAAAGTTTTTAATGTAGTTTTTTCTACTTTATTAGTTTCTTTAATGGCAATCTCTTTTTCTTGTTTATAACTAAGAGTAAGGATGAGAATTAGAAGGGGGATAATTAATTTCATGTTTTTTTATTTAGATAATTTGAGAAGTGTTTTGACTTATCTTCTTCTTGGAGCACTTCGCGTATGTGGAGCAACATAAGTTCCATTTTTTCTTGTATAACCTTTTACCTGAACGGATCCTCCCGATGAAGATCTTGTTGAGGATTTAGTGTAGCTATTACCTGAGGAATTGTTATTGTCTGAATAGTTACTGTTTGAATTGCTGGAAAAACTTGAATTGTTATATATTGGATTTATAGCCCATCCTTTAAAATTTTGCCATTTTATTTTTCGTGCTTTTTTATCACTTCTATTGATGTATGCGCCAGATCCTTTTGGAATTATGGTAACTGATTCTTTTCCATTTTCAGAAGTGAAAATCGGAGTATCTTCATCGATGTTGACAAAATAATAATTGGTAGAACAAGAATTAAGGACAAATAATAATAAGAGTAAGGAGATTTTTTTCATGGTTATTTGATTAAAGTAGATTATTAAGTTAGGTAATTTCTTTTCTAAGGTTAAGAGAATATATTCATTAGAAATGCGATCAAGAGAATAATTCTGATTGTGACAATTCTATCAGGTTCGATTACTATTCTATTAGGATGTCAAATGTAAACAGATGAAAAAGTATTATTTTATGGAAATCCGTAAAGTCAATAGTTATTTAAAAAGATCTGACAAGACGAGATTTGCGTGAGGGATAGAGGCGGTATCCTTTTGTAAAGTGAAACGAAACAAAAGATATAGCCGAAAGCCCGACCCGTAGGGACACGCCCAATTTACTTTAGATTTTTAGAATTTGGAATTTGATTTTTTAGGGTTTAGATTTTTGGATTTGAATTTTGAAATCTAAAATTTAAGAAAAAAGTATATCTTTAACCAACCCAAAAACTAAAATTATGCAAGAAAACGACCAGGGAGATTTTAAAAGAGAACTCGGATTATTAGATGGAACCATGCTTGTGGTAGGTTCTATGATTGGATCAGGAATATTTATTGTGAGCGCCGATATCACCAGGCAGGTAGGCTCGGCAGGATGGTTAACGTTAATTTGGCTCCTTTCGGGATTGATTACTGTAATAGCTGCTGTGAGTTACGGTGAGCTTAGCGCAATGTTCCCAAAAGCAGGAGGACAATATGTGTACCTAAAGGAAGCTTACAATAAACTAATTGCCTTTTTGTATGGCTGGAGTTTTTTTGCCGTAATCCAGACGGGAACGATTGCTGCGGTTGGAGTGGCTTTCTCAAAGTTTGCCGCTTATTTGTACGAGCCACTGAGTGACGAAAATATACTTTATGAATTGGGGGCTTTTAAGCTCAACGCGGCTCAGCTGGTTTCGATTTTTACAATTGTTGTATTAACGTTGATTAATAGCCGTGGTGTGAAGAATGGAAAAATTCTGCAAACTGTTCTTACTATTATCAAAATTTTATCCTTACTGGGATTAATTGTTTTTGGATTAACATTAGGCGCAAAAGCTTCGATTTGGGATGCCAATTGGGGAGAAAATGCTTGGGCAACACGTACCTATAATGCAGAAAGCGGCTCATGGCTGCCTATTAGCGGAACAGCTTTAATTAGTGGAATTTCGGCTGCGATGGTGGGCTCGTTATTTTCAAGTGATGCCTGGAATGGCGTTACCTTTATTGCTGGTGAAATTAAAAACCCAAAGCGTAATGTCGGTTTCAGTTTGTTTTTAGGAACTTTTATTGTGACGATTATTTATGTTTTGACAAATTTGATGTATTTAGCGGTAGTTCCGTTAGACGAGATTGCCACAGCTAAATCAGATCGTGTAGCAGTAGTGGCTTCGCATTATATTTTTGGTAATATTGGTACGCTGATTATTGCGATCATGATTATGATTTCGACTTTTGCGTGCAACAACGGATTAATTATGGCGGGTGCGAGAGTATACTATACCATGGCCAAGGACGGTCTTTTCTTTAAAAAAGCGGCCGTTTTGAATGAATCAAGTGTTCCGGGCTGGGCTTTATGGGCACAGTGTTTCTGGGCTTCGGCTTTGTGTCTGACAGGGAAGTATGGTGATTTGTTAGATTTTGTAATTATCATTGTATTGATTTTTTACATTTTAACTATTTATGGAATCTTCATTTTGAGAAAAAAGATGCCGGAAGCTGAACGACCATATAAAGCTTTTGGATATCCATTTTTACCAATGCTGTACATTGTGATTGCGACTGCAATTTGTATTTCGTTGTTGCTTACAAAATTCTCAACCTGCGGATGGGGAGTTTTGATCATGTTAACGGGAATTCCGGTGTATTACTTGACGAAACCGAAAGAAGTTTAAAAGGAGGTACTAAGGTGCTGAGATACTAAGGTTCTAAGTTTAAATGCGGTGTGAATTTGCCCGCGGGTTCTACGGATCAAGCGGATTAACGCAGGTTTTCTTTTTTTACTTTGATTTTATTTCAAAATATAAATGCCTTGCTTTTAAGCAAGGCATTTTTTTATGGTTTCTTTCGAGTAATAAAAAATCGGTACAAACCCGTTTCATCCGTAAAATCTGTGGGCCAAAAAAAACACTACTAATTTGCAAAAAGCAAAAAAACGTAGTGTTTTTAATTGAAATGATCTAATGTATTGAAAATGGAAATTATACCATTTCAGTTTCAACAGAAGATTTTATAGATGAATTAATAATAGACAAAGTAAGAGGATCTTTTTCTCCTGAGAAAAAAGCATCTAAGATTTCCTGAAATACAGGATTTGTATTTTCTACCAAAGAGAAAAGTGTCATAGACGAACGTAATTTACGCGCATCTAAATCACCTAAAATTCCATCGGCTGATTTTCTTTTAAAAGTCAAAAATAGCTCTGAAATTTCGATAAGGTGTTTTCCTAAAATAGGGTGTTCTAAAAACTCGGTTGCTTCTTTTAGATCGTTAATGGCATAATAATTTGCAGTATCGCTCTTACCCAATCCTTTAATTTGAGGAAAAATGAACCACATCCAGTGTGTCTCCTTTTTTCCTTTTTTTATTTCAGAAAGAGCAGTAAGATAAAGTTTGTTTTGCGCATCTAAAAAACGCATTAAATCATTGTTTGAATAAGCCATTGTGGTAATGTATATGTAAAAAAAGGTTGCAAAAGTAGTAAAAAAGATAGGGTTTGCCTAATAAAAGGTTCATACACTGAGTATTTTAACTTTTTGAGGAGGAATTTTCTACACTATTTTACAGTAGAAATAACGCCTTTTGAGTTATTATATTTCAGGACAAGTTTTACAAAATCAACTTTTTCTGTCCGTTCTTCTAAAGGTCAGGTTGATCCTTGGTAAAACATCACGAGCAGTTTTTGGAACCTGATGTTGCCAAAAACTATTGGTCGTTCCGGACATTAATAGAAAAGAACCATGATGTAGCGGAATTTCTACTTGTGGAATTTCTTTTCGGAATTTATGTCGTAATCGGAACATTCGGGTTTCTCCAAAAGTAACCGAAGCTATAATTGGGTTTGGTCCGGAGTTATGTTCTTTGTCGCTATGCCAGGAAACACCATCATTACCATTTCGATATAAATTAAGTAACAGACTATTAAAATCAAGCTGGGTTTCTTTTTCAACACGGCCTCTAATCGTTAACAATTCATAAGTCCAGTCAGGGCCATTTTGATCTGCTCCCGCATTATCTTTATCTTCGTACCAGGAAATCATTCGAGGGGCTGTAACAATTTTATCATACATTTCCATTTCATATTCTCTCCATTTAGTTTGATGAAGTAATTTTTCGTAAAAACGATCAGATTCTTCTTTGGTAAAAAAGTTATCGATCAAAATAAGTTCTGCATCAGGCAGGTCAAATATTTTTTTTCCTTTCAAACCTGTGGCAAATAATTCGGTATCGCTAAATAGTGTCATAAGTCAATACTTTAAGTTTATAGCTCTATTTTAAAAATTAGATTCGTTTTATATCCTTGATGTTAGCAAGTTTTTGTTGAAAAAAACTTTTCGGGGATTTTTCTCTGCATAAGCAAAAATCAATTGCACAATGTATTGATTGCTTTTATAAGGCGTGGTATAATTTTTTACTTCCGAAGGATCAGTAATCGCAACATCCAACGGAATATATCCCATGCCATAAAAATGGCCGTTTTCTATCCAAATGCAACTGCGTTCGTGCGCTGTTCTTCCTTTTTCTATAATGGCAAAAGTGGGTCTGTTGCTTAATAAAAAATCAATAGCCTTGTCGACTTGCTCATTATGGAGGAAGGCATCCGGCAAATCTTTTGCATCATTATTTTGAAATAGTTCTCCTTCTTCAGGTTTTGAATATTTACAAAATCGATAATCAATTTCAAATCGTTCTGCTAAGCCCCGTAGTATATTTGTTGCTTCGTATAAACTACTGAAATGCTCAATACACGATTGAAATTTATTGAGTTTTCCGATAGCCAGATATTTATATCCGTTGCGGGCTTCATATTGGTACAAGCCAAATTTTGGTTCAAATCGTTTTAAAGCCCTGTTGTACGTTGGCCAAAGGTGTTTGATTTCGGTACATTCTAATAGCAGCGCCATTAACTCGTTGCCACAAACTTCATAGGAAATGGAATAAATATCCCGTAAGAAGTTTTGTCTTTGCGGATTAATTTTGTGACCGCTAAAATGAGAGGCAACACGTTTTTTTATATTAACCGCTTTTCCCACGTAGATTACTTTTTTTACCTCATTATAAAAATAATATACACCCGGTTTTTCCGGTAAATTATTAAAATCTTCTGGCGGAAGGTTAGGAGGTAAACGCTGATCTTGTGCCGTGTTTTTGATCATTTGTTCCATATGACCTTCATCGTCCCATTCGAGTAATCGCGAAAACAATATGGCAGTAGCGGCTGCATCTCCGCCGGCACGATGCTGGTTTTCTAAAGGGATGTCGAGTGAATTGCAAAGTTTTCCTAAACTATAGGAAGGGAAACCCGGTCTGATTTTTCTGGCTGCGCGAACGGTACATAACTTTCTTGCTGTCCATTTAAAGCCTGCTTGTTCAAGTTGATGACGAACAAATGAATAATCAAAATTGACATTATGAGCGACGAAGATTCGATCCGTAAGCATCTCTAGCACTTTCTCTGAAATATCATCGAAGATTGGCGCATTAGCGACCATTTCATTGTTAATACCCGTTAAAGCAAAAATAGCAGGAGGTATTTCCTGTTGTGGGTTCACAAGCGTTTCAAAGCGGTCTATTACTTTTTCACCATCGTGAATAATAATGGCAATTTCTGTAATGCAGCTGCCACTGGCATTTCCGCCTGTGGTTTCGATATCGACTATGGCATATTCTGTTTTTTTCATCTCATTTATATAACGTAGATTCATTTCTTTTTAGTTTCCAGTCTCAGTTTCAGTGTGCATTTTTTAATGACTATTTATCTGGCTGGAAACTGTGACGGCTGTTATTGAAAACTAAAATTTCATTCGGTGCCGGGGCAAATTAATCTCATGTCCTTGCGGATAAGGGTCCCGATGCGTTGGACTAACATCTTCTTTAATTTGGCGTTGTGTTTTAAACTGATCTTTAGCATCCATATAGCGCGGATCCGGAATAAAAGGCATTTTGGCCATTTTGGTTATTGTAATGGTTGGAAAATGATAATCGACTTCGACATTTCCTAATAAAAGATAGCAGCCGCCACCCTGAAAAGGATAGTTTGCGAGACTATCAGGAAAATGTGCAGTATCAAAATAAGTGCCTTCATGATCGATCCAGGTACCAAAATACATCGTTCCTTTCTTAGTAGGAACTTGTTTTCTTGAGATGAGGTAAGCGAGCATGCGGACTTGTTTTTTATGATGGGCTACTAAATCTTTGGCCATAATATCACCACGGTGTTTGGTTTGTAAAAGATCAAAAACGGTACAGGATACAGGAAAGCTTAATAGTTCAATTTCATCAAAAGCATCTTCATATAAAGAACGTTCCAGAGTAGGAAGTTTGTATTCCTTTACCGGTTCCTGTATCAGCCTCAGGTTTGTGTTTTCGGGTTTGAAATTATTAAGAAGTAAACTTGCGACGACCAAAAGCTGATTTTTGGTTTTTCCTGTAAAACGAAAAGCATCTATAAAAATTAGAATTTTCATGCTCTCAATGCCAATAGGAATTCGGTTGATAAAATCCTCCAAAGAAAGAAAAGCCCCGTTTTTCTCCCGATCCGATTCGATTAAGTGAGCCGTTTTAGACTCCAGGCTTTGCAGATGCATAAAGCCAAGATAAATGTCTGTACCATATAAAGTAGTCTGATATTCGCTTTTATTCACACAGGGGTTGTGTATGTTGCCGCCTGACATACGCGCTTCGTGTACGTAAACTTCGGTTCTGTAAAATCCGCCCTGATTATTAATTACTGCGGTCATAAACTCTACAGGGTAATAAACTTTCAGGAACAAACTCTGATAACTTTCTACGGCATAAGAAGCCGAGTGCGCTTTGCAAAAAGAGTATCCGGCAAAAGATTCAATTTGACGGTAAATTTCCTGACTCAGCATTTCCGGATGTCCTTTTTGAGCACAGCTCGCATAGAAATTATCTTTTACTTTTTGCAAAGCTTCCAGAGATCTTCCTTTTCCGGACATGGCACGACGTAGAATATCGCCGTCAGCAGCGGGAAGTCCGCCGTAATGCTGCGCGATTTTAATCACATCTTCCTGATAGACCATAATACCATACGTTTCACCGAGGTGCTCCCTGAAGACCTCGTGAAAATACTCAAACTGGGTTGGATTATTATGGCGAAAAATATACTCTTTCATCATTCCGGATTGTGCTACACCGGGCCGAATGATAGAGGAAGCCGCCACCAGAATTTTATAATTATCACAATTCAGTCGGCGTAATAAACCACGCATGGCTGGGCTTTCGATATAAAAGCAGCCAATCGTTTTTCCCTGAGCCAAATAGATATTGCATAAAGCTTCGTCTTTAGAAATGGAAGTATTGCGAATGTCAACTTTTATACCCCGGTTTTTGGCAATGAGTTTTACGCTGTCGTCAATATGACCAATACCTCGCTGACTCAGGATGTCGAATTTTTCAAAACCAATCTCTTCTGCAATATGCATGTCGAACAATACAATCGGAAATCCTTTTGGAGGCATTTCTAAAGGAGTATAATTCGTAATAGGTTCTTCGGAAATTAAAATGCCACAGGCGTGCATGCTGCGCTGGTTTGGATATTTGCCGAGCATACGACCATAATACTGAACCTGTTTTACGATCTTATTGGTTTCGTGAAGCTCTTCGGGATTTTTAGCCAGCATATCCAGTTCTTCTTTTGGAAGCCCGAAAACTTTTCCAACTTCTCTAAAAATAGATCGGTACTTGAATTCGACATTCGTACCGCAAAAAGCAACATGATTTTTACCGTATTTTCCGAAGATATATTCCAGAATTATATTTCGTTCCTGCCAGCTCCAGTCAATATCAAAATCGGGAGGAGTTTTGCGGTTGAGGTTTAAAAAACGTTCAAAATACAAATCCAGTTCAATAGGGCAGATGTCTGTAATTCCGAGACAATAGGCGATAATGCTGTTTGCACCGCTTCCGCGACCAATATGCATAAAACCCTGACGGTTGCTGTATTGAATAATGTCCCAGGTGATTAAGAAATATCCGCTGAATTCTAATTCATCGATAACTTTCAGTTCTTTTTCGACACGTTTTTTTGCTTCCTGGTTCTCGTCTTCATAACGGTTTTTGAATCCTTCCCAAGCCAGGGCGGTCAGTTTTTCTAAATCTTCCTGACGACTATTAGTATAGAATTTTTTGTTTTTTGGAACTCCAAAATCATATTCAAAATTACAGGAATCAATAATTTTCTGAGTATTGGTTATGATTTCAGGATATTTTTCATAAAAAGGCAAAAGAGATTCCAAAGGTTGCAGCATTTCAGAAGCTTTGCAGTAATCAGATTCTGTTAGTTTAGATAAAATAATATTGGTGTCAATTGCCCGAAGAATTTTATGCAGATTGTGTTCTGTTTTAGTTCTAAAAGTGACAGGCTGCAAAACAACCATCTGATTCATTTTATTTTTGTGTTCAGATGTAAAAAGCTTTGAAACTTCTTCAGGACGAATACCGATAAATTCATTTTTGCGAAGAACTTTAGGAGCATTTTCTAAGGTATAAATCACGAAAACGGATTTAAATTCGGGAGCAATTAAAGGCAATGGTTCTCCGCTGAAATTATGTTCTGTTAAGAAGCGGTTCATTTCGGCTAAACCTTCTGCATTTTGAGCTAACCCAATATATCGAAATTCATGATTGGATCGAAATTCCATCCCAACTAAAGGTTTAATTCCTTTTTCCTGACATGCTTTTATAAAATCATAAATTCCGGTAACGGTATTAATATCTGTAAGCGCCATTGTTTTTATACCACAGGAAACGGCCTGATCAACCAATTCCTTAAGCGGAATTGTGCCGTAACGTAATGAATGGTATGAATGACAATTAAGATGCATTATTTGGTTCGTTTTAAAATATCGTCTTTAGTATTAGGTTTAAAAGAAGCTCCGGCACAGCGCATTACGGCGTCAAAACCATAACGTTTTTTCATTTTATCCATCGCTTCATAAAGTGATAACATTTCCTGAGTGTCTTCAAAAAGATCAATTTGGTAGGTTCCGCGCACCAATCCGCTAAAGCGAATGCCAATCAGGCGAAGTCGCATTCGGCGCTGGTAGACTTTTTCAAAAAGTTCCGTCACATTTTTGGTCAGGATATGATCGGCTGAGGTATAAGCCACTCTGCACTGTTTGGTTTCGGTATCAAAATTAGCGTAGCGTATTTTAACCGTAACCGTTGAGGTTAGCCATTGCTCGGCCCGAAGCTGGAAAGCCAGTTTTTCGACCATTCCTAAAAGTATTCTTTTCAGTTTTGCAATGTCGATTGTATCCTGAGAAAAAGTGGTTTCGGTAGATATTGATTTTCTTTCGGTATAGGGTTCAACGGGAGTGTGGTCAATTCCGTGTGCTTTTTTCCAGAGTTCCAGACCATTTTTACCAATCATTTGTTGTAAAATCTCGGCAGGCATTTCGGCTAGAGTCTGAATTTTACGAACGCCAATTCTGGACAAAAGCTGAAAAGTAACCGCTCCAACCATTGGGATTTTCTGAATCGATAAAGGATTTAAAAAGTCTTGCACCTCTTGTTCCGGAATTTCGAGCTTTCCTACTGGTTTGCCTTCTCCGGTTGCAATTTTAGAAACCGTTTTATTAATAGACAATGAAAAGCTAATGGGTAATCCGGTTTCTTTAATTACAGATTGTGCCAATTCGTTGGTCCATTTATAACTGCCGTGAAATTTATCCATCCCGGTAATGTCGAGATAAAACTCATCGATACTGGCTTTTTCTAAAACGGGTGCTTTTTCCTGAAGGATTTGTGTAACATCATGTGATAATTGCGAATACAATTCCATATCACCTTTCATGACTTTTGCGTCTGGACAAAGTTTTAATGCCATACGAATCGGCATGGCAGAACGGACTCCAAATTTACGGGCTTCATAGGAACATGAGGCCACAACACCACGGTCTCCACCGCCTATAATAAGCGGAATTCCGTTTAGTTCAGAGTTGGTGCGTCTTTCACAGGATACAAAAAAGGTATCCAGATCCATGTGTACAATTGCCCTTGCCATTTTCTTGTTTTTGTAGTAAACAAAATTAGTACAGATGATAACATTTTTTTGTATATTTGTTGTTCCAAATTATAACAAATTAATTATGTCCTTATTTTCAGATAACATCAGAGCATTGAGGGTTAAGCATAAAATATCGCAGGAGAAATTAGCTGAGAACCTAAAGATTACCCGAGGAAGATATGTTAAATACGAGGACGGAACCTCTGAGGCGCCGTACGATATCTTGAAACAAATTGCTTTATATTTTCATACGAGTATTGACTTACTATTGTCTGTCGATATACGAAAGATTGATATAGAAAATTTGATAAAACTGGAAGGCAACCGACTTATTCTACCCATACAAGTAGACCGTTTTGGGGAGAATTATATCGAAATTGTATCTCAACGAGCAAAAGCAGGTTACTTAAACGGATATGCCGATCCGGAGTATATTGAAAGTTTACAACAAGTCTCTCTTCCGTTTTTAGGTCCGGGTAAACATCGCGGATTTCCTGTAGAAGGCGATTCGATGCCACCACATGAAGACGGATCTATTATTATTGGCCGTTATGTAGAAAGGCTGGGAGAGGTGATGGATGGTAAGACGTATATCCTGATTACCAAAAATGAAGGAATGGTTTACAAACGTCTGAATAAAAACAAAAAGAATACTTTGGTTTTAGAATCTGATAATCGTTTTTATCCAAATTATGAAGTGAAAGCCTCAGATATCTTAGAAATCTGGGAATACGAATGTAATATTGGAAGAAGTGATAAACGCCATGAACAGACAGAATCTCAAAGTATGAAAGATTTACTTCTGGAGGTAAAAAGAGAGGTAATGGAGATTAAGAATAATACGGCGAATACGTAATTTTTTGCCACAGATTGTACAGATTAGAAGGAATTTTGAATAGCTTTTTCTAGTTTTTTGTCACGAATTACACAAATTATCACAAATTTCTATTCAAACTACAATCAATACAATTCGCGAAAATTTGTGTAATTCGTGGCAAAAAAAACTTTTATTCTGCCGCTCTAAATAAATTTTACGTCTTAGCGTCTTTGTGGAAAAAAAACTAAAAAACCTTCACAAACCCCAATCCGTATTGTTTACCATTATAAAACGGCATTACCATAGAAGTTGATTTATTTTCAGAAGATGATTTAAATAATTTTTTGGTAATGTAGGGATTAATCCAGTAGGCAATTTTGGTACTCAAAATTCCGATTCCGGCTCCGGCAGCAACATCCGTTAACCAATGACGGTTGTTGTAAATTCTGAAAAGCCCTGTTCCGGTTGCTACAGCATAACCGGCAATTCCGTACCAAATCGATTTGTCTTTGTATTCCTGCCATAAAAACTCCGCTCCGGCGAAAGCAGTCGCCGTATGTCCGGAAGGGAACGAGTTTTTTGAGCTTCCATCAGGTCTTTCTACATGTGAAATCGATTTTAAACCCAAAACTGTCGAAGCCATGATAACGTATGAAGTTACAAAAATGACAGACCGATCCCGTATATTATTCTTTCCTTTCACACCAAAAGCATTCAGGGCATAAACGGAAGCAGCCGGTGCATATTGAGAGAAATCATCAATAGTGATTTTGTTGTCAATATCTTCAGTAACTTCATTTTTGATTTGATGATTAAAACTTAAAAGTTGGTCGCTTTCAAGTCCAATTACTCCATAACCAATTAAAACGCCCGGAATGATTAGTTGCTTGTAATTGAATTTTAATTGTCGTGAAGTACTGTCAATTTTTGTTATAGAATCATTTTGCTGTGCATTGGCACCAAAAAAAACAAATAAAAATACCAGAGAAATCGCTTTGTAAAACATCTTCGTTATTGTTAAAAGTTGCAATAATAACGTATGTCTGACCTAAGTATTTTTGGTTTAACTGAACCTTAAGCGAATATTAACCCGGTAGCTTTAAAATAGAGAATTGAATTAAGATTGACTAAATATTATACCGCTTTGTGTGATCACTTTGGGTTAAGTCGAAGGGCTTTACAGTGGAAAAGGTCTTCGACTCCATTAGAGGCGTATAAATTGTACGCGGATTAGGCAGATTCGCTAATGCGAAAACACGGATCTACACGGATTTCTTTTTATTCATATTATTTTATAAAAGAGAGCCCTAATTAAGCTCCGGAGGAGCGTTATCTTTATGATTTATCGCTCTCTATGTCTTTCTGGATTAGACCTTCAGCGAAAACCAAAACGTACTTCCTAATCCCAAATTACTCTCAACACCAATAGTTCCGTTTTGAGCTTCAATAAATTCTTTACTTATGGCAAGACCCAATCCGGTTCCTGATTTCTGACTTCCCGGAATTTGAAAATATTTATCGAAGACTTTGTCTTTATAGCGGGCATCAATTCCTTTTCCGGTATCGATAACCTCAAATGTAATTTGATCGTTTTCCTCTTTTAACCGGATGATAATCGTACTCTTTTCAGACGAATAGGTAATCGCATTCGATAAATAATTAATCAAAACCCATCCTGTTTTTTCACTGTCGGCTTTTACATCTTGCAGGTGTTCATTGGCTTCAACAATGAGTTTGATTTGTTTTTGCTCGGCCTGAATTTTTACGGCTTCGGTTGCATAATTTACAATCGAATAAGGATTGCTTTTCTCAATGTTTAACTGAATATTCCCGGTTTCTAATTGTGATAAATTAAGTAATTCGCCTGTAATCTTCAATAAACGCTGACTGTCTTCTTTAATACTTTCTACAAGTTGTTTCTGATCGTCGTTCATTTCGCCTGTTTTGTTGTTTTGAAGCAATTGAAGGCTTAGTTTTATAGAAGCAATTGGCGTTTTTAATTCGTGTGAAACGGTTGCAATAAAATTAGTCTTTGCAAAATCAAGTTCTTTAAATAAGGTAATATTTCGCAGGATGATTACGTCTCCAATATTAATTTCTTTTTCTTCGCCTGTTGGAGTTATGGTGATGTTGATGGTTTCTTTATCAAAATAACTTTCTTTTCCGTGGGCAAAAATCTTCATTGGATGTTTTTTCTGAGAATCGGCTGCAGGTTCTTTCAGAATCAAAGAGCGAATTAAATCATTGGAGACAGCCAAAGTTGAAGCGGATTGACCAATAACATCTTCCAGTTTCATTCCGATAATTTTCAGAGCTTCATCATTCACAAACAAAATCACACCTTCATGGTCTAAACCAATAATAGGGTCGTGCATGTTATTGATGAGGGTTTCGAGTCGTTTTTTCTCGAAGAATAATTTGTACAAATTACTATTGTTGTATTCCTGGAGTTTTTGCGCCATTGTATTAAAGGATTTTGCCAGGTCACCGTATTCGTTGTGATTGGTAAAATGTACCCGTTCGGAATAATTTTTATTGGCAATTTCTTTAATACTCTGGGTTAATTCCTTAATTGGATTGGCAATATTATTGGGCAAATTAACCAGCAGGTTAAAGGCGATTAAAAAGCAGAGTGTTCCCACAATGGCAATCCATAAATTGGCATTTTCGGCAGTATGTTTGGCAATATCACCCTTTTGCTTGATGGCATCCAGATTGAGTTTCATAATCGAAAAAATATCCTGCCTGATTTGTGCTTTCACGGTTTCATTAGAACCATTTTTTTCTAAAAGGGCAAAGTCATTTTCCAGTTTAGCAGTGGCTTCTTTTTCTCCGGGTTCTGTAACGTTTCGGGTTTGTTTTTCAAGATATTCCTTAAAAGTATGAATCGTACTATCAGTATTCACTTTGATTTCGTCCAAAGATAAAATCATATTTCTGGAATATTCCAGCGTATTGTAATTCGCTTTCAGAATATTCTCGGTATCTGCTTTTATCAAAAAAACAGCATATCCGCTCACTAAAGAGAGTATAATAATCATTAAAAATAACAATCCGACTCCCAGATTCAATTTGGTTTTAATTCTCATTTTTTGCTTTTTCTAGTAAAAAGTTCGTTGTGAAATGTAAAATGTATTTCACAAAAACATCTCACATTTTACATAAAACATTTCGCATTTTAGGATAATATAACAAGATCAACATTTGATAAAGACAGGCTATTCAATAAACGTCTGAAAATTGTTGTAGACAAAATTACTTTAAATAAATTTAAATGCGGTTTTCCGATACAGACAGTTGTAATATGTTTTTCTTCGACCGTCATTAAAATAGCGTCGGCAATATTTTGGTTCTCTGTTTTAATTACTTCGGCACCCAGCTGAACAGCCAGTTTAAAATTATTAATCAAATGCCGTTGTTTGTCCAATGCAATTTTGGTACTGCTTTCTTTCGGAGTTTCTACATACAAAACATACCAGGATCCGTTATAATAACTTGCCAGACGCGCTGCTTTTCTGATTACAATTTTTGCTGTTTTATCGTTGCTGCTAATGCAGGCCAGTAATTTTTCGTGTCTTAAAGCATGTAGCTGAGGTACTTCGTTTTCTACTTTTCGAACTACCTGGCTGGCTACTTCTTTCAAAGCCAATTCACGCAATTGTAAAATTTGTTCTGATTTGAAAAAATTAGCCAAAGCGGTCTGAATCTTATCTGCCGTATAAATTTTTCCTTCTTTTAGGCGTGCAATCAAATCTTCAGAAGTCAAATCGATGTTTACGACTTCGTCGGCCAATCGTAAAACATTATCCGGAATACGTTCCTGTACATCAATACTTGTGATGCGTTTAACGTCTTCATTTAAACTTTCAATATGCTGAATATTTACTGCCGATATTACGTTGATTCCAGCTTCCAGAATCTCCAGAACATCCTGCCAGCGTTTTTCGTTTTTGCTTCCTTCAACGTTGGTATGTGCGAGTTCATCGACAATGACAACTTCGGGTCTAAGGTTAATTATCGCCTGTACATCGAGTTCTTCGAGCTCTTTCCCTTTATAGAAAATGGTTCGCCGTGGAATCACAGGCAAACCAGATAAAAGCTCATGCGTTTCTTTTCGCATGTGCGTTTCGATGTAACCAATTTTTACATCGATTCCGTTTTTTAATAACGAATGTGCTTCCTGCAGCATCCGATAGGTTTTACCCACACCGGCACTCATTCCAATGTAGATTTTAAACTTTCCCTTTCGTGATTTCTGAATTAAATCGAGAAAGTGCTGTGCATTATTTTCTTTTTCCATATTTTTTGCTTTAAGCAATAAGCTGTAGGCTTTAAGCAGTAAGACGAAAGCTTACTGCTTAAAGCTTATTGCCTAAGGCTAAAAAGAAATCGCCAGCGAAGTCGTTACAAACGCGTTCGTATTCGTTGGAAGATTGTTTTTTGTAAATATTTGATCTTTACTGGAAAGATTTCTTGCTTCTAATCTAAACATTACATTATCAGTTACTAAGTAATCAAAGTTAGCTGAAAATCCGTAAGTTTTAAAACCATTTGGAGTTTCTGTTGCAATAATTACTCCTTTTTCATCACTATAATATTCGCCACGGGCTGCAAGCTGAATTTTATCAGTTGGTTTGTATTGTAAAATCAAAATTGGAGAAAACCAGGCGTCGTATTTAGTACTATTTTTAACCGATTGTTGTGTTCCAACATCAAAACCGGCAGTAATATTTGTTTTATCAGTTACTTTAAATTGCCCGTAAAAATTATTAAAATAACGCCATTTTTTGTCAATATCCGGTTGCTCATTTCCAACATAAGTGCTCCAGTTCAGTACCACTTTGTCTGATGGTTTGTAAGTAACCTGAGTTCCAAAAGCAGGAGTTTGATTGCCTTTTACTTTTTGGATACGCTGCCAGCCATTCAGATACATCCCGGCCAGATACCATTCTCCGGATTCAGACGTGTAGCCAATTTTAACTCCCGTTTCATAATAAGGAGAGTTTTCAGCCAGAATACCTCGGGTTAGATTTTGACAATCTTTTCCAATCGCGCTTTCAAAACCAAGATGCGATGGCATAATTCCCGCATCAACCCATAAATTATGAGAAGAAGAAATCTTCACTCCCACATTTGCTTCATATACATTTTTTAACAAACCCTGTTCGGCGGCCAGATTGTACTCGGCGTAAGTTCCGGCCATCAGAGCAAAATTTCCGCGAACATTGCCTTTACTGTAGTTCACTTTTGCCAATCCTAAATTGATGTTCATTTCATTACTTCTATTGTAGTTGTAAATAAATCCCGGACGGGTATGATTATCCGGTTTTCCGAAATCATAGCTGTAATAAACGTCTACGTATCCTGAAAATGTAAACGGACTTTTTGATTCTTCCTGAGCATGTAAGTTGCTATAACCAAAAGCGATTAAAGCGGTAAGTATAATTTTTTTCATTTTGTGGTATTCAATTATTTATTTAGTAGATTTTTTAGGAGCTAATCCCGCTATCCGTTTCAATCTTTTGTGTCCGCCGCGGCGGACACAAAAGGATTTCCACTACTATCGGGGCTAGATTATTTGGGGCAAAAAGGGGTTTTGTATTATAATTGACTCTATATTCTAACAGGTTTCTAAAATCTGTTAGAAGAAAAAAAACTTAGTGCCTTAGCACCTTAGTATCTCAGATCCTTAGAACCTCAGAACCTTAGCACCTCAGTGCCTCTATTTCAATTGATCAAGAGCAATATTCAGTTCCAGTACATTAACTGTTTCCGGACCTACAACGGCAGTATTGATTTTAGATTCTACCAAAGTTTTTACTTTAGCCTCATCTAATTTTCTTTCTTTGGCAATTCGTTTCACCTGAATCAAAGCACCTTGTGGCGAAATATTCGGATCTAAACCGCTTCCTGAAGCTGTAACCATATCTGCAGGAATCTCAGATTTTTTCAGGTAGGGATGAACGATTAAAAACGTATCCACTCTTTTTTGAACCAAAGCCAGATATTCGGCATTACTTGGTCCTTTATTGCTTCCGGCACTTCCGGCAGCATTATAATCTACAGCCGAAGGTCGTCCCCAGAAATAATTGGATTTATCGAATTTCTGACCAATTTTTTGGTATCCAACCACTTTTCCGTTAACCGAAATCGTTTCTCCTTTTCCTTGATTTGGAGCAAATTGTGCGATTCCATAGATTGCAAGAGGATAAATAACTGCAAACAGAATTACGGTTAGCAGCGTCAGCTTGAATAGTGAAAATATATTTTTCATTTTATTTTTATTTTTAAGGTTCTGAGTTGCTAAGTTTCTAAGATGCTAAGGAAAAAAACTTACAACCTTAGCAACTTAGTTTCTTAGTAACTTTTATTTACATGAAGAGAGCAACAACGATATCAATTAACTTAATTCCGATAAAAGGGACAAGCAAACCGCCTAAACCATAAATCAACAGGTTTCTTTTTAAGATGGCACTTGCTCCGATTGGTTTATAATCGACACCTCTTAACGCTAGAGGGATTAATATTGGGATAATTACCGCATTAAAAATTACGGCCGATAAAATGGCGCTTTCCGGACTGTGCAGACGCATGATATTTAAACCTTCCAAAGCTGGAATTGCCGTGATGAAAAGGGCAGGAACAATAGCAAAATACTTTGCTACGTCATTGGCAATGGAGAAAGTAGTCAGCGTACCACGAGTCATTAATAACTGTTTTCCAATTTCGATGATCTCGATTAACTTCGTTGGATCATTGTCAAGATCCACCATGTTTCCGGCTTCTTTAGCGGCCTGTGTTCCGCTGTTCATGGCAACACCCACGTTAGCTTGTGCAAGAGCAGGAGCATCGTTGGTTCCGTCACCCATCATGGCAACTAGTTTACCCAGATTCTGCTCGTTTTTAATGTAATTCATTTTATCCTCAGGTTTCGCTTCGGCAATAAAATCATCAACACCGGCAGCTTCGGCGATAAACTTCGCAGTAAGCGGATTATCTCCGGTCACCATTACCGTTTTAACTCCCATTTTTCTCAAACGGTCAAAACGTTCTTTCATTCCCGTTTTAATAATATCCTGTAATTCGATAACCCCTTGAACTTGATTGTCTTTAATAACTACCAGTGGCGTTCCTCCTTTAGATGAAATATCAATTACCTTTTGAGCAATATCTTCAGGGAAAGAGTTTCCGGCTTGAAGTGCGATGTTTTTTGCTGCATCCTGAGCTCCTTTTCTAATATTGGTTCCGTCTTTTAAAACAACTCCGGAAGTCCTGGTTTCTGCGGTAAATTTAATTAAAGTAGCACCTTCAATAGATAATTTATTGGCAAGTTCGGCTCCAGCCAATTCCACGATACTCTTTCCTTCCGGAGTGTCATCTGCCAATGAACTTAGCACGGCAGATTTTATAAAATCTTCTTCTGAAACACCTTTAGCAGGATAAAAATTTGTTGCTTTTCTGTTTCCAATTGTTATGGTTCCGGTTTTATCCAAAAGTAAAACGTCAATATCTCCGGCAGTCTCAACCGCTTTTCCTGATTTTGTAATTACATTGGCACGTAAAGCTCTGTCCATTCCCGCGATTCCAATGGCAGAAAGTAAACCACCAATTGTAGTTGGAATTAAACAGACAAACAAAGAAATGAAAGCCGCAATCGTGATGGGTGCATTTGCATAGTCGGCAAACGGTTTTAGCGTAACGCACACAATCACGAAGATTAAAGTAAATGCGGCTAATAAAATGGTTAATGCAATTTCGTTTGGCGTTTTCTGACGGCTTGCACCTTCCACCAGAGCAATCATTTTGTCCAAAAAGCTTTCGCCAGGTTCCGACGTTACAATTACTTTTATTTTGTCTGATAATACTTTTGTTCCACCGGTTACAGATGATTTGTCACCTCCGGCTTCCCGAATCACAGGAGCACTTTCTCCTGTAATGGCACTTTCATCTATAGTGGCCAATCCTTCGATAATTTCACCATCAGTTGCAATTAAATCACCTGATTCACAAACGAAGATATCACCTTTTTTCAGTTCAGAAGAACTGATGTTTCTGATGTCTCCGTTAGCTAAAATCTGTCTGGCCGGAGTTTCTTCCCTTGTTTTTCTTAAACTGTCGGCTTGTGCTTTTCCTCTCGCTTCAGCAATGGCTTCGGCAAAATTGGCAAACAAAAGCGTAGCCAGTAAAATTAAAAATACAATCAGGTTGTAAATGAAACTACCCTGATCCTGAGCTCCCATTAAGATGGAAACACAAACAGCAAACATAATGGCGGTTCCTATTTCTACGGTAAACATTACCGGATTTTTGATCATCATTTTTGGATTAAGCTTTACAAAAGATTGCACTAAAGCTTCTTTTACCTGCTTACTTTCAAACAATGATGTGGATTTATTGTGAGTCATTTTTTTTATATTATTTATTAGTTGACTGTTTCTTTTAACACATAGAAACATAGATTCTTTCTTTTGAGATTAAGGACGTTTTACTTTCATACATTCACAGAGCTATGTGAAAAAATGAGTTTTCTTTAATTTTCTTTTGAATTCATTTTATCTATGTTTCTATGTGTTTAAAAAACATCGTTTAGCATTGAGAAACGAATTATTTTAGTGTGAAATATTCTGCTAAAGGTCCAAGTGCCAACGCCGGGAAGAATGATAAAGCAGCGATAATTGCGATTACGGCAAAAACCATTATTCCAAAGATTGTAGTATCTGTTTTTAAAGTTCCTGCACTTTCCGGGATGTATTTTTTACCTGCCAGTAAACCTGCGATAGCCAGTGGCCCAACGATTGGAATAAAACGGCTTAACAATAAAACAATTCCTGTAGTGATATTCCAGAACGGATTGTTATCTCCCAAACCTTCAAAACCAGAACCATTGTTAGCTGCACTTGAAGTATATTCGTATAACATTTCTGAGAATCCGTGATGTCCCGGATTGTTGAGCCAGCCTGTCGCGTTTCCGCTAAACCACCATCCCATAGCTGTATCATTTGCAGCAAAATAAGAGGCTAAAGCTGTTCCTGATAATATTAATAAAGGATGAAGAATTGCGATGAAAGCGGCAATCTTAACTTCCCGTGCTTCAATTTTTTTTCCTAAAAATTCAGGTGTTCGTCCTACCATTAATCCGGAAATAAATACCGCGAGAATAATGAAGATGTAAAAGTTTAGAATACCAACACCGCAACCGCCATAAAACGCATTCACCATCATGGCAAGCAATTCCATAGCACCAGAAACCGGCATTGAACTATCGTGCATACTATCTACAGAACCTGTAGAAATTACAGTTGTGGCAATACTCCAGAAACCTGAAATGGCTGGCCCTAAACGAACCTCTTTTCCTTCCATTGCCCCGGTTGTTTGAGCGATTCCCATTTTTTCAATAGCAGGGTTTCCGTTGATTTCACTCATTACCGTTGGGATAACCAGTAACAGGAATCCAACCGTCATAACACCAAAAATGACATAAGATAATTTTCTTTTTTTCAGATAAAAACCTAAGGCAAAAATCATGGCAAACGGAACAATTAATTGTGCCCATAACTCAACAGCATTACTAAAGTAAGTTGGGTTTTCTAAGGGATGTGCTGAATTGGCTCCAAAAAAACCACCACCATTGGTACCGATATGTTTAATTGCAATAAATGCTGCGGCAGGTCCGCGGGAAACTTCTACGGTATCACCTTGTAAAGTTGTAATCGCATCTTTTCCTTCAAACGTCATAGGAGTTCCGCTAAACAATAGAGCAACTGCTACGATAGCCGAAAGAGGCAATAAAATACGCGTACAGCTTTTGATAAAATAATTGTAAAAGTTACCTAGTTTTTCGGTTGTTCTTTCCTTCATTGCAGTGAAAACCATCGCAGCGGCGGCCAGTCCTACACCGGCAGAAACAAATTGAAGGAACATTAGGAACATTTGTGACAGATAAGAAACACCGCTTTCGCCAGAGTAATGCTGTAAATTACAATTGACAACAAATGAAATGGCTGTATTAAAGGCCAAATCCGGACTCATTGACGGGTTGTTATCGGGATTTAAAAACAACGATCCCTGGAATAATAAGATAAAGAAGCAAAGAAAGAACCAAATCATATTGATACTTAAAAGGGCTTTTAAGTGTTGTTTCCAGTTCATTTCTTCAGTGGAATTGATACCGCTGATTTTAAAGATAATTTTTTCAATTGGATTGAAAATTGGGTCAAAAAGCGTTTTATCACCTAAATAAACTTTAGCAATATATTTTCCTAAGGGAATGGCTAAAACTATCGTGAGGATAAAAATACCAATGACACCTAATAATTCTGTATTCATAATTTTTTTTAATTTTAGTGAAATGTCAGATGTGATTTGTAAAAGGAGATCGATGTATAACATCCAACATCTCACTTATAACTTGTAACATCATTAAAATTTTTCAGGTTTAATTAATACATAAACCAAATAGCCAAAAACGGCAATCGAAACAATAAATAGTGCAGTCATGATTTATATTTTTTCAAAAAATTCAACTGATTTAAAACAGATGGCAAAGAGTAGGGCGCCCAGTCCGAGCAAAAGAAATGTGATTAACATAGATTATTAGATTTTAGATTTGTGAAATATTATTTGTGAGATGTTAGTTGTGGATATGGTTTCATTTTACATTTCACCTTTTACCTTTTACAGTGTACATTTTACTAAAATTAGACTCCTGAAGTATTAACTTGTCGGATATATTCTGCTTTAAGCGTTTGTGGAAAAAGATGTGAGATATTACAGTGACGCATTTCCATAAAAGAAGAAACCGAGAAAACATACACATTCGAAATGGCATTTTTAGTTTCGATACTTCCGTTGATGAATAGGCGTTCAGCAAGTGCCAGGCATTTTTTTGCGCGAACAATATTGCCGGATATTATTGATTTTTTAGTTATCTCAGCAAAGCGATCAGCTTGTTTGTAGATTGAAGTGACTTGATTTTTCATGAGAATGAATTTTTGTGTTCTTCCCTCTTATGCCAAAAGTTAGACCTAAACTACAGGATAATAGCTAAAGTGTTGCTGGTAAGTAAATTATGGTTTTGTGCCAAAAATAAGGCACAAAAAAAGCCTATCATAATGATAAGCTTTTATTGAAATGATAAGGTGATTTGTTATTTGTAAGATGTGAAATGTTGTTTGTGAAAAGTGAAAAGCGATTTGAAAAAACTCAAAATTTCGCATCTAACATTTCACAAACAACATCTCACATTGCCACATTACTACTGAATTCCATATTCGTCTAATTTTCTATACAGAGTTGCAATCCCGATTTCGAGTAAGCGTGCCGTTTCGGCCTTGTTGCCTTTTGAGTAATTTAAAACCTTCTGAATGTGTAGTTTTTCAACACTCTGCATTGAAAAAGCCGACATTTGTTTGGTGTTTTTTTCTTTTTCATGTTGCATTTCGTAAGGTAAAACATCTGAAGTCAGCGTATCGTTGCTGCTCAAAATAACCGATCTTTCAATGATGTTTTTAAGCTCACGAATATTTCCCGGCCACGAATAATGTTCTAATTTTTGAATGAAATCATCGGTTACCTGCAATGTTTTTTTATTGGTTTTCTCAGAAAATTGCTTGACAAAAGAGTGTGTCAAAAGCGCAATGTCTTTTACTCTTTCTCGTAATGGCGGTAGTGTAATCTCAAAAATATTGAGTCGGAAATACAAATCGGAACGAAAACGGTGTTCTTCGCTTTCTATTTTTAAATCTCGGTTTGTTGCGGCAATCAACCTGAAATTTGATTTTTTTGGAGTGGTATCACCAAGCGGAATGTATTCGCTGGTTTCTAAAACGCGCAACAATTTAGCTTGTAGCTCAATGGGCATTTCTCCAATTTCATCCAGAAATAAAGTACCACCATTGGCTTCTTCGATAAAACCTTTTTTGTCTTTTAAAGCTCCGGTAAAAGCACCTTGTTTGTGTCCGAAGAGTTCGCTTTCCAGGATTTCTTTGCTGAAAGTACTGCAGTTTAAGGCCACAAAAGATTTACCGACACGGTTACTGTTTTCGTGAATGGCTTGCGCAAAAACCTCTTTTCCGGTTCCGGTTTCGCCTGTTAGTAAAACAGTTGAATCGGTTTTGGCTACTTTTTTAGCTAAATCAATAATCTGCTCGATGCCTTTCGATTTTCCAATAATTGTATTAAAAGAATATTTGTCACCAATGCGTTTTTCAAGTTGTTTTACCTTTTTTTGCAAATGTACTTTTTCGACAGCCTTGTAAAGTAGCGGAATGATTTTATCATTATCGTCGCCTTTTACGATATAATCGAAAGCACCATTTTTCATAGCCTGAACACCATCCGGAATATTTCCGAAAGCTGTTAGTAAAATAACTTCAATCAAAGGAAAACTTGCTTTTATATGCTGTAGAAAGTCAACACCATTTCCGTCGGGTAATTTTACATCACATAAAACGACATCAATATCGGTTTGTTCGAGTTTCTTAAAACCGGATTTTAAATCTTTGGCTTCAATCACTTCAAATCCTTCCGATTTGATAATGCGTGCGAGCAGACTTCTTAGTTTTTCTTCGTCGTCTATAATTAAAATTTTATGTGTCATTTGGGGATATTGTTAAATCGAGTAGTGCATTTCGAAATACAAATTTAGTCTTTAAATCTTTTGACTTACGAATTGTGGGATAAATTTGAAGAAAAAAAGGAGGGGGGAATTCAGGTTTAAAAAAGTAAAGCTTCCTGTTTTTTCTGAAATTGCTCCAGTGGAGTAAAATGTTTCTGGTAAATGTAAATTTCAGGTATCAAAAAGCTCCAGAGGAGCAAATATAAATCTTTTGTGACGTTCTTGAATGAAGTGAAATATTTTTATAAATATAGAATCTATGTCTCTATTAGTTAAAGGCAATTATGCTAATAGATTATTGAAAAATGTATTTTCTAGTCGAAAGAAATATTATAAATCTATTAACAACAGAAAACGAAAGGTATCCATGTAAATGAAGTAGTTTTGTATTCTAGCATTTTTTTATATGAAAAAACCAATTTCAGTCTCATTATTAGAGCTCGCTATCATTACTCAGGATAGTAATGCCAAAGAAACATTTCAAAAAACAAAAGACATAGCGCAATTAGCAGATAATTTAGGATACAAGCGATTTTGGCTTGCAGAACATCACAATATGGCACATGTTGCCAGTTCGGCTACAGTTGTATTGATTGGTTACATTGCGAGTCAAACACAAAACATTAGAGTAGGTTCTGGTGGAATCATGTTACCCAATCATTCTCCTTTAATAGTAGCAGAGCAATTTGGAACTTTAGAAACACTTTATCCGGGTAGAATTGATTTAGGTTTAGGAAGAGCTCCCGGAACAGATCAGCCAACGGCCGAAGCTATCCGAAAAGACTTTTTTGAACAAGCACAGCGATTTCCGCAAAACGTAACGAAGCTTCAGGATTACTTCTCGACCGAAAATGCGACAGCAAAAGTAAGAGCATTTCCAGCAGAAGGAACAGGTGTTCCAATCTGGATTTTAGGTTCAAGTATGGACAGCGCTGCTCTTGCTGCAGCCTATGGATTACCGTATGCATTCGCCGGACATTTTGCTCCGCGACAAATGATACAGGCATTTGAGTTTTATCGCGAAAATTTCCAGGCGTCAAATACTTTAGATAAACCAAAAACCATGGCGTGTGTCAATATTGTTGCGGCAGATACAAACGAAGAAGCCGAAAGGTTATCTACGAGTTTGTATCAAATGTTTTTGAATTTAATTCGAAACGATAGAAAAGGCCTGCAGCCGCCTGTAGATTCTCTAGATGATATTATGGGCGAAGAAGAACGCTTTCATGTCAACCAAATGACCGCATGTACTTTTACAGGAAACAAAGCACAATTAGCAACAGATCTTAAAAAGTTCATCGATTACGCCAGAATCGACGAACTAATGGTAACCAGCCCAATCTTCGATCATCAAGCCAAGTTAAAAAGCATCGAAATTACTAAACAAGTAATTGATAGTTTAAATTAGTGTACCCATATAAGTAGAAATTCACACTACCTAATATATAAGGAAGAATTCCGTTCCACAACCCGACAGGTTTTTTCAACCTGTCGGGTTTGTTGTTTCTGTTCCTATATATAAGGAGTGATTTTGTCCAGCTGATCGAAGTCGAAGCTTTGAGGTTTGGAATTTGGAATTTGGCATATTTAGTAGCTTTCTCCCGCTATTGGTTTCAATCTTTTGCTTTTTAAAGGAAAAAGCAAAAGGATTTCCACTTCTATCGGGGCTAGGGGGTGGGTTTTCAAAAGAAAATAAGGCAAAAAAGCAA
>NZ_CADCST010000048.1 GCF_902804485.1 Flavobacterium collinsii | reverse complement strand
AATATGTACCTGTCCATTCCATATCAGATAAATAATATAATGATTTATTTATTGTATAAAACTAGTTCTTTTTTAGGAGTTTAAATTACTTCCTTGTAGTTTTAATTTTGATAGAACATTTAACATTAGAGTTTCTAAAAAATTCTAGTTTTAGATCTTGATCTAAATAGGAAAGCGCTCCAATTGGAGCGCTTTTTTTTGTACTAGTGGCTTATGAAAATTAAAGTTTGTCGTTTAGCCCCGATAGGAGTGATATCCTTTTGTGGCGGGGTTCGCCATAAAAGATATAACGGATAGCGGGAGAGAAGGTCTTTTAAAAAAAAAATGTTCTGCTTCTAAAAAAAAATAATGCCAACAATAGCGAAGTCGAAAAAAATCATAACTACAAGAGTTTCGACTCCGCTGGTTGGCACAAAAAAAACAAAATATATTCAAAATAGAAATTCGTTGCGCGAAATTGTTTTAACATATAGAGACATAGTTTTTGTTGCATTAAAAGGCGTTTCACTTGTTTGAAGGATACATAAGCTGCTATGTGAAAGAAATATATTTATTTATTTTACGGCTAAGATCTATGTCTCTATGTGTTTAGTGAAATTTTGGAATTGACTTATGATATTCAAAATGCAATTTTGTTTTACAAGTATATTTTTGTCCCGGTAAAATCCTAAAATAAAACGTATTTTTGACGTTTAGATCAAAAAGTCTAAAATCAACCATCTGAAATCTAAAATTGAAAATGAACTGGGAACAACTTTTATCACTCAAGCGCCAAGGCGACACTAGCAAGAGATTACGTGCAGAACAAGATGATACGCGATTGGGATTTGAGGTTGATTATGACCGAATTATATTTTCGGCGGCTTTTCGCTCTTTACAGGATAAAACTCAGGTAATTCCGCTTTCAAAAACAGATTTTGTACATACCAGATTAACACACAGTTTAGAGGTTTCGGTTGTAGGGCGTTCTCTGGGGCGTTTGGTAGGAAAAAAAATAATTGAAAAATATCCACATTTAAAAGAAGTTCACGGATACCACATGAATGATTTTGGAGCCATTGTGGCTGCGGCTTCTCTGGCACATGATATTGGGAATCCTCCTTTTGGGCATTCAGGAGAAAAAGCAATTGGGGAGTATTTTTCGATAGGAAACGGATTGAAATACAAAGATCAGTTAACGGCAAAACAATGGCAGGATTTAATTGATTTTGAAGGTAATGCCAACGGTTTTTCAGTTCTTACGGCAAGCCGTCCTGGGATTGAAGGCGGACTTCGAATTTCCTATGCTACGCTGGGGGCTTTTATGAAATATCCGAAAGAAAGTTTACCTAAAAAACCAACACAGAATATCGCCGATAAAAAATACGGTTTCTTTCAGACCGACAAATCATTTTTTGAAGAAGTTGCTAAAGATATGGGCATGATTGTCAATAAATCCGGAGAGGATATTGGTTTCGAAAGACATCCTTTGGCCTATTTAGTCGAAGCGGCTGATGACATTTGTTATACGATTATCGATTTTGAAGATGGAATAAATCTGGGATTAGTTTCGGAGGATTATGCACTGGAATATTTAATCAAATTGGTAAAAGACAATATCGGAGTCGCCAAATACAAGACTTTAACAACAAAAGAAGACCGAATTAGTTATTTACGTGCTTTGGCTATCGGAACATTGATTAATGACGCTGTAAATGTTTTTGTTGAAAATGAAGAGGCTATTCTGGAAGGTAAATTTCCTTTTGCTTTAACCGATAAAAGTAAATATAAAGCACAAATGGATGATATTATCAAACTAAGTGTCGATAAAATCTATCAAAGCCGTGAAGTTGTTGAAAAAGAAATTGTAGGATATCAGATTATTCAGACCTTGCTGGACAAGTTTATCGTGGCTTTTAACAACAAATACGAAGGAACGGCTTCAAATTATGACAAACTGATTTTGAAAATGCTGCCTGAAAAACACCATTTAGAGAAAACCAATTTATATGAACGTTTGCTGCATATTTGTCACTACGTTTCTTTATTGACAGATGGGAATGCCCTTGAATTGTTTGAAACAATCAATGGAAGAAAAAATAAATAATATGCTTAATTAGCAAGAAAATGATTTAACAAATAGAACCTAACGTCACTATGTGTTAAAATGAATTACCCTCAACAGGTTAATAATCTATTGAAAAGCATACACGAGACCCACGCCTAAAACTTGTCTTAGCTGAGCTCTTGGTCCATTGTTAACCTGTGAAGTTGCTCCGGTAGTAGGGTCAACCACATCTTTTTTGGTTTTGATGTCGTCGTCATAAACCAAGTGTACACCAATATTAGCTTTTACATAAGCATTTACTACAAGATCCAGACGAGTATCATAATCGATGTCAACGTTTCCAAATTTGTTAAGATAATCAGTATACAAACTCAGTCTGTTTTCGTAAAAGATATTTTTGTAAATCTCGCTTTTCATGTATCCGGTAAGCAGAATACCAAATTCGGCTTTAACTTTTTGTCCGTTTTCAATTAAAATCTTAGAATTTGGATCCATAGGGTCCACCATATAAGTAGCTTTTCGGACACCAAATGCCCCTTGATTTGCCAAATATTGATCCAGAACCAAAGTAGTTTTTAAGGTTATTGGAGAGAAATAAAGCGTTCTGTTTTTCTTTTTATTTGAGTTTTCAGCTCCTGCTCCAAGAAAGACATAGGCAGGTGCAAAAGGTTTAGAGATCGCAACATCTTTATTTGGGTAATTGTATCCATCAGTAAATTGAGTATTGAAGTTGAATTTTGCCGAGTAATACCAATTAGAGATCGTATCTTTTCTAAAACCGTAAGTCGAGTTGAATAAAAAAGCATCATCGGTTTTTCGGAGTTCGGTACCGTCTTGCTGGTTTAAACCGTATTTTATAATAAGTTCATTCGCCCATTTGTGATTTCCTTTAACGTAAGTTCGGTTAAATTCGCCTTTAAAAAGTCCTGAAATCGAACTTGTCCCCCCTGCACTCCAGTTTACAAAAGCAATTTCGGAAATGTCAAAGCCCAGCTGATTTTTTTTTGTCCAGTTTGACGGTGGCTCAGGTAATTCGCCCGGATCTAAGGTCGTTTGGATGATTTGGGCAAAGTTATTTGAAGTACACAAAAGCAACAGAAGCAAAAGAGTAGAACGCAATAATTTCATTGGGATTTTTTATTTTTTGACAGCGCAAAATAATTATTTTGTGTCGTTTGAAAAAAGATTTATCAAACTTTTAACGTCAATTTTGCACAATTGTTGTAACTGATTTACAGTTCCGTGCTCTATAAACCTGTCTGGAACACCTAAAACCTCGATGGTGTTTTTAAAATTATTAGAGGCTGCAAACTCTAAAATTGCACTTCCAAAACCACCGTTTATAGTGCCATCTTCGATCGTAATTATCCTCTTAAAACCGGACAAAATATTATTTAAAACATTGATATCTAGTGGTTTGATGAAGGGGAAATCGTAGTGGGCAATTGTTTCGGAAATGAGGCATTCGTTTAGTGCTGCGATCACATTATTTCCAATTGTTCCAGTGGATAAAACGGCTGTTTTTGATCCTTTTTTTAAACAGGTTGCCGCGCCAATTTCAATTTTTTCGTAATGTCCGAAATTTTCTACTTCCCAATTTGGTAAAACGCCTCGACCTCTTGGATATCGAATTGCAATGGGATGATTTAATCCTAATTGAGCAGTATATAAAATATTTTGCAAAGCAATTTCATTGAGGGGAGCATAAATAATCATGTTTGGAATAGCGCGTAAATAAGCAATGTCAAAAACACCGTGATGTGTCGCGCCATCTTCACCAACTAAGCCTGCTCGATCCAAACAAAAAATAACAGGTAAGTTTTGTAATGCAACATCGTGAATGACCTGATCGTAGGCACGCTGTAAAAAAGTCGAATAGATATTGCAATAAACAATCATACCCTGTGTGACCATCCCTGCAGCAAGTGTTACGGCATGTTGTTCTGCTATTCCCACATCAAAAGCACGTTCCGGAATCTCGTCCATCATAAATTTAAGCGAACTTCCGGATGGCATCGCAGGAGTAATCCCGATGATTTTTTCGTTCTTTTTGGCTAAATCTAAAATCGTCAGACCAAAAACGTCCTGATATTTAGGGGGTAAGTTTTCTTCTGATTTAGAATAAAGTTCTCCGGTTGAAGCATCAAATTTTCCCGGAGCATGATATTTTACCTGATTTTCTTCAGCCTGCTGTAAACCTTTTCCTTTTGTGGTAACAATATGTAGAAATTTTGGACCTTTTATTTTCTTTAAGCGATTGAGCTCTTTGATTAATGCAGGAAGATCATGACCGTCAATCGGACCCGAATAATCAAAGTTTAACGATTTGATGATGTTATTTTGCTTCGGGTTTTTTCCGTTTTTAACGGCTGTTAAATACTTTTTCAAAGCGCCAACACTCGGATCAATTCCGATCGCATTATCGTTTAAAATCACTAAAAGATTAGCATCTGTAACACCGGCATGGTTTAAACCTTCAAAAGCCATTCCTGAAGCAATCGACGCGTCGCCAATCACGGCAACATGCTGTTTGTCGAAATCTCCCTTTAGTTTTGAGGCGATGGCCATTCCAAGAGCTGCCGAAATAGAAGTTGAGGAGTGTCCCACGCCAAATGTGTCGTAAACACTTTCGCTTCTTTTTGGAAAACCGGAAATACCTTCTAGTTGCCTGTTGGTATGAAAAATTTCTCTTCTCTCCGTCAAAATTTTATGACCGTAAGCTTGGTGACCAACGTCCCAAACCAATAAATCGTCGGGAGTATTAAATACATAATGCAGTGCTATAGTCAATTCGATTACGCCCAGACTGGATCCTAAATGGCCTTCCTTGACCGAAACAACGTCAATAATAAAATCGCGTAATTCCTGAGCAACCTGAGTAAGTTGCGCTTCGGGTAACAAGCGTAAATCAGAGGGATTGTGAATGTTGGAGAGTAAGTTACTTTTCATTGTAAGGTAAAAAGCAAATTTACGGTTTTAAATTTAATTATTGTTTCTTGAATGTTTAACGTAAACTTTAATACAGGGCTTTTATAGAAATGAGGTAATTAACGCTATTAATAGCTTTAAATAAGCACCATTTCTGAGGTGATTAATTTTATTGAATTAAACTTTATTGGAAAAAGATAAGGTTTGATTGCTACTTTCTTGATTTTAGGTCAGGGGAAATTATTTCAAAAGCTTTATTTTTGCACTTATGATAAATCCCTTCACCGACGAATATTTTATGAAAAAAGCTTTGCAGGAAGCTGAAATGGCTTTTGATAAAGGCGAAATTCCTGTTGGTGCAATCATTGTGGTTGCAGATAAAATCATTGCTAGAAGTCACAATTTAACCGAACTGCTTAACGATGTTACAGCTCATGCCGAAATGCAGGCCATAACTGCTGCGGCTAACTTTTTAGGTGGAAAATATCTCAAAGACTGTACTTTATATGTCACTCTCGAGCCTTGCCAAATGTGTGCGGGAGCTTTATATTGGAGTCAGATTTCTAAAATTGTTTTTGGTGCCCGTGATGAACAACGTGGTTTTATGACCATGGGAACCAAACTACATCCAAAAACGACTGTTGTTTCTGGTATCATGGCCAATGAAGCTGCCGATCTAATGAAACGCTTTTTTGTGGAGAGAAGGAAATAATTACTTTAAAGTATGACCAATTTCTCAACAATAAAAAAACTATATCACATCACTGAATCTAATGGTTTTACAGTGAGTGAAATGAATGTCGTTAAAAACATCTTTGAAGAACTTCCTCAGGTATTTGTTGACTATTATAGGGAATTAGGGAAAGTTCAAAACCTAAACCATACACAGGATTTATTAGTCGTACCGGAGCGTTTTCAATATTATAAACATGATGATTATTTGATATTTTATTCTGAAAATCAAAAGGCTTGTGTTTGGGGAATTCGCAAAGATGATTTGTTAAAATCTGATCCTCCTGTATACATGAGTGAAGATGAGAAAAATTGGAATCTGGAAACGGAAACGTTAAGTGATTTTTTTACTGCAATGGCTTTTCTTCAGGCGGGTTTTGCATTGCGGTTCCCCGGGAATACATTTTACGAATTAGAACAGGCGGAATTAAATTTTATTCGTGCAAGCTACAAAAATAAAGGGGTTTCTTTTAAACAATGGCTTGGAGGGATAAGTTTTTATGGTAATTATGATGATGATGTAATTGTATTGCAGGATACTAATCAGCTTTTTTATGCAGCAAACACAAAGGAACATTTTATAGCCTTGGATAAAGTATTGTCTAAGCTTGGGGAAGAATTATAAAAAACTGCTGTTTGATGAAATGTTTTCTTTTGGTAAGAAAAGAATAGAAAATAGCTGCTGAAAGCGCTAAAAACCACTTTTGTTTTCCGGAGCATTTAAATATTTGATGCTGGAGAATTTTCCTCTTAAAAGATTTAGAAAAATACGTTATATTTATGCAATATAATTGACAAACCACTAGTTAATCATATAGCGGTTAAAGCTAAAACATGCTGTCAATTTCCAAATTCATAAACCTGTAATTCTAAATTAAAGTGAAAGTAAAAGGACTATTTCTCGCGTTTTTTGTGTTTTTTATTTTTCAATCCTGCGGCAGAAAATCAGCTGCCGATTTCAATTCCGATTTTTCATTATTCAAAGAGTACATTGTCAGTTTTACGGGAGGCATCGTCTCTTCGGAATCTGACATTAGAGTCGTTTTGGCTTTTGATAAAAAAGAATGGAAAGTCAATCAGGAATTAGACGACGATTTATTTGATATCTCGCCAAATGTACGCGGGAAAGTAGTGGCACTTTCGACCAATACAATTGCTTTTATTCCAGAGAAAAAATTAGAGGCAGGAACAGAATATCAGGTGACCTTAAACTTAGACAAACTCATCACTATTCCGAAAGAGAAGGAGGGAACACTTTCGAAATTCAACTTTACAGTCAAAACAATCAAGCAAGACTTTACCATCAATACGATGGATGTTCAGTCGTACAGCAAAGATTACCAATATCTGAACTGCGTTTTAAAAACGGCAGACAATATGGATATCGAAACGGCTAAAAAAATAATTACGGCCCGTCAGAATGGGAGTGATCTTAAAATTAAATTCGAGAAAAAAACAGGTTCAGCCAAAGAATTCAATTTTAGAATTGACAGTATTCAACGCTATTTAGAAGCTTCGAATCTGGAAATTGCATACGATGGCGGTGATTTTGATATCGACCAGAAAGGGCAATTGGATTATGCCGTTACGGGTTTAAAAGAGTTTAAAATTGTAAAAGTTGATATTCCCGAAGGAAGCAATCAGTCGATTTTAATTAATTTTTCGGAACCCTTAGAAAAAGGACAGGATTTCAAAGGATTGGTTTCGATTCAGAATACCAACAATCTGAAATTTTCGACGCAGGGAAATGTGCTTAAAGTGTATTTTAGTAATACAGCTCCGGCGAAAAAGGAAGTACCTGTACAGGTAGAAGAAAGTGCAGCCATAGCTGTTGATTCTGCGACGGTCGTTGTTGATTCTACAGCAACTGTAACGGATAGTGCTGTAGTGGTCGTTCAGAACGAGGAGGAGACTCAGGAACCGGAGCCGGTTTTATCGGGGGAGTTGTTGCTTGAAGTTTTTCAGGGGATTGAAAGTCAGTACGGTAAAAAGATGGACGCAAATTATACTGAAAAAATCACTTTTGACCAGATAAAACCGAACGTTAGATTTGTAAAAAACGGTACGATTCTGCCAAGTTCAAATAATTTGAAATTGAATTTTGAAGCGGTCAATTTAAGCGCTGTTGATGTAAAAGTGTATAAAATTTACAAAAATAACATTCTTCAGTTTCTTCAGTACAATGAGTTAAACGGAAGTCAGAACCTCAAGAAAGTGGCACAGCCGGTAGCGAAAACCACACTTAATTTAGTCGAAAGCAAATTGATAAATCCTGCTAAGTGGAACACATTTGCCCTGGACTTGTCTAAAATAATTACACCGGAACCGGGTGCTATTTATCGTGTAGAATTTGTTTACAAAAAGAAATATTCGCTGTACAAATGTGAAACGTCTACAGGAGATTCTGAAGGAGAAGAAGAAGAGGAGGTAGATGAAGACGATGTAAACTACAGTGGAAATTCGTACGATGATTACTATTACGACGATTATGACTGGAGAGAAAGTCAGGATCCTTGCTCAGGATCGTATTACTATAATGCCAGAATTGCGACAAATATCTTAGCAACTGATTTGGGGGTTATAGCCAAAAGAGGCGAAAATAAATCATATCTCTTTGCAGTCAATAATATTGTAACCACAGAGCCGGTTTCAAATGCGAGAGTGGATCTGTACACCTTTCAACAGCAAAAAATAGCGACTTCTGCAACAAGCAGCGAAGGAATTGCTTCGTTTCAGCTCAATAAATTTGCTTATTTTGCTATCGTTACTTTAGGAGATCAATCGACGTATGTGAAGCTGGACGACGGATATTCGTTGTCAGTAAGTAATTTTGATGTTGCAGGCGAGACTTTGCAAAAAGGCTTAAAAGGTTTTATTTATGGCGAGCGTGGCGTTTGGCGTCCGGGAGATAATGTGTATTTGTCCTTTATCTTGAATGATGCTTCGAATAAACTTCCAAAATCGCACCCAATTAAATTGCGACTGAACGATCCGAATGGTAAAACGACCTATCAGACCATTCAGAAAACAAATGAGTTGAATCATTATAGTTTTATCGTTCCAACAAGTGCCGATGCGCCAACCGGAAACTGGGAAGCAATGATAAGTGTGGGAGGTGCTAAGTTTTACAAAAGCATTAAAATTGAAACGATCAAACCAAATCGCTTAAAAATTAAAAATACTTTCTCAAGAAAAACGCTATCGTCATCTTATCCTAATACCAGCAATCTTGAAGTGACCTGGCTTCATGGTGCTATTGCAAAAAATCTGAATGTAGAAATGCAGGCTAAATTTTCGCAGCAAACCACCACTTTTAAAGGGTATGAGAAATTTAATTTTGACGATCTGGTACGCCAGTTCAGCACGGAAGAAATCAATGTTTTCTCCGGAAAATTAAACGAGAATGGAAGAGCTTCGGTCAATATTCAGCCAAAATTACAGGGACAGGCTCCCGGAATGCTTCGTGCTTCATTTATTACAAAAGTATATGAAGAAGGGGGTGATTTTAGTACTGATGTTATTTCGACAACCTATTCGCCATACAAAACCTATGTAGGAATAAAGGCGCCGGAAGCTAATAAATATGGAATGCTGGAAACCAGAACGAATAATCGTTTTGATATTGTTACTGTCGATGAAAATGGAAGGCCAAAATCAGTTAGAAATCTGGAAGTAAAAGTATATAAAGTAGAGTGGCGTTGGTGGTGGGACGCTTCGAGTGATAATCTCTCTAATTATAATTCATCGAATGCTACAACTTCATATCAAACTTTCGTGGTCAATACAGATTCCAGTGGGAAAGGAAGTATTCAGTTTTCTTTAACCGATGAAGAATGGGGGCGTTACTTAATACGTGTTGCAGATAATACTGATGGACACGCATCCGGCTTAACCGTAAATATTGACTGGCCGATCTGGTCCGGAAAAACCCGTAACAGAGATGCGTCGACCGCCAATATGTTAGTGTTTTCTACCGATAAGAAAAATTATGCGGTAGGCGAAAAGGCACAAATATCTTTCCCTTCAAGTGAAGGTGGTCGTGCTTTGATTTCTATTGAAAACGGATCAAAAGTGGTACAGACCATTTGGGCTAAAACAAAACAGGGAGAAACCAAAGTTGAGATTCCAATTACGGCCGCAATGGCACCAAACGTATATTTTAACATCACACTTTTACAGCCACACGCTTCGACTAAAAACGATTCGCCTATTCGTATGTACGGAATCGTTCCGATCGAAGTGGTGGATAAAAATACCATTCTCGCACCAACCCTTTCAATGCCGGATGTTTTAAAACCGGAGCAGACTTTTACTGTGAAAGTTGGAGAGAAAACAGGCAAAGAAATGACGTATACGATTGCAGTTGTAGATGAAGGACTCTTGGATTTAACTCGTTTTAAGACACCAAATGCCTGGGACAGTTTTTATGTTCGCGAAGCATTGGGGGTTAAAACCTGGGATATTTATGACGATGTGATTGGGGCCTATGGAGGAAAAATAAATCAGATTTTCAGTATTGGTGGAGATCAGGATTTAGGAGGCGGTAAAGCCAAAAAAGCCAACCGATTTAAACCTGTAGTGTTGTATTACGGACCGTTTAAATTAGAAAAAGGCCAAACAAAAGCACATCAGTTAAAATTACCCAAATACATAGGTTCTGTTCGAACCATGGTTGTGGCGGGTGATGCCAATACAAGTGCTTACGGAAGTGTAGAAAAAGCAACTCCGGTTAAAAGTCCGCTGATGGTATTGGCTTCGTTGCCAAGAAAAATATCACCTTCAGAAAAAGTGACGCTTCCGGTTACCGTTTTTGCGACCGAAAAGAATATTAAAAAAGTAACCCTTCAACTTAGAACGAGCAACGGATTAAAAGTAATGGGAAGTGCCATCCAAAGCCTGAATTTTGCACAGCCTGATGAAAAAATGGCGTATTTTAATCTCGTAGTAGGTTCTGCTACCGGAATTGCTAAAGTTCAGGTAATTGCGATCTCAGGAAAAGAGAGATCGGTTTATGATGTAGAAATCGATATGACGAATCCTAATCCGGTTACCAATACCTATACCGATGTTGTTTTACCTCCAAACAGTACCAAAACAATTACATGGAAAACCTTTGGAGTTTCGGGAAGTAATAAAGCCAGATTGGAAGTTTCGTCAATGCCAACCATCAATTTGAATGGAAGACTGCAATACCTTATTCAGTATCCTCATGGCTGTGTAGAGCAAACTACTTCGTCTGTTTTTCCACAGTTGTTTTTAAGTGATATTGTCGATGTGGACAATACCCGAAAAGGAATCATTCAGAAAAATATAACAGCCGGGATTGCCAAATTAGGAAGTTTCCAATTGCCGTCCGGTGGCTTGTCGTATTGGCAGGGAAATACAACTGCCGATGATTGGGGATCTTCATATGCCGGACATTTCCTGATTGAAGCAGAGAAAAAAGGGTATGTTTTACCTATTAATTTCAAATCAAAATGGATTTCATACCAGCAAAAAGAAGCCAAACAATGGCGTTTTGAAGTGAAGTATGGTAATGATCTTGCTCAGGCCTATAGATTGTATACGCTGGCGCTGGCGGGCAATGCCGATTTGTCTTCGATGAACAGGTTGCGTGAAACAAAAGGGATTTCAAACGAAAGTAAGCTTCGACTTGCTGCTGCGTATGTTTTGGCCGGGCAAAAATCAGCCGGACAAAATTTATTATTACGTACCAGTATCGACAATGAATCCAGTGAGTATAATTATTACTACTATGGTTCAAGCGAAAGAAACAGAGCAATGGCCTTAGAAACGATGCTGCTTTTAGGACAAAAACAAAAAGCATTCACTATGGCTTCAAAACTGGCTAAAGAAATGTCAACCAACCAATGGATGAGCACACAAACAACTGCTTACTGCCTGTATGCTATGTCTAAATTTGCGACAGGCAACGGACCAAAAGGAATCAATCTTCAGTTTAGTAAAAACGGAAAAGGTGAAACTATTAGTACGCAAAAAACTATCGCAGACAGAAGTTTAGTCGTTCAGACAGGTGTAAATAGCGTTGTTTTGAAGAATCTTAAAAACAATACCGTTTATGTTCGTGTTTTAAATACCGGAATATTGCCAATAGGACAGGAAAATGCAGTTCAGAGTGATGTGTCTGCGAATATTGTTTTCAAAAACAGAAAAGGAAGTGTTATTAATGTTTCAAAAATCAGTCAGGGAACCGAGTTTGTTGCAGAAGTTACGGTTAGAAACCAAAGAAATGAAAGCGTTCAGAATGTGGCACTGTCGCAAATTTTACCTTCAGGATTCGAAATCGTTAATACCCGTTTCACAGACTACGGTGACGCAACCAATAATATTGCTGATTATATTGATATTCGTGACGACAGAACCAATTTCTATTTTGGATTAAAGTCCAGAGAAACCAAAGTATTCCGAATTTTGTTAAACGCATCCTATTTAGGAAATTATTATTTACCGGGATTGCAGTGTGAAGCCATGTACGACAATACATTCCTGGCCAGAACAAAAGGATTCTGGGTTGAGGTTGTAAAATAAATTATAGGCCATAGGTTTTGCGTCACGAATCTAAATTATTATAAATTAATTCGAGAATTCGTGGCGAAAAAATTGGTGTTAATCTGTATAATCTGTTGCTAATAAACTTTGCGTACTTTGTAGTAAAATATAGTTTCACGCAGATTTTACAGATGAAGCAGATAAAAAAAATCTGCCACCCGAGCGATAGCGAACAGGCGAAGCAAATCTGCGGAATCTGCGAGCAAAAAATCTTTGTAGACTTAGCGAATAACTTAGCACTTTCGCGGTTAAATAAATATTACGTTGAAAAATAAATTAAAAGCGTTTTTACAGCGCATTATAAACTGGATCAAAAAGAATAAAATAAAATCAGCAATTGCATTTCTGCTCTTGCTGATTTATTATTTTTCCATTCCCCGAACGTTGTTTAAAGAGCCGTACTCGACGGTTATCGAAAGTAAAGAAGGAGAATTGCTTGGCGCTAAAATTGCCCTTGACGGACAATGGCGTTTTCCGGCACAGGACAGCGTACCCGATAAATTCAAGAAATGCATTGTATATTTTGAAGACGAGTACTTCTATAAACATCCTGGTTTTAATCCGGTTGCGATGGTAAATGCGATCAAGCAAAACCGAAAAGCAGGAAAAGTAGTTCGCGGCGGAAGTACACTGACACAGCAGGTGATCCGATTGTCTCGAAAAGGAAAGGGAAGAACTTATTTTGAAAAATTGATCGAAATAATACTCGCAACGCGATTGGAATTGGGGTACTCTAAGAATGAAATTCTTGAGTTGTATGCTGCTCATGCTCCGTTTGGAGGAAATGTTGTCGGGCTCGAAATGGCGTCGTGGCGTTATTTTGGCGTGCAGTCCAATCAATTGTCGTGGGCAGAAAATGCTACACTTGCAGTTTTACCCAATGCACCGAGTCTGATTTATCCTGGAAAAAATCAAATCAAATTATTAAACAAGCGAAATCGACTTTTGCTTAAACTGCATCAGGAAGGTGTAATTGACAAGCAGACTTATGAACTTGCAGTTGAGGAACCTTTGCCTCAAAAACCGTATGATTTGCCTCAGATAGCACCTCATTTATTGCAAAGAACCGCTAAAGATCAGGAAGGAACAAGGGTAAAAACTACGATTGATTATGCGCTGCAAAACAGAGTCAATCAAATTGCCAGATACTATTACAATCAATACAAGCAGAATGAAGTGCACAATCTGGCTATTCTGGTAATTGATGTTTCCAATCGAAATGTAATCAGTTACGTGGGCAATGCTCCAACCGATAAAGATCATCAAAAAGATGTTGACATTATCGATGTACCCAGAAGTACGGGGAGTATTCTGAAACCTCTTTTGTATGCCGGAATGCTGGACGATGGTGAATTACTGCCGAATACTTTGGTTGCTGACATTCCAACGCAGATTGCAGGTTATACTCCGCAAAATTTCAATCTGACCTTTGACGGAGCAGTTCCGGCACATCGGGCTTTGTCACGTTCCCTCAATATCCCGTCGGTTTTGATGCTGCAGGAGTTTGGCGTGAATAAATTTTATGAGGAATTGCAAAAGTTTAAATTGCGGGACATTAATAAAACACCCGATCATTACGGGTTATCGCTTATTCTGGGTGGAGCCGAAAGTAATTTGTGGGATTTATGCCGAACGTATGCAAATCTGTCCTCTACCTTAAATTATTATGTTAAGAATCAGGCACAATACCGAACGAATGAATTTACGGAGTTAAATTATAAGAGCAGTTTTGAGCCCGATTTTGGCTCAGAAAGCGATCAGAAGAACATCTTGGGTGCCGGATCAATTTGGGCGGCTTACAATGCCATGGAAGAGGTCAACAGGCCGGAAGGAGATGAAGCCTGGAAGTTTTACGACAGCTCTCTTAAAATTGCCTGGAAAACCGGAACCAGTTTTGGTAATCGTGATGCGTGGGCAATTGGTACCAATTCAAAATATGTGGTAGGCATCTGGGTTGGGAATGCAACAGGTGAGGGCAGGCCTACTTTAACAGGAGTTACAAGTGCTGCGCCAGTTTTATTTGATGTTTTTAATTTATTGCCGAGACAAAAATGGTTTCAAACGCCATATAAGGATTTAGAGGAAGTTGAGGTGTGTCGTTTGAGTGGCTACTTGGCCAAAGATGGTTGTCCAAAAATCAAACAATGGGTTCCTAAAAAAGGAAAATCGACAGGTGTTTGTCCGTACCATAAGACTATACATTTGGATAGAACCGAACAATTTCAGGTGAACAGCAGTTGTGAAAGTATTGACAATATAGTGACTAAAAACTGGTTTGTTTTACCTCCGGTTATGGCATGGTATTACAAAAGTCAGCATATTGAATACCTGCCTTTGCCTCCGTTTAAAGAAGGCTGTCAGGGTACACAGGCAGTAACAATGGATTTTATTTATCCAAAAACGAATAGTAAAATTTATTTAACGAAGAATTTTAATAGTGAAGTCCAGCCTGTCATTCTAAAAGTAGCCTATTCTGAGCGGGATAAAGAGCTCTTTTGGTACGTGGATGACGTTTATAAAGCAACCACAAAAACCTTTCACGAATTACCGGTTACGCCAACTTCGGGAACGCATTATATTACAGTGGTAGATGCTTCCGGAAATGAAATTAGACGAAAAATTGAGATTGTGAGAGAGTAAGGGGGAGGGGAAATTCCAATTTTTAAAATTCCAAATTCCAAACCGTTTGTTATTTGTTTTCGGAATGACAGAAAAACTTCTTGTGAAAACGAGTTCGTAGCCCAGATAGGAGCGGTATCCTTTTTCTGGCTTCTTTAGACAGGAAAAGATACAAGCGGATAGCTGGAAATTGCTCCTAAATAAAATCATTCACCACAAATTCACGAATTATTGCAATAATGAATTCGTGTTAATTCGTGTAATTTGTGGCGAAAAAAAAGGCATAAAAAAACCGCCAGTCTTTCGAAAGGCGGTTTTGATTTTTATTCTGAAATAACATTTCCTTTTTTATCATAGAAATGGTATTCTAAGTACGTGTAAGCGTCACGAGGTATGATTTTCACCCATTTCTTATGTTCAAAAAACCATTTTGAACGTAATGATGGAAAACCTTTGCTGAGGTATGCAGCCACAAACGGATGTACATTAAGTACAACACCCTTGTGGGTTTTTAAGATTCTATCTAAATCAGATGAGATTTTATCAATGATTAAAATTGGCGCTTCAATTTCGCCATGTTCATTGTTTGGATCTTCTTCTCTAGTTTTAATATTAACTTCTGGTCTTACGCGTTGTCTGGTAATTTGAACTAAACCAAATTTACTAGGCGGTAAGATTTTATGCTTTGCTTTATCGTCGCTCATTTCTTCTCGCAAGAAGTCGAACAAAACCTTCCTGTTTTCAGGATTAGACATATCGATAAAATCAACTACGATTATTCCACCCATATCACGCAAACGAAGTTGTCGGGCAATTTCGGCGGCAGCAATCATATTCACTTCCATGGCAGTGTCTTCCTGGTTGGTTGCTTTATTCGAACGGTTTCCGCTGTTTACGTCTATGACGTGAAGAGCTTCAGTGTGTTCGATGATAAGATAAGCACCTTTACTCATGGAGACGGTTCTTCCAAATGAAGTTTTGATTTGTCTCTCTATATTGTATTTCTCAAAAATTGGAGTGTCATTTGATTGATAAAACTTAACAATCGATTGTTTTGAAGGTGCAATTTCTTGCAGATATTCCTTCGTTTGATGGTACAACTCTTCGTCATCTATTTGAATACCACTAAAGGTATCATTGAATACATCTCTTAATATTGAAGAAGCTCTGTTGAGTTCTCCTAATACTTTTGAGGGATGATGAGCAGTTGGTAATTTTTTACACATTGCAGTCCATCTGCCAAGCAGGTTCTGCAAATCTTTTTCTAATTCGGCTACGTTTTTGCCTTCGGCTACTGTGCGAACAATAACACCAAATCCTTTAGGTTTGATCGATAGAACAAGTTTTTTTAGACGATCCTTTTCTTTTTTGTCTTCTATTTTTTGAGAAATAGAAACACGGTCAGAAAACGGAACGAGAACAATAAATCTTCCTGCCAATGAAAGCTCAGCGCTTATTCTTGGACCTTTGGTAGATATAGGTTCTTTTACAACTTGAACTAAAACAGATTGATTGGCACTTAAAATATCAGTAATGATGCCATCTTTGTCAATCTCTTTTTCAAACTGAAAGGTTTTTAGGGAGAAATCTTTTATTTTACCTGCGCTTACAAGTTTTATGAATTTCAGTTGAGAAGCTAAGTTAGGTCCTAAATCGTGATAATGTAAAAAGGCATCTTTTTCGAAGCCTACATTTACAAAAGCAGCATTAAGTCCAGCAACTGGTTTTCGTATCTTGGCGATAAAAATATCACCAACCTGAAAATTGCTTTTCTCTTCTTCTTTGTGTAATTCAATTAGTTTTCCATCTTTTAATAAGGCAAAATCTACGGCTTCAGAACTAGATCTAATGATTAATTCTTTATTCACACTGTAAATTTTTATCTGTTTTTTCAGAAAATAGAGTATAGAGAAAAGAGCATAGGCTTTAAGAAAAGTCTAAAATCTAAAATCTAAGATCTAAAATCTTATTTACAGATGGATTAAACAATATTTTTAACAGGTATTGAACCCGGGGAAAAGAAGATTAATAGAGAACAGAGTATAGAAGATAGATTTTTACGTCTATATTCTATTTTCTTTTCTCTTTCGTCTTTTTTCAATTTCAATGAACGTTTAAAAAGAAAAAAGTAGTTTAAAACTACTTTTTCTTCTTGTGACGGTTAGCTCTCGCTCTTTTTTTACGTTTGTGAGTAGCTACCTTATGTCTCTTTCTTTTTTTACCACTTGGCATATCGTGTCGATTTTATAATTAATTAATAGTATTATTTTGCTTCGTTATTTGTTTTTACTCCTTCTACAAAAACTTTTGCAGGTTTAAACGCAGGAATGTTGTGTGCTGGAATCTTGATAGTTGTATTCTTAGAAATGTTTCTACCAGTCTTTTCAGCTCTGGTTTTTACGATAAAACTTCCAAAACCTCTTAGGTAAACATTGTCTCCAGTTTCTAGTGAAGTTTTAACTTCTTCCATAAAAGTTTCTACTGTTGCTTGAACATCTCCTTTTTCAAGACCTAGTTTCTCTGAAATTTTCGCTACGATATCTGCTTTCGTCATTTTCTTTCCTATTTTATTTTATAAATGGTGTACTATTTTTTTGAGTTTGCAAATATAGGAATTAAAAAAATAATTAATCAAGCTAAATCGTTAAATTTTAATTACATAAACATTTACTTTTGTATTCTAAGTATTTTGCAATGAATTTTTCTAACATATTGATAAAATGGTATTTACAAAACAAACGTGATTTGCCATGGCGAAAAACGACCAATCCATACCATATTTGGCTCTCAGAAATTATGTTGCAACAGACGCGAGTTGCGCAAGGAACTCCATATTTTTTTGCATTTACGAAGGAATTTCCTACTGTATATGATTTAGCAAATGCTTCAGAAGAACAGGTTTTGAAACTTTGGCAGGGATTAGGTTATTATTCTCGTGCCCGAAATTTACATAAAACAGCTCAATATGTCGCAAATGAACTAAACGGAATTTTCCCTCCTAATTATAATGAACTTTTAAAATTAAAAGGAGTTGGCGAATATACAGCTGCGGCAATCGCTTCTTTTTCTTACAATGAAGCTGTTCCTGTTGTTGATGGAAATGTATTTAGAGTACTTTCCCGTTATTTTGATATCGAATCGGATATTGCTGCACCGGCAACTAAAAAAGAATTCACAGAATTGGCAAATGAATTAATGCCAAAAGACAATCCTGCTGTTTTCAATCAGGCGATAATGGAGTTTGGGGCTTTACAATGTGTGCCTAAAAGTCCGGATTGTACCATTTGTGACTTTAATGATAGCTGTGCAGCATTACAAAAGAAAAAGGTCGCTGTTTTGCCGGTTAAGTCTAAGAAAATTAAAGTAACAAATCGTTTCTTTAATTATCTGATTCTAGAAGACGTTTTAGGGAATACTTTAATTCAGAAAAGAACGGAAAAAGGAATATGGCATAACTTATATGAGTTTCCACTTTTGGAAACTACTGAAATTGTAGACTTTGATGTGGTTTCAAGAGCTGTTAAAGACAGTGTTTTTTCATCATATACAATAATAGGTATAGAAGATTATGCGGCGAGCACCGTTATTCACAAACTTTCGCACCAGCATTTACACATACAGTTCTGGAAGGTTAAAATAAAGGAGGTAATAGTAAATGGGTTGAATGTCAATGAATTAAAAAGTTTTCCTTTTCCAATTGTGATTTATAATTTTATCGAAAAGCAGGAAATAATTTGCTAAAAAAATGTATCTTTGGGATAAATACCACTAATAAATTATGAACGGAACATTAAACAAAGTGATGTTAATTGGCCATTTAGGTGATGATGTAAAAATGCATTATTTTGATGGAGGAAATTGCATTGGACGTTTTCAGTTGGCTACAAATGAGGTTTATATCAATAAAACAACCAATGAAAAAATAACGTCAACAGAATGGCACAACTTGGTTGTACGCAATAAAGCGGCCGAAATTTGCGAGAAATACTTGTCGAAAGGAGACAAGATTTATATCGAAGGACGTATAAAATCACGTCAATGGCAAGCCGAGGACGGTACTACAAAATACACTACAGAAATTCAGGTTACAGAGTTTACTTTCTTGACTACCAAAAAAGAAACCGGAAATCATAAACCTAATCCCGATACAGAACCGGCAAAAAACACTAACTTTGACGCTGCGAACGAAGGCTTACCTATTAATGATTTGCCTTTTTGATTGTTTAACTAATCTTTTTTAATTTGGACCCGGAGCCCAGTTTGTTTTTTAATACGACACTAGACATCAATTTGATAATTGGTTTTGTCGGAATATTTGTTTTGCTGTTTTTATCGGCAATAGTTTCAGGTGCCGAAGTGGCACTTTTCTCTTTGTCTCAAAAAGACATTGACGACACATTACAGGAAAATCAGTCGAAAGGAAAGATTATTTCCAATCTTTTAGATAAACCCAAGAAACTTTTAGCGACCTTATTAGTAGCCAATAACTTTTTTAATATTGGAGTCGTTATTTTGTTCTCGTATACAGGGCAGAGTATTTTTGCCGATATAGATTCGCCAATCCTTAAGTTTATTCTCGAGATCATACTGGTTACTTCCCTGATCTTGCTGTTTGGAGAAATACTTCCTAAAGTTTATGCGAGCCGTAACAATGTAAAATTTGCGAAACGGATGGCTTATCCGTTGCTGGTTTTGGATAAATTACTATCGCCAATCAGTTTGCCTATGCGTAGCGTTACGTTATATTTGCACAATAAATTGGGAAAACAAAAAAATAATTTCTCTATCAATCAGCTTTCACAAGCCTTAGAATTGACAGATTCTGAAGGTACATCAAGCGAAGAGCAAAAGATACTGGAAGGCATAGTGTCTTTTGGTAATACCGACACAAAACAGGTAATGAGTCCGAGGATTGATATTTTTGCATTAGAAATGTCCGAATCGTTTGCGGGGATTTGTCCAAAAATTATTGAAAAAGGATTTTCGAGAATTCCGGTATATCGTGACAATATTGATCAGATAGAAGGCGTTTTGTTTGTGAAAGATTTACTGCCTCATATCGATAAAGAAGAATTTGACTGGACGTCATTAATCAGAGAAGCATTTTTTGTCCCGGAGAATAAGAAACTGGATAATTTGCTGAAAGATTTTCAGAGCCTTAAAAGCCATTTGGCGATCGTAGTTGATGAATATGGAGGAACATCAGGATTGGTTTCGCTGGAAGATGTTATCGAGGAGATTGTAGGAGATATTAGTGACGAATTTGACGATGAGAATCTCAATTTTTCTCAGATTGATGAAAAGAATTTTCTTTTTGAAGGAAAAATAAATCTCAAGGATTTTTACAGAATCGTAGATGTTAACGAAGAAATCTTTGAATCTAGTAAAGGTGAGGCCGAGACACTGGCAGGGTTTATTTTAGAAATTCTGGGTAACTTCCCTAAAAAAGATCAAAAAATAGCGTTTGAAAACTGCATTTTTACTATAGAAACTGTGGATAAGAAACGTGTAAAACAAATAAAAGTAACAATAGATTAAGAATGCTAAAAAAGACAATTTCGATAGCAACAATTTTACTGGCATTGACGGTTATAAGCTGTAAAGATGATGTGGTGCCAAAGCCCGCAAGTTTCCTTCGTCTGGATTATCCTGAGGCAAAATATGTAGGTTTTGAAAATAGTTGCCCGTTTACTTTTGAAATGAATGAAGCGGCCGTAATCAAAGGAGAGAAAAATTGCGGATTTGCGATTACCTATCCAAAGATGAAAGCTACAATTTATCTGACTTACAAGCCGGTTCATGACGATATTGAAAAATTGCTTAAAGATGCCCAAAAGCTAACCTATGAACATGTTATTAAAGCCGATGATATCTTAGAACAGCCTTATTTAAACCCTGAAAAAAAGGTATACGGTATGTTTTATCGAGTAGATGGAAACGCCGCTACAAACTCACAATTTTACGTGACCGACAGTACAAAACATTTTATCACAGGATCGGTTTATTTTTATGCTAAACCTAACTTTGATTCGGTTATGCCGGCTGCAAGTTACATCAGAAATGATATGCAGCGATTGATGGAAACATTAAAGTGGAAATAAAAGATACACTCAATTTTATACTGCCCCCAAAAAGTTAGACACTGTTTGGGGGCGTTTTATTTGAAAGCCTTTTTAGGTTTGTAAAGACCGAATTTTGGGTCAGTCTGAAAATCTGTGGAATCAGAAAATTTACGATCAGGTATAAAAATTGCGGATTAAGCGGGCTGAAAGCCCAAAAGAAAAATGAGCATAGTGCAACGCACTATGGACTAAATAAACGGGGTATTGCCCTGAAAGGGCAAGAGCGGGTTTACGTGATATTGATTCTACTCAAAATCGGCTCGCTTAAAAAAATGGTATGCCAGACTTGAATAGGTATTTTCCTTTGAGCTTAGGCTTTTGCCCTTTCAGGGCGAAAAAATAATTATTATAATCCATATAGTGCGTTGCACTATCCTATTGTTAAGGCTCTTTCAGAGCAGCGAATTTTATTATTTACAAATCAGGGAGCAGAAAAAGCCTCATTCATAAACTGTTGAAGTCCTGCTTCTTCAAGGATTTCAATCGAGAATTCGCCAAAACGTTTCGGAAGCCAGAGGATTTTAACGCCGCTTGGAGAGTTAAGACTTTCTCGTGACAGTGCATTTCCGTTTTCGTCCTCTGGCTGCACGCCTGAATTGATCAATTCGTCAAAAGCAGCTTCGATGTCGGGGGTAGAATAACAATGACGGTAAATTGTTCCTTCGCCCTTTGAGTCTATTAGATTCTTTAGATTTCCGGAAAAAGGCTGCACCAGCATAAATCGTTCCTCGCCTATTTTTACAACAGTGTAGGTAACGTGTAACTCGCCTCTCTCCCAGGTGAATTTTTTCGAGATTGTTGCTCCGAGGATCTTTGCATAATAGTCGCATGCCAATTGCAGATCGTTAACTAAAATGTCTATGTGGCTAAATTTAAGTTCCATTGTTTCTTATGGCTGTATTGAAATGATTTATAAAAAAAAACAGTAGCAAGCCTTAGTTTACTACTGTTTAAAGATTTATTTTTTTGGTCAGTCTTTTTAGAACTGAACAGTCGTCAAATTACGATTTGATATCTAAAACTTTATACGTTTTGCCGTCTCCGGTTGCCTGAACTGTTTTGGTTAAATTTTCCTGGTTTTGAACTGTTTTGTCAAATACCACAGTTGCTGTTTTTTTCTCAAAATCAACGGTTGCTTTTTCTACACCGTCAAGATTGGATAATTCTTTTTCGATTGTTTTGGCACATCCCATTGCACAAGTCATTCCTTCGATTTTAAAACTTGAAGTCTGTACATTTTCGGCAGCAATTGCTTTGTGTTCTTTAGGAGCTGTGTTCTCCGATTTTATATTGGCCAGATTTTTATCTTCTTCTTTTTTGCAGCTTACCATTACTAAACCTGCGATGGCGATAGCGGCGATGATTTTTGTGAATTTCATATTATAAGATTTTAATTTGCGAATAATGTTCTTTGCAAAATTAGTAAAAAGGAAGAGGTCAATTCGTAAAATTATTACAAATTTGCAGTAAAATACGATTTATGGACGCAAAACAATTAAAGTGGGCTTATTTATTGGTACTCTCGCTAATCTGGGGAAGTTCTTTTATTCTCATCAAAAGAGGTTTGGTGGGATTGACAGCGATTCAGGTGGGTTCGTTCCGAATTATATTTGCAGCTTTGTTTTTGCTGATTGTTGGCTTTAAGAGTTTGAAGAAAATTTCGCGTCGTCAATGGAAATTTGTTGCCATAACTTCTTTCTTTGGGACCTTTATACCAGCATTTCTTTTTGCAATTGCCGAAACGGAAGTCGACAGTTCGATCGTGGCCATTATGAATTCGCTTACGCCTTTAAATACATTGGTTTTAGGTGTGCTTATTTTTGGAATCCAATTTCAAAAAAGGCAGGTTCTCGGCGTTTTTGTTGGTTTGGTTGGGTGTTTATTGTTGGTTTTAAGTGGGGCATCTTCACATCCTGGGCAAAATTATTATTATGTTATTCTGGTCGTTATTGCAACGCTTAGTTATGCGATAAATGTAAATTTGATTAAGAAATACCTATCCGATTTAAATTCGCTGAGTATCACGACAGGAAATTTTGCGGTGTTGCTTGTTCCGGCTTTGCTTATTTTAAGTACAACCGATTTTCCTCAAAGAATAAGTCTTGAAACGACGCAGCATTCTATTTTGTTTGTGATGATTTTAGGGGTTCTGGGAACCGGAATCGCCAATGTTTTGTTTTTTAAATTAATACAAATGTCATCGCCTGTATTTGCAACGTCAGTAACATATTTAATTCCAATCGTGGCATTTTTCTGGGGACTGTTGGATAATGAAATGCTTACACCGATTCAGTTTTTTGGCGCTTTTATAATCCTGATTGGGGTGTATTTATCGGCTAAAAAGTAGATTTCAGGTGTGAAGTGCTATTTTGGTCTTGATCAAATTTTCTTTCAGGAGCTAATCCCGCTATTCGTTCCAATCTTTTGTGGCGAACCCCGCCACAAAAGGATTTCCACTTCTATCGGGGCTAGGACAATTATTTTCATCTGAATATTTTTGTTAAGTTTGTCGTTTTGAAGCTGAAGGAACATCAAAAATAACTTATACCCGGTATGGTATGCTGGTGGTGTTGGAAACAACTGCAATGCTTTTTGTGGCGTAGGACAGTTAAATCATACGGGTTTGTATTCAAATTATTGATTGAAAATTCTTACTTATTTAAAACTTTTAGGTATCTTTACGGTCCTAATAGTTAAGATTATGAATTTAGAAAAAAATTTGCCCGTGTAGTATGGTGGCGGAATTGGAAACGACCGTAACGCTTTCTTAACAGCGTAGGACACCTTAGCTATGCGGGTTTTATATTTCCCTAAAAGTTAAGATTATGAGTACAAACACCCTTTCGAAAGAGACAGAATTGAAATTGATTGATTTTTTCAGCAAATCAGTAGATCCTGAATTTATGGCAAAGACAATTCGAAAAGTAAATTATCTGCTTGCTTTAAGTATGATGAGAGAATGCGAAACATTCGAGACAGACAAAACAAGCCTTGAAAACGGCTTTTACTGGCTGAATGAATTAGCAGAAATTTTAAATCCATATCTGGAAACTGAATGATTAAAATGAGAAAGGCTGTCGTAACTGACAGCCTTTCTTTTGTTTTGTTTTGTTTTGTTTTGTTTTGTTTTGTCGCCCTGAGCGGATTCGAAGGGCGCACCAATTGGAACGGGGGACTTCGACTTCGCTCAGCCGGACAAAGCTTTGACTTCGTTTGGTCTGACAAAGGCTTGTCCCAAAGTTGTCATTTCTGTAAAGGTTAGATATTTCGGTAACAAAATTTAACTTTAATAAATTTTGTTGCGATGAGAAATAATAGTCAAGATTCCACTTTAGAACG
>NZ_CADCST010000047.1 GCF_902804485.1 Flavobacterium collinsii | reverse complement strand
ATTATAGAGTTATGAGTCAAGAGTAAAGAGTAAAGAGTAAAGAGTAAAGAGTAAAGAGTAAAGAGTAAAGAGTAAAGAGTAAAGAGTAAAGAGTAAAGAGTATGTAATAAATAGCCACGAATTCACGAATTTTTTCTAATCTGTATGGTTTAAAGAAATTCGTGAATTCATGGCTAACTTTTTTAAAGTTGTAGCTTTTTTTAAGTGTTAAGTGTTTGTTTTTTAATTTGTTGGTATTATGTTTTGATGTAACAAGAAAATTTTGTTATTACTTCTGTTATATCACTATGTGGCTAGAAGTGTTTTTAAACCATAGCTTTATTAACGTAACTGGCTTTTTCAAAATCCATAATATTGATCGAAATAATAGGGACTTCAGGAAGTATTTCGTTTAGTTTAGTGACAATTGCTTTTGATAAGGCTGCTTTTTGGTCAGTATTTCGGCCTTCCAAAATGTAGCCGAAGACGTGGATAAAATCGTCTGAAGAATTTCCATTGTTGTAATAGGTGAAGGGATTGATGCGAACCTTAATATCAGTAGGAATAAAAAGATTAGTGGCTAAGGCTGTATGGTAAACCTCTTGCATAATATCGTCTGCAGATTTTAGTCGAATTACATTTTCTGAGCAATCAATAACAAAGTGTGGCATTGGTGTATTATTTAAGTTAGAAAAAATGAAGTGCAAACAAATTTACGAAAATCCAATCGAGAATGGGTGCTGGTGTTTTTTTGCCTCCTCTTTTTTAACATAAAAGCTAAAGTTTAGGACTTCTAAATAATTCATTTTTCTATTTACACTTTCTTATATTTGCAAGTCTCATTATATTCCAAATCGGTTTGAAAAATTATTTATTGTTTTTTCTGTTCGTTCTTTTAGGAAGTCCCGTTTATTCATCGGACAGTACAGATGGTATTATCGAAAAGCTGAATGAAGCTTTAAAAAACAAAGGATATTATGTTCGTCTCAGAGAAGAACGCATTCTAAATTTCAAAAAAATCAAATCCGATGAGTTAACGAAAGAGCAGGAGTACAATTACAACAAAAGTTTGTACACTCAATACTTAAAATTCAATTCCGATTCGGCTATTTTATATGTCAAAAAGAACCTGAAGATTGCCAAAGAACTTCAAAATTCCGATTTATTAAATTTGGCCAATCTGCAATTGGTAACCCTGTATTCTTCATCGGGAAAATATCGCGAATCTGAAGCCATTTTGAAAAGCATTCCTAAAAAGGAATTGCCTAAAAAACTGCTTCCTAACTATTATACCGCCTATCGCGAGTTTTTGGAACATTATGCTGCCAATAGCTATGATGTAAAATACATTGAGCAAATTATAAAATACCGTGATTCGCTGCTTAATGTTTTGGATCCTTCTACATTCAACTATCAGATTACCAGAATTCAACAGGACATGTCGGAGAAAAAGTTTGCTGTAGCTGAAAAACAGCTGTTGGATTTACTAAAAAATGCAAAGGAAGACCATCCGCAATATGCTATGATGACTTATCTTTTGGCAACGATCTATAAAAAAACGCAGCGACTGGAGCTCCGAAAAAAATACTACGCCCTTTCGGCTACTTCTGATTTAAAAACCGCAAACAAGGACAATGCTTCACTTCAGGAACTGGCTTTAATTTTTTATGAAGCCGACGATGTCGATATGGCTTACAAACTTACCCAATCGGCTATTGAAGACACTTTGTATTGCAATGTTCAGTTTCGCACACTGCTGATGTCCGAACTCTATTCGATTATTAACACCGTTTACCTGGAGAAAGAGGCCAAAAGAAAAACAGAACTTCAATTGTATCTTTTATGCATCAGCCTGTTGTCGGTATTTTTGATTGTGGCGGTCATTTACGTTTACAAACAAATGAAAAAAGTATCGCGAATCAGGGGAGAACTTTATATTACAAGTCAAAAATTAGCGGAATTAAATAAAGATATTACGGAAACCAACAATCAGTTGCAGGAACGAAATGCTCAATTATCGGAATCCAACCATGTTAAAGAGGAATATATTGCACATTTTTTCAGTCTTTGTTCAACGTACATCAATAAACTAGAAAATTACCGCATTACTTTAAATAAAAAAGCAACAGCCAAACAGTTTGATGAAATTTATAAAATATTAAAATCAACCACTCTGGTCGACAACGAACTGGAAGAACTATACAAGAACTTCGATATCATCTTTCTGAATTTGTATCCCACTTTCGTAAAAGATTTTAACGCGCTTTTAATTCAGGAAGAACAGATCGTTTTAAAGCAAGGTGAACTCATGAATACAGAGCTTCGAATTTTTGCTTTGATTCGCTTAGGGATTACCGACAGTGTGAAAATTGCAGCATTTTTGCGTTACTCTTTGAGTACGATTTACAATTACCGAACCAGAGCACGAAATAAAGCCGCAGTTTCCCGAAATGATTTTGAAGAAATGGTCATGAAAATTGGCTTAATATCATTGAAACTTTAAAAAAAACATTTAAAACCACTACTTTTTTTTGCTTTTTATTTTGGTTAACTATTTGTTTTGTAAGTGTTTGGTTTTTTATTCCACTACTTTTTTCCATTTAAAAATCCAACACGAACTATAACGTTTTAGCTTTACACTATTCTTAAAAAGAAAGATACTACTTCTACTTTCTTTAGATTGTACATTAAATGCTTTAATAAATTTATAGTTATGTTTAAAAACGTTAAAACAATTGTTGTTTTACTATTGCTGGGTGCTGTTGGTGTGAGTGCACAGCATAAAATTCCAGTTTATTTAGATGATAAAAAATCGATTAATGAGCGCGTAGAGGATGCGCTTGCGAGAATGACAATTGATGAAAAAATTGCCATGATACATGCACAGTCAAAATTCAGTTCACCGGGTGTACCGCGTTTGGGAATTCCGGAAAACTGGATGACCGACGGACCACACGGAATTCGTACCGAGGTTTTATGGGACGAGTGGGATCAGGCAGGATGGACCAATGATTCCTGTATTGCTTTTCCGGCTCTAACTGCACTTTCTGCGACATGGAACAAAGAGTTATCTTCGTTGTACGGGAAATCAATAGGAGAAGAAGCACGTTACCGTAACAAAAATGTACTATTAGGACCAGGAGTTAACATCTACAGATCACCTCTAAACGGTCGTAATTTCGAATACATGGGAGAGGATCCTTTCCTAACTTCAAAAATGGTTGTTCCTTACATTAAAGGAGTACAAGCAAACGGAGTGGCAGCCTGTGTTAAGCATTTCGCTTTAAACAATCAGGAAATAGGGCGTAACACAGTTAATGTAATCGTTGATGACCGTGCTTTATATGAAATTTATTTACCGGCTTTTAAAGCTGCTGTTCAGGAAGGAGATGCCTGGGCAATTATGGGGGCGTATAATAAATACAAAGGGCAACACTGCTGCCACAACGAATTTTTGCTAAACGACATTCTTCGCAAAGAATGGGGTTTCAAAGGAGTTGTAGTGTCTGACTGGGGTGGAGTACATGATACTAAACAAGCGATTTATAATGGTTTGGATATGGAATTTGGTTCCTGGACAAACGGACTTTCATGGGGAACGAGTAATGCTTATGACAATTACTTCTTGGCCAAACCCTATTCAACTATGATTGCAAAAGGCGAAGTAGGGACAAAAGAATTAGACGAAAAGGTGCGTCGTATTTTACGTTTGTCATTTTTAACCACAATGGATAAAAACAGACCTTTTGGTTCTTTTGGAACAGAGGAACACGCCAAAGCAGGTTTGAAAATTGCTGAAGAAGGAATTGTGTTGCTTCAAAACAACAATAACATTTTACCAATCAATCTTGCTAAAACAAAGAAAATTGCGGTGATTGGAGAAAATGCGATCAAAATGATGACTGTTGGAGGAGGAAGTTCTTCATTGAAAGCGAGATACGAAATCACTCCTCTTGAAGGATTGAAGAAAAGAATTGGGAATCAGGCAGAGATCGTTTATGCCCGCGGATATGTTGGTGATCCAACAAGTAACTATAATGGAGTAATAGCAAAAGTAAGTCTTGAAGACAAACGTTCTCCTGCCGAGTTAACCGCTGAGGCTTTAAAAATAGCTGCAGCAGCCGATGTAGTTCTTTTTATAGGAGGTACAAATAAAAGTGACAAACAAGATGCAGAAGGTTACGACCGTCTGGATTTAGGTTTATCTTATGGTCAGGATCAGTTGATAACAGAATTGGTGAAAGTAAATAAAAACATCGTTTTTGTGAATATTTCAGGAAATGCAGTGGCAATGCCATGGGTAAAAGAAGTTCCTGGAATTGTACAAGGTTGGTTCTTAGGTACAGAAGCCGGAAATGCTTTAGCGGCTGTTTTGGTAGGAGATGTCAATCCTTCAGGGAAATTGTCGTTTACTTTTCCGGTAAAATTATCAGATAACGGAGCTCATGCATTAGGTGAATTTCCGGGCGGAGATGACGTAACATACAAAGAAAGCATTTTTGTAGGGTACCGTTGGGCCGACAAACAAAAAGCAAAACCATTATTCTCTTTTGGTCATGGTTTGAGTTATACTACTTTTCAATATGGAAAAGTGACAGCCGACAAAAAACAAATGGGAGCGGGAGATCAGATCACTTTTTCGGTAAAAGTTAAAAATACCGGAACAAGGGAAGGTTCAGAAGTAGTTCAACTTTACATCAGCGATTTAAAATCTTCATTACCGCGTCCGATTAAGGAATTAAAAGGCTTCGAGAAAATTTCGCTTCAGGCGGGAGAAGAAAAAACAGTGACTTTTACCATCGATAAAACAGCACTTAGCTTTTTTGATGACAAAAAACACGACTGGGTTGCTGAACCGGGAGCTTTTGAAGCCATCATTGGAGCATCTTCTACAGCTATAAAATCTAAAGTGAGTTTCTCACTTCAATAATTTCATGTTTCCAAAATTGGTTGGTTGTAAAGCTGCAAGTGTAAAAACTTGTGGCTTTACTTTTATGAACTCTGTTGTGGGGAATTATCAAAAAAATAACACATAGAAACATAGATTTTGGCTGTAAGAAGAGAAAAAAATAGGAACATATTTCTTCACATAGAAAAACTACACGCATTTAAATGAAGTGAAACGCCTTTTTTATTAGATATAGAATCTATGTCACTATGTGTTAAAAATGAATTATACCAATACGTTAAATAAAAAGTCTATTATTTAAAAAACTACTATGAAAAAAGCCATACTAGGTGTCATCACCTTATTTTTAACACAAAGTCTTTCGGCACAAAGCCTGAACAAAATGCAATGGTTTAACGAACCTGAAAAATGGGAAGTTAAAAACAATGCTTTGATCATGAATGTCACAGCGAATAGTGATTATTGGCGCATTTCACATTATGGTTTTACTGTAGACGACGCACCGTTTTATTATGCTACTTACGGCGGAGAGTTTGAAGCCAAAGTAAAGTTAACCGGTAATTATATCGCCCGCTTTGATCAAATGGGACTCATGCTTCGTATAGATGAAAAAAATTACATCAAAACCGGAGTTGAATTCGTGGATGGAAAATTTAATATAAGCACCGTTGTCACACACGATAAAAGCGATTGGAGTGTAACCACTTTAGAAAAAGCACCACCATTTGTATGGATAAAAGTGGTGAGAAGAGTGGACGCCGTCGAAGTCTTCTTTTCATATGATGATAAAAACTATATTTTGACCCGAAATGCGCCCTTGCAGGACAATACTCCGGTTATGGTAGGACTGATGGCTGCATCACCTGATGGAAAAGGTTTTGAAGCCAAATTCGAAAATTTTAAAGTAACCCATTTACCGGACCAACGCAGACTGGAATGGCTTAAGAAGAACCAGGAATAGTAAAGCTAAAAACCAATTTTCTAAGAATTCAAATTCCAAATTTCAGCTGGAAATGAATGAAGAAAGGATTTTTCTTATCCTATTAGGATTTACTGTAATTATTGTAACAAATAACCAGACTTTCTTTAGGATTACAAGCTTCAATCCGCCAGCCTGTTAGGGAAATATCGTTATTTTAGCTTCCACCAAAAAATTATCTAACCTTTTAACAACCAAAACTATTTTATGAATTCAAGTTCAATCGAAATTAAACCCAAAAAACATTATGAAATTTTAGACGGCTTACGTGGGGTAGCTGCAATTTTAGTCGTTATTTTTCACGCCTTCGAAGCTTTTAATGAAGGAAGCCGATTTAAACAGCTTATGAATCATGGTTATCTGGCTGTCGATTTCTTTTTTCTTTTATCAGGATTCGTGGTAGCGTATGCCTACGACGATCGCTGGGAGAAAATGTCACAATGGGAATTTTACAAACGACGTTTAATCCGTTTACAGCCCATGGTTATTATGGGAATGGTCATTGGAGCACTGCTGTATTACCTTCAGGCCTCGAATGTCGCTTTTCCTCAAATTGCGACTATGCCAGTCTGGAAAGTAATTTTGGTGATGCTGGCCGGTTTTGTACTGATACCACTTCCGCCATCAATGGAAATTAGAGGCTGGGGCGAAACATTTCCGCTTAACGGGCCGGCATGGTCTCTTTTCTTCGAATATATTGCCAATATCCTGTATGCGCTATTCTTTCGTAAATTTTCAAATAAAGTGCTGGGTTTTTTGGTATTGATTTTTGCCGGAATGATTATTCATTATACCGTTTTTGGCCCTAAAGGGGATGTTATTGGCGGTTGGTCCCTAACGATGCAGGAATTATATGTTGGATTTACCCGTTTGCTGTATCCTTTCTTTGCCGGAGTTTTACTTTCCCGTTTGGGAAAACTGATTCATATCAAAGGTGCCTTTTGGGTTTGCAGCGTTTTGATTATAGTTATTTTTAGCATCCCGAGGCTTGGTGATGAAAACAGTTTGTGGATGAATGGCTTGTATGAGTCAGTTTGTATCATTTTGCTGTTTCCGTTAATCGTGGCTATAGGAGCAGGAGGGGAGATCAAAAATCCACTTTCGCTTAAAATCTGTAAAGCTTTAGGGGATATTTCGTATCCAATTTACATTATACACTATCCGCTGATTTATTGCTATATGGCGTGGGTGTTCGAAAATAAAATCCCGTTAAAGGATGGTTATGTGGTCGGAATAGGTGTTTTAATTTCGAGCATTGCAATAGCTTACCTGTGTCTGAAATTTTATGACGAACCTGTTCGCAACTGGCTTCAGAATAAGTTTCAAAAAAGAAAAGTTTCTTAAGAGGAGGTTCAAAGGGGCAAAGGTTCAAAGGGACAGAGGTAAAACCTTTGAACTAAATCAAAAAAGGGATGAAAACAGTACTGTTTTCATCCCTTTTTTATTTATAAGAGTTTTTAAAAAGAAGTTCAAAGTGATAAAGAGGTAAAACCTTTGCAACTTTGTCCCTTTGAACCTTTGTCCCTAAAATTACTCTAAAACCAATTGTCCTAAAGCTTCTTTGCTAAAACCTTTTAATTGATCCGTATGACCTGCTTTTATTTTTGCAACCCATTTAGGGTCAGATAAAAGAGGTCTTCCTACTGCAACCAAATCAAAATCTCCTCTGTCGAAACGTCTGTTTAATTCTTCTAAAGAAGTTGGTTCAGAACTTTCTCCTGCAAAAGCGCCAAAGAAATCGCTTGAAAGTCCCACAGAACCTACTGTAATAGTTGGTGCTCCGGTAACTTTTTTAGCCCAGCCTGCAAAATTCAAATCAGATTCTTCAAATTCAGGTTCCCAGAAACGACGTTGAGAACAGTGTAAAATATCTACTCCTGCATCAACGATAGGGTTTAACCAGGCCTCTAATTCCTGTGGATTTTTAGCCAGTTTATAATTGTAATCAGAAGGTTTAAACTGAGAAAATCTCATAATAACGGCAAAATCGTTGCCTACTTGTCTTCTGATTTCTTTTACGACTTCAATAGCAAAGCGGCTGCGTTCCGGTAATGTTTTTCCACCGTAAAGATCAGTACGTAAATTGGTTTCGGCTCTAAAGAACTGGTCAATTAAATAACCGTGTGCGCCATGAATTTCTATGGTATCAAAGCCTAATCTTTTGGCATCGGCAGCTGCTTTTCCAAAAGCAATAATCGTATCTTCAATATCCTTTTCCGACATAGTGTTTCCGTTGCTAAAATCAGGTCGGTTTAAGCCTGACGGTCCTTCAAAAGGTACTGGTGGAACCCAGCCTGAATGATGATTGTCCATAATTCCCATATGCCAGATTTGCGGCCCCATCTGACCACCGGCCGTATGAACGTCTTCAATTACTTTTTTCCATCCGTTTAAGGCTTCATTGCCATAAAAATGAGGAACATTTGCGTCGTTTGAAGACGAAGGTCTGTCAATAACAGTTCCTTCGGATAATATTAAACCAACTTCACCTTCAGCTCTTTTTTGGTAGTAAGAAGCCACTTCGTCAGTTGGAACTCCGTTTGGAGAAAATGAGCGCGTCATAGGCGCCATTACGATTCGGTTTTTAAGATTTAACGTTTTTAAGTTAAATGGCGAAAACAGGTTGTTTGTACTCATAGTAATTTACAAATTAGATTGAATTAATTTACTAAGTGCTTCAAAGGCACCTTCGTTGCGTTTATAATAAGTCCATTGTCCAACGCGCTTTGCCTCGATAAATCCGGCGCGTTGTAAAATAGACAGGTATTCGGATACTGTGGATTGCGTAAGTCCGGCTTTGGCCTGTATCTGGCCTACGCAAACTCCATGTTCAAATCCTGAATGTTGGAGCTGATCCGGAAAGTTAATTTCGGGTTCTTTTAACCATTCCAACATTTGTAATCTGGACTTGTTTGACAATGCTTTAAAGATTTCTATAGATTCCATAAGGCAAATATATCGACTTTTCCCGATATACCAATTTAAAGAAAGTTATTTAGTATAATTTTAAGAGCAGGGGAGATAATTTGTAGCAGAAGTATTTATATTTGTTTTTACTTTCTTGGCTCAGGTTGCAGAATTTTTAAAAGGAAATATTCTGTGATTCTTCGGTTTTTGAGAGACTATTTAAAGATAATAACCCCAAATTTATCCATAATGATTATGAAAAAAATACTACTTATTTTAGGTTTCCTATGCTGTGTTGTCATGAGTTCGAAAGCTCAGGTTATAGGGACTGATATTGGCGACATTGCTCCCGAAATTGATTTACCGGATACAAAAGGAAATAACATTGTACTTTCTTCTTTAAGAGGAGAGCTTGTTTTGGTCGACTTTTGGGCATCGTGGTGCGGTCCCTGTATTAAAGAGCAGCCCGAATTGCTAAAGTTGTACAACACCTATTCCGGAAAGTTTTCTATTTACGGCGTTTCAATGGACACGAAAAAAGCGCTTTGGTTAGGAGCCATTGCAAAGCAAAAATTGACCTGGACACAAGTGAGTGACTTAAAGTACTGGAATTCCCCTGCTGCAAGCGATTACATGCTTCAGTCGGTCCCTTTAAACTTTCTGATTGATAAAAACGGAATCATACTGGCCAAAAACATTCATGGAAATGCGTTGAATGAAATGCTGAAAAGTTTGCTTACTGCTCAGTAAAAATAAAAGCTTTGAGAATAGTATTGTTTTGAGAAAGAGTGTATGCGGAAAGAATATAAAATGGATTGAATGGAATCGAAATTAAGTATAGCTGAATTTAGGGCAAGATTAAAAAACAATACCGAAATTGGTTCTTTGAAAATAAAATTCAGTCACTTGAGAATATTTCCGAGATTTGGCGAATTAAAGCCTTTTTACGGTCTTTTTGATGATAAAAATTTTCGTTTGACCATAAATTCGGCAACATCTCCCACTTGTTATGTTGTAAAAGGAAGCTACAAAAATGTTGATAACAGACTTAAAGTAGATTATACGATTGAGCCAAATAGTAAAATTCAATTGTTCTGGGTGAAATATTCACCTATAGTTGCTATAATTGTAATTAACTTGTTTTTTGTTCTATTTGCAAAAGGGCTTAGGAGAGCTTCTAGTATTGTGAATTTGTTCTTACTTATTACTATTTTCTATTCCAGATGGAAAGAAGAAAGAAAACGGAAGAAATTAGAGAAAAAGTTTCTCAGGATTTTTGAAATTAAAAGAGATTGGTGATAGAACTAATCAAGAACAAAAGTTAGGAAGAAAGGGCTGAGAGCTCAAAAGAAACAGCATCGTGCGCAGCACTATGAATTGGATTAAGGTGCAGAATTGCCCTGAAAGGGCAAAAGCAAACTATATATTATAATTTTCAATAAAGAACAAACCGCTCTTTTGTAAAATATAATTCAAAATGATATAAGACCAACTTTTTGCGCGTAAGCTTATGCCCTTTCAGGGCGTAACCGATATTTGTTATCGTTATTGATGGTGCTGCACACCATCCTGTTGCTGAAGCTCTTTCAGAGCAATATTTCCAAAACAGATAGAACTTTAAAAATAAAACCTTTGTCAATTCTGTATTTTGACAAAGGTTTTATTATTTAGATGATGGCCTGAAGCTGAAATGAACTTAATTCAATCTGTCTGCATGATTTCGAACACCGCCAAAATTGTTTTTTAGAAATTCTCTAATTTGAAATTGTGTTTTATTCTGAGTGACTTTTTTCCATTCATTAAAATCAAAAGCATGAATTTCAGTGGCATTTGGATTGGTTACAAATGAAAGCCTCGCGATAGAGTATTTGTAATACTTTAATTCGTGAGAAATATGTCGATCCGGGACAACGATAAGAATTGTCTCCCATTCCAGAAAATTTTTAGGCACATCTGCTCTTTCTGTCAGTCCAAGGGCTTCAAAAAACGCAATGATCTTTTGGTCATTAAGTTTGTCGATTTTCTGATCAACGCGTTTAATGGTGCTAATAAGCTTATTTTCATCTTTAATAACACTCATATTATTAGCTGTGTTTTACTTTAAGGTTAATTTCAATATAAAATTACACCAAAACAAAGTGATTTGTTAAAAGAGAGGCAATAGAATGATTCTAAATTTTATAGAATGATTTTATCGGCTTGTTTATCAGAAAGAAAGCTCTGCCTAATGATCGGAGAGAATGAGGTCGGTTTTTCTCTTTTTCGATTTATTCATTACAAACAAAAGTAAGGGCAGGGTTATCACAAAAAACAATCCAACAAGAAAAAAAGCATCTCGATAGCTCAATAAAGAAGATTGTCTTAAAACGACATTTTCCATAAGTCTGAGTGCTTTAAACTTAGCTTCGTTATAAGCAAAACCTTTGCTTTGAAAATACCTGATGTAGGCATTTATCCGGTCCATTGCAATAGTGTTGTCTGGGGTAACAGTCGAAATTAGTTCGTTTCGGTGTGCTGCAAATCGATGTACGACATACGTATTGATAATCGAAACACCAAAGGAACCGCCCAGTTGCCGCATCATATTATTCAAAGCGGCGCCCTGACCAACATCTTTGTCTTCTAAAGAGGAGACGGCCAGCATGGTAAGTGGAACCGTAAGTAAAGCCATGCCCAACGCACGAAAAATTAGGGAAGTTGCTACTTCAGCAGCACTGGTATTTAAAGTCATTCCGGACATTCTCCAGTTGAAATAAATAAACAAAAGAAATCCGGCTGCGATAATAAGTACCGGCGAAACGCCTTTTTGCAGTAAGGTTCCGCACATTTTTAAGGCCAGTAAGGCAAAAAGTGCCCCTGGCAATAGAAGCAATCCGGTTTGGTAAGGGGAAAAACTCAATAAACGCTGTGCGACAACCGGACTGATATAGATGGAAATAAACATACCAAATCCGGTTACAAAAGTTAGGACTGCAGCAATACTTAAAGATTTACTTTTGAGTACCCGAAGATTTACTACAGGCTTTTCGATCGTAAGTTCCCAATAAATAAAAAATAGCAGACTTGTGACGGCAATAATAGTAAGAACGACGATGTAGCGGGTTTCAAACCAATCTTCGACTTCGCCTCTTTCGAGAACTGTTTGTAAAGTACCAACTCCTATGGCAAGTAAAGCGATACCAGTCCAGTCGACCTTAGTAATTTCTGGTTTTACAGGAGGTTCCTGCAACAAAAAGTAACAGGAGATCATTACGAGAATTCCAATCGGAACATTGATGAGGAAAATCCAGGGCCAATCGTAATTTTCGGTTATATAACCGCCCAATGTAGGGCCGATAGTGGGACCGATGAAAATTCCGGCTCCAAATAGAGCTCCGGCTGTCGATTGTTTGTCTTTGGGGAAAAGTTCGAAAACCACAACTTGTGAGATGGATAATAAGGCGCCGCCTCCAATTCCCTGAAAGAATCTGAAAAAGACGAGCATCCAGATGTTAGACGAATGCCCGCACATAAAAGAGCAGAACGTAAACAAAACAACAGAACCAATATAATAATTGCGTCGACCGAGATTGGCGCTTAGAAAGCTCGTAATGGGTATTATAATTACATTGGCAATGGCATAAGCCGTAATCACCCACGAGGTGTCTTCAAGTGTAGCGCCCAGATTTCCGCTCATGTGAGAAAGTGCAACATTTACAATCGATATGTCGATTAGTTCCATAATGGCAGCTAATATGACGGTCAGAATAAGCAGTTTACGGTTTAATGGTGTCATAGAAAAATATTTTATACCAATCGGTATATTTTTAATTAAAAAAAAGGATGTTGTTTTATTGACTTTATTCTAAGTCATCGATTATCTTTTTTAGTGAAAGCATAATAGTGGATAAATTAGACAGGTCGCCCGTTATTTTAGAAATCATAACGGCACCCTCGATAATAGCAATGATGGTTAGAGCGGTTTTTTCCGGATCTATTGATTCGGCTTTAAATTCTCCAGCCGCAATACCCTGTTTGATAAAATAGACCAATTTTTCTTTCCATGCAATAATTATACTTTCAACCTTTTTTTTAAGCACCGGGTGCGTATCGTCAGCTTCGGTGGCAGTATTGATGATAGGGCATCCACCCTGAGTGATTCTTAACTCATAATAATCGGAGTAGAGTCTTGGATAAACAAGTAATTTGTCTTTAAAAGTGATTTGCTTTTCGATTTCCTGTGTAAAAGTATCCTGAAGTTTTTTTACATTGAATTTAAAAGCGGCCAGGGCTACCTCGTCTTTGTTTTCAAAGTTACCGTAAATGCTCCCTTTTGTAAGCCCCGTTGCTTCGGTAATATCACTCATAGAAGTGCCGCTGTACCCTTTCATATTGAAAATGGGAGCGGTTTCCTCTATAATAAATTGTTTGGTTCTTTCGGCTTTACTCATGAGAATTGAAAATAAAAACACAAATATATACCGATTGGTATAAAATAACAAGCTTTTTTTATGAAAAATAAATGCCTGATGGTTGAGATTTGATTATGAAATAAGAAACAGCCGTTTTTTTAAGCAGCGGGTCAACAAAATTGAACTTTAGCAATTTCACCACAAAACTGGTTTCAACCTGAAACCTGAAACCTGAAACTTGGAACTTGAAACCAGAAACAAAAAAACAACTTCAATATTGTTTGTTTGATTTTCATAACTTTGTAACATGAAAGAGCAACTAGAAGAACAGGGTTCAGAACTTGGTATTAGTGATTTAAAGCTAAAAGGTTTTAAAGTATATGAAGTAAATGGAGATGTGAGTAAGATTCCAACTTACAACCGCAGGGACTTTTATAAGATTTGCATCAATACCAGCAAAAGTTTTATTCATTATGCAGACAGGGGAATCGAAACGGACGGAACGATATTGTTTTTCGGAAATCCACATATTCCATACTCTTGGGAAATCATTTCGCCTTCTTATGAAGGGTATGCTTGTGTTTTTACCGAAGATTTTCTGAAGGTAAAAGACCGTTCAGAAAGCCTTCACGAATCGCCACTTTTTAAAATTGGAGGTACGCCTATTTTTTCGTTATCAGTTGATCAAAAGCTGTTTATAGATTCTTTATTTCAGAAGATGATCGAAGAACAAGAGACAGATTATATTTTCAAAGATGATTTAATACGCAATTATATCAATTTGATTTTGCATGAATCTATGAAAATGCAGCCTTCTGAGAATTTCTTTAAACCGAGAAATGCTTCTTCCAGAATTACTTCGTTATTTTTAGAGTTGTTGGAAAGACAGTTTCCAATAGAAACCAAAAATGAACCATTAGCGCTAAAAACACCTCAGGATTATGCGCAGAGTTTGGCTGTTCATGTGAATCATTTGAATCGTTCAGTGAAAGAAATTACCGGAAAACCTACAACGACTCATATTTCAGAGCGAATTGTTGGTGAGGCCAAAGCTTTGTTGCAGCATACAGATTGGAGTATTTCGGATATCGGATATTCTCTGGGATTTGAATATCCAAGCTATTTTAATAACTACTTTAAAAGAATTACAGGAACAATTCCAAAATCACTTAGAGTGTAAATTGTTTCATATTCTTAATTTTTTGTTTGATTATTGTTATCGCTCTGCGTCTTTGCCACTGTAAATTTGCATTGAAATAATTAGTATTAATCATTAATCAGTTTTCGATAAGCTAAATAATACTTCACAAAGCACATTCCCGCTTTCATGATTTAGTTTAAACTGGTGGTAAAAAACAAATAATTATGAATACTTCAGAAAATCAATTTGTTAAAACCATTTTTCCTAAAGGAGATTTAGCTTCAGCGGATTACTTTACAGGGAAAGTGTGGGTTAGAATGCTGGTTCTAAGTGATCCGGTTTTGAATACTGCGGTTGGTAACGTGGTTTTTGAAGCCGGAGCCCGCAATAATTGGCATACGCATCCTGGTGGACAAATTTTGATCGTCACCCAAGGAAAAGGCTTTTATCAGGAAGAAGGAAAATCAATTCAATTGCTACAGGAGGGAGATGTTGTGAATATTCAGCCAGGAATAAAACATTGGCATGGAGCTTCTCCGGACGTTGAATTTACTCATATCGCAATTAGTACCAATATTGAAAAAGGCATTGTAGACTGGCTTGAACCGGTCACTGATGAACAGTACAACAGCTTTAAATGATTTTAGGTGCAAGTGTTGCGTTGTTCTGCAATTCAAGGGAGCGGCTTTTGTCGGATCATGTTAATTAATAAATCAATCTCAAAAAACACAATTTTTATGTCAACACTTTATACTTCTGTTATTGAAGAGGGGAAAGTCCCCAATACTTATATGACTGGCGATGTTTCGTATAAAAAACAAACCAGCAACATTCATCCTGATAATACGGTTATTAAAGAGGTTTCTTTTGAACCCGGATCGAGATGTAATTGGCATGTTAATCCAACGCTGCAGTTATTTATTGCTACAAACGGAATTGGTTATTTTCAGGAAAAAGGCAAGGTGGTTCGATTGCTTCATAAAGATGAAGTGGTTACGATTCTGCCCGGAATCGAACATTGGTACGGGGCGACACCCTTTAGTTCGTTTTCTCACATTGCCATTATCACTGAAATTGATAAAGGAACCGGAATCTGGCTCGATAGTGTAACCGATGAGGAGTATTACAGTTACGGGAAGTGATTTAATTAGATAATTAGAAAATTCTCAATGGGAAGAGCTGTGTTTTGATTATGTGAAACTTGAAACAAATAAAACCTGAAACAAATAAAACTAAAAAAAAACAATAAAAAATGGAAGTAAAAAACATAAAAGCCTTTGGTACAGAGGCTGCAGACGCGCTGTTGCAAACCTTAGACATTCAACGCAGAGCGGTATTGGCTCATGATGTTGAAATAGAAATTCTATACTGTGGAATTTGTCATTCGGATTTGCATTCGGCGAGAAACGAATGGCATGGCACAATTTATCCAATAGTTCCGGGTCATGAGATCGTGGGAAGAGTTACAAAAGTAGGAGATCATGTAAAAAACTTCAAGGTTGGCGACTTAGTCGGAGTAGGTTGTATGGTTGACTCTTGCAGAGAATGTGAGCATTGCAAAGGCGATTTAGAGCAATTTTGTGATGCCGGCAGCACTTTAACCTTTAATTCTCCGGATACTCATTTAGGCGGACAGACGTTTGGAGGATATTCTCAAAGTATAGTGGTGGATGAAAATTATGTACTGCATATTTCTGATAAATTAGATCTTGCGGGAGTTGCTCCCTTACTTTGTGCCGGTATCACAACGTATTCACCATTAAAACACTGGAATGTTGGTCCCGGACAGAAAGTAGGGATCGTTGGTATTGGTGGTTTGGGACATATGGGAATCAAATTAGCGAAAGCTATGGGGGCACATGTTGTGGTTTTTACAACTTCATTGTCTAAAACTGAAGATGCAAAACGTCTGGGCGCAGATGAGGTAGTGCTGTCTACAGATCCGGAACAAATGGCGCAACATGCTAAAAGTCTGAATTTTATTCTTGATTGTGTATCGGCAGAGCATAATATCGACGAATATCTTAATTTGCTAAAAGTTGATGGGACTTTGACTCTGGTTGGTGCGCCAATGGAGCCTCTTCCGGTAACTTCGTTCAGTCTTATTTTAGGAAGAAGAAGCTTTGCGGGTTCTGCAATTGGCGGAATCAAAGAAACTCAGGAAATGCTTGATTTTTGCGCTGAACATAATATTACTGCTGATATTGAACTGATTGGTGTGAATGAAGTAAATGATGCCTATGAAAGATTGCTAAAAGGGGATATTAAGTACCGTTTTGTAATTGATATGGCTTCTTTATAGGGGCAAAGAGGCAAAGGGGCAGAGTTGCAAAGGTTTTCTTTTTGTGTTTGTATCTCTGGATCTTTATGGTAAAAGAAACTCTTAAGGGAATTAATTCCCTTAAGAGTTTTTTTTTGTTACCGATATCTTACTCCTGGCGGAGTATTACGCTAAGGTTTCATTTCTGAGTGCGTCGATATTTTATTCACTGCAAAAGAAGTGGATGGGTGTGAGAGGTACCGATATCTTATATCTAGCGGAGTATCCCACTAAAGTTTCGTCAGTAAATGCGTCGGCATTTTACTAACAGCAAAAATATCTCGGAGAGATTACATATTGGTAGTTGATTAATGCAAGATAAAATATCCCGGAGGGATTACATATCGGTGGCAAAATATTGCGCAAAAAGATTGATTTTAAGCCTGACACATTGTCTTGTTGGTTGTTGTTGTGTTTTTATTTCCAGCGTTTTATCTGTTGTTATCTAAAATAAAACTTCTGTAGGTTTTAGAAGACGATATTGTTTTTAAAAAATATAGAAAAACGGGGCTAAATTTTAAATTTCAGAGAAAAATGTCCCTCAAAAAGTGTGTTTGTCAAAAAAAGCATGTAAAAGGCTAATCTTCGATTTTATCGTTGTTTTTAGATGAAAAGTACACTTTCAAATTATTTAGTTTTTTAGAGGGAAAATTATTGTGGTTTTAACGTTAGAATTTGCCTTGATATCATCAGCTGAACTATTTAAAAAGTGATTTTTTTGTTTGAATTTTGTTTTAAGTTATTACTTTATATAAAGTGTCTAATTTATTTTAAATTAGTTTATTATGTTTTTATTTTGAAGTGTTTTTTTTGTAACTGATTTTAAATAAAATTGAATTTAGAATTTTGCGATTGTACTTTATTTAAGTTCATGTTACTGGTTCAAATTTAGACCAATTGGGTTCGCTGTACGATTTCTGTTTTGTGGATAAAGCAAGAGTTAAAATAAGGGATCTAATGTTTTAAAAATTAGTTTAGTAAAGGTTGGTGGTATTCGTTTTTCGTGCAGTATGCTTTAAAAACAAAAAAAAGCATAAATTGAGGAGTCAGGTGATTATTTTTTGGGTTTTGGTTCTTCATCTTCGGGAAGAATAATTTTATTCAGTTCTGTTTTTTTTGCGGCTCTTTTTTGTGCTGTTTTTCCTTTTCCAATAGATAGTTTGGCTATTAGGCACAACTATGTATTGTATGCATTTAGACTTTCTTTTAATAGTTAATTTTTTCCTCCCACAATTTTATCGCTGTATATTTATAAGAAAATTTAGATATTTAAAAGTAAGAAAGAGACTGGTACTAGTATTTATTTCTCCTTAATTTTCGTGTTTATTATTGTTAATTAATAAAATGGCATCAAATAAATTAAGAGCTAGTATTTTTTTTAAGAAATTAAGTATGTATGTTTTTGTTTTACAGGTAGATAGTTTGTTTTTGTTATGGAATAATGAATCTGAAAAAAAAGTTAATTATTGTTAAGGTTAACTAAAATTTCTTATCACCGATATTATTTTTTAAGAAAGTATGTTTTGAAAAAAGGTAGATTTTTGCTGTTTTTTCTGACTCATTTATCTTTTTTAGAAACATCAAATTCAATTATTTAGATTTTGGAATCGAAATAAATACTATTTTTGCAATGTGAAATGGATAACAATCATATTATCGATTTATTTACTGGCACTTTCCAATATGCCCTGTGCAGATATGGAAATAAACAGTGCTGCACACAAAACTGCTCAGTTTTCTTCTGAAGCAAATCACTCACACGATAAAGACAACGATTTATGTTCGCCCTTCTGTGCGTGCAATTGTTGTGGTGCTCAGGTTTTAAGTTATCAGACTTTTTTAAGTTTTGATTTCCCTGTTGCGCATTCTATTATCACAAGTCCGTTACCCAATTACATTTCTGTTTTTGCTTCCAATTTCTACGGAAGCATTTGGCAACCCCCTCAAATAGCATAATGATGCCCGCCCCGACGAATCGGGATTCGGGTAAGAGCGTTGCGATTATTCCGCAACAGTAAAATAGGCAATACTTTGTCTCATTTCTCACGTCATTATACCATTAAAATGTTAGATAAAATCATACAGTTTAGTATAAAGAATAAATTCGTTATACTATTATTTACCCTTGTATTAATAGCTTGGGGAAGCTATTCACTCAAACAATTGCCGTTAGATGCTCTACCTGATGTAACTAATAATCAGGTGCAGATCATTACTACAGCACCTACTTTGGCAAGTCAGGAAGTCGAACAATTAATTACGTATCCATTAGAACAGGCTGTAAAGACCGTTCCGGATATCATAGAACTCCGCAGTATCTCGCGTTTCGGATTATCGGTGGTTACCGTAGTTTTTGAGGACGATGTTGATATCTACTGGGCCAGAGAACAAATATTTCAACGACTCAAACAAGCCGAGGAAAATATTCCTGCCTATGCGGGTTCGCCCGAGCTGGCACCTATCAGCACCGGTTTAGGGGAAATTTACCAATACGACGTTTATGCCAAAAAAGGCTATGAAGATAAATACGATGCGATAAAGCTGCGTACCATTCAGGATTGGATCATCATTCCGCAATTACAAGGTCTCAAAGGCGTAGCCGATGTAAGTACCTGGGGAGGGAAACTGAAGCAATATGAAATTGCTGTAAATCCAAATACGCTAAATAGCCTTGGAGTTACGATTACAGAAATTTTTGACGCACTCGAAAAAAACAATCAAAATACGGGTGGTGCTTATATCGAAAAAGACCAGTTTGCGTACTTCATCCGAGGTGTTGGTATGGCAAAGGGAACGAAAGACCTAGGAAACGTGGTAGTAAAAAACCGAAATGGTTCTCCCGTTCTGGTTCGTGATGTGGCCGAAGTTCGTGAAGGTGTTGCCTTACGTTACGGAGCTTCAACGAAAGACGGAAAAGGTGAAATTGTTTCCGGAATGGTTTTGATGCTAAAAGGAGAAAATTCCAGTGCAGTAGTTAATAGAATCCATGAAAGAATGGTTCAGATCAATAAAAGTTTGCCGGAAGGTGTCGTTGCCGAAGCTTTCATCGATAGAGGGAAATTGGTCGATAATGCTATTGGAACAGTTACAAAAAACTTATTGGAAGGAGCTTTGATCGTTATTTTTGTACTGATCTTATTTCTAGGGAATCTTCGTGCAGGTTTAATTGTAGCTTCTGTAATCCCACTGGCCATGCTTTTTGCCATTATTTTAATGAATGCCTTTGGCGTAAGCGGGAATTTAATGAGCCTTGGTGCGATCGACTTTGGAATCATCGTGGACGGAGCTGTTATTATTGTTGAAGCCACGATGCATCACTTGCAGAAACTCAAACGTAAAAAAGAACTATCGCAAAACGAAATGGATGCTGAAGTTTACAATTCGGCTTCCAAAATAAGGAATAGTGCCGCTTTTGGAGAAATTATTATCCTGATCGTGTACCTGCCTATTCTGGCTTTAGTAGGAACAGAGGGTAAGATGTTCAAGCCTATGGCAATGACAGTAGGGTTTGCCGTTGCCGGAGCCTTTATACTTTCTTTGACGTATGTGCCTATGATGAGTGCTTTATTTTTATCTAAAAGTACAGAACACAAAGAAAATTTCAGCGACAGAATGATGGCCTGGCTGGAATCGGTTTACACACCTTTTTTGAAAAAAGCATTACAGTTTAAAAAGATAGTTTTAGGAGTATCACTGGGTTTATTTGCACTAGGATTAGTCATTTTTAATTCAATGGGAGGAGAATTTATTCCTACCATCGAAGAAGGTGATTTGGCTATAAACGCTACCATTATGACGGGAAGTTCGCTTACACAAATGGTAGAAACAACGACTAAATACGAACAGATCTTAAAAGCCAAATTCCCGGAGATCAAAACAATCGTAACCAAAATCGGTAGCGGGGAAATTCCAACCGATCCAATGCCTATTGAGAGTGGTGATTTGATTATTGTTTTGAAGGATAAGAAAGAATGGAAAGGAAAGTATGATAATTGGGAAGATTTAGCAAATGCCATGAAGGCAGAAATGGAAGTTATCCCGGGAGCCAACATTGAGATCTCTCAGCCTATTCAGATGCGATTTAATGAATTAATGACCGGAAGTCGTAGTGATATTGCGATTAAGATTTTTGGAGACGATCTGGAGATCCTGGATGCTAAAGCTACAGAGTTAATCTCTAAAATCAAGAGTATTGAAGGAATTGGCGATCTAAAAGCCGATAAAGTAACAGGTTTACCACAAATCACAGTGAAATACGATTACAATAAGATCGCTTTATACGGATTGAATATTTCCGATATCAATCAGATTATACGTTCGTCTTTTGCCGGTGAAAGTGCCGGAAAAATCTACGACGAAAGCAAAAGGTTTGATGTAGTAGTGCGCATGACTGAAAACAATCGCGCGGATATTACAGACGTGAGCAATTTGTTTATTCCGCTGCCTAACGGACAACAGGTGCCGCTTTCGCAAGTTGCTACAGTGGAGTACGAACAAGGTCCTGTGCAGGTAATTCGTGAAAACGGAAAACGTAGAATTACGGTTGGATTAAACGTTCGTGGCCGTGACATAAAAAGTGTGGTAGAGGAAATTCAGCAAAAGCTGGATAAGGACTATAAACTTCCGGCAGGATATTATGTAACCTATGGCGGTCAGTTCGAAAATTTAATTGAAGCCACTAAACGACTTTCGGTAGCGCTTCCAATTGCATTAGGATTAATACTGGTGCTGCTTTATTTTACTTTTAAAAGTTTCAAACAGGCCGGATTGATTTTTACAGCCATTCCATTGTCGGCAATTGGTGGAGTCTTTGCACTGTGGATGCGTGGAATGCCATTTAGTATTTCGGCCGGTATTGGTTTTATTGCCTTGTTTGGTATTGCAGTTTTAAACGGAATTGTATTGATTTCGTATTTCAATCAGCTCAAAACCGAGGGAGTTCTTGATCCCCTACAAAGAGTTTTAATTGGTACCAAAACCCGATTACGTCCGGTTTTAATGACCGCAGCTGTTGCTTCATTAGGGTTTTTACCAATGGCATTGTCAACAAGCGGTGGAGCAGAGGTACAAAAGCCTTTGGCAACCGTTGTAATTGGAGGATTAGTTTCAGCAACTTTATTGACTTTAATCGTTTTACCAATTCTGTATTTGTTATTGGAGAAGAAATTTGACCGCAAAGAGCAGGAAGATTTACAAGGAGAACAATAAGAATTAAAAAAGAAAAAAATGAATACCATATATAATAATAAAACCCCCTTTGTGCAGCTTGCGAAAGAAGCATTGCGCGCTTTGAAGGCAAAAAAGCTGGTACTTGCACTCTTGTTCGCAACCACATTCGCAACAGCGCAGGAAAAAATAAGTCTTGAGAAAGCAATCGAACTGGCAAAATCAAATAATATCGATTTAAAGATTGCCGATAAGGAAATCGAGAAACAAACGATTTTAAAAAAGACGGCATTTCAGCCAGATCCGCTTCAGGTACAATACCAGGGAGGGCAGTTCAATAGTGCAGATTACGACCATAATGTTTCGATTCAGCAGTTTTTTCCGTTGGGAAATATCACAAAAGCCAATCGACAGCTACAGGAAGAACTGGCAAAGCTGGCAGAAAAACGAAAAGCCTTATCTTCTTATGAAGTAGAAAAGGCAGTAACCCTGGCTTATTATCAATATCTGTATGGCGTTTCGATTCAGAAATTGAACTCGGAACTTAATGAGATTTATACCAAGTTTTTGAAGAATGCAGAACTACGTTTTAAAACCGGAGAAAGCGGAAATATTGAAGTCATTAGCGCCAAAGCCAAAGTGAAAGAGATTGAAACTCAAAAGGCACAGTTAGAATACGATTTGGCGATTTACCAAAAGCAGTTGCAGTTTTTTATTCAGACGGATCAAAGTATCATTCCGGACGATCAAACCACATTGCAGTATGTTATGGTGAAAGAAGAAGGAAACTCGAAAGCAGAAGTTTTAATGACAGATTTTTACCAACAGCAAATTTCGGTGTACCAGAAAGAAGCCAATACGCACAAAGCGATGCGAACGCCAAAAGTAGGATTGGGTTATTTTGCACAAACAATCAATACTGAATCTTTGTTTCAGGGATTTACGGCAGGATTGCAAATTCCGTTGTTTGGAGGAGTGAATACCGCAAAAGCAAAAGCTTCGGCAGTCAGCATTTCCCAGTCGCAACTGGCTTTGGATAAGAACAGGCTAACGCTGAATCTGCAAAAAGCAGAATTGCAAAACAATTTTGAGAAACAGCAAAAAGCAATGGACTATTATCAGAAAGAGGGATTGCAGTATGCAGATCAGATTATCAGTACTGCCCAGAAAAGTTATGCGAATGGTGATCTGAGTTACTGGTCGTACATCAGTTTCTTAAATCAGGCGATTGATATTAAAAAACAATATACAGAGGCTACCCATAACTTTAATCAAAGTGCAATCGAATTGCAATTTCCAACCATCAAAAACAATTAAAATGAAACAGACATATAAGCATTTAACAGTAAAATTTGCAGCAGTTTTATCGCAAAGGAAGCTAGGTAGTTGGGCATTATTTATAGCCTCTATCATCGTTTTAACTTCGTGTGGTCAAAAGAAAGCAGAAGAAATAAAAGAAGAAGAAAAATCACAAAACGAAGTTGCTTTAAACGAATCTCAATATAAAACGGTTGGGATCGAAACAGGTTTAGTCGAAAATAGAAACCTCAATAAAGTGATAAAAGCCAATGGTTACACAACTGTCCCGCCACAAAATTCAGCAGAAGTTTCGACTTTAATAGGAGGAACGGTTAAGGATATTTTTGTTTTGGAAGGAACGTACGTTAACAAAGGAAAAGTACTGGCGACCATTCAAAATCTGGAAGTAATTGAAATGCAGGAAGAATACCATTCGGCTACAGCCAATATTGAATACCTGCAATTGGAATACAACCGTCAGAAAACCCTGAGTGATGAAAATGTAAATCCAAGGAAAACATTTCAGGAAGTAAAATCAAAATTGGCTGCAGAAAGAGCCCGTGCACAGGCTGCTAAGAACAAACTGGAAGCGCTACATGTAAGCACCAAAGGAAGCACTTCGTTAGTACCAGTTGTAGCTCCAATAAACGGTTATGTAGGGAAAATAAGTATCGCAAAAGGCGCTTATGCCCAAACAGGTGTTGTTTTGTTTGAAGTGGTCGATAACAGTCAGATGCATCTGGATTTGAATGTGTATGAAAAAGACCTGGGATCTATTTCGATTGGTCAGGTCATTGATTTTGTTTTAACCAATCAGTCGAACAAATCAATTAAAGGGAAGATTTTCGGTATTAATAAGTCTTTTTCTAATGAAAGTAAAACCGTTGCAGTACACGCTAAAATCGAATCGGCTGATGCTAAAGGACTGATTCCGGGGATGTACGTTTCGGCAAACATCAACATCACGAACACCACCGTTCCTGCATTACCAAAGGATGCTGTGGTTCGAAATGCCGATAAATACTTTGTATATGTGGAAGAAGAAGCCCACGAAGAAAAGAAAACACCGGCAGAAGGGAATCATGAAAAAGAGGTTCATTTTAGAGCAGTTGAGGTCATCCCGGGTACGACAGATCTGGGCTTTACAGAAGTGAAGTTTGTAGATAAAGTTGCCCCGAATGCAAAAATTGTAACCAAAGGAGCTTTTTATTTGCTTTCGGCGATGAAAGGTGGAGGAGAACATGATCATTAGATTTTTTTAATGGTTGAGAGGCACAAAGGGACAAAGGCTCAGAGGTTTTTTGGAGTGATGCATAACAGTGCGTTCCTGAATAGTCTTCTGGATTTTAGATTGAAGATTAACGATTGAAGATTTCAGATGTTTGAAACCGTATAAAGTCGACAATTATATTTTTAAGTAACACCAAATCCGAAATCAAAAATCGTTAATCAAAAATCTTAGATCTCTTTTCTCGGCCTTTGCGAGATTAATTTGTGGTACCTAAAAACTATTAAGACAAAATCCGTAAATTTAGAACATTATTGAAACAAAGTTTAAACTTGAAACTTTGAAACCTAAAACTTTAAATTTCTCATGGAACATCTACATAAAGAAGAAAAGATTAAAAAGAAAAAAACAAACCAACCGTCTTGCAGCTGTGCACATGACGAACCAGTTCATTCGGATGATGACGGACACGATCACAGTAATAATGGCGACAGTAGTTTGTTTAAAATGTTTTTGCCAGCCATTATTTCTCTTGGTTTACTGCTGATCGGAATTGGATTTGATAACTATTTTGAACAAAATTGGTTTTCAGGTTATGTTAGAATTGCCTGGTACGTTATCGCTTATTTGCCGGTAGGACTTCCTGTTTTAAAAGAAGCCTACGAAAGCATCAGAAAAGGCGATGTGTTTTCTGAGTTTTTCCTGATGAGTATTGCGACCCTGGGGGCGTTTGCCATCGGAGAATATCCGGAAGGCGTTGCTGTGATGCTGTTTTATACCATTGGAGAGAACTTTCAGGGATTAGCAGTCAGTCGTGCCAAATCAAACATTAAAAGCTTATTGGACCAGCGTCCTGATGAGGTAAATGTACTGGAAAACAACATTTCTACCAAAGTCAAAGCTGCGGATGTTGCCATTGGTGCAATAGTTCAATTGAAAGCGGGTGAAAAACTGGGGCTGGATGGAGAATTACTTTCCGATTCGGCTTCCTTTAATACTGCAGCACTTACAGGAGAAAGCAAACCGGACACCAAAGTAAAAGGAGAAGCTGTTTTGGCCGGAATGATTAACGGAAGCACCATTGCACTGGTAAAAGTAACTACAGCTTATAACGACAGTAAATTGTCTAAAATTTTAGAAATGGTACAAAATGCTGTTACTAAAAAAGCTCCTGCAGAATTGTTCATTCGAAAATTTGCTAAGATTTATACGCCCATTGTAGTCTATCTGGCGATTGCCATTTGCTTGTTGCCGATGCTTTTTGTGTCCGATTATGTGTTTAGTGACTGGTTGTACAGAGCCTTAGTTTTTCTGGTAATTTCTTGTCCTTGCGCCTTGGTGATCAGTATTCCGTTAGGGTATTTTGGCGGAATAGGAGCAGCCAGTAAAAACGGAATCCTGTTTAAAGGAAGTAACTTTTTAGACAGTATTTCAACCATTCAGAATGTTGTGATGGACAAAACAGGTACCATGACCGAGGGTGTCTTTAAAGTTCAGGAAGTTATCCTTCAGGAGGGTTTTGATAAAGATGAAATTTTAAAACTCGTAAATGCATTGGAAAGTCAGAGTACACACCCAGTTGCGACAGCGATTCATAATCATGTGGGACCAATTGACCCCGCAATAACGCTAAAAAATGTAGAAGAGATTTCCGGACACGGTTTAAAAGCAGCAATAAACGGAAAGGAACTGCATGTAGGGAATTTCAAATTGATGGATAAATTCAATATCAATTACGATGTTAACCCCAATGCCGTTGTTTACACGACGATAGCCATAGCTTACGACAAAAAGTTTGCAGGTTATTTAACGATTGCCGATGAAATTAAAGCAGATGCCCAAGAGGCTGTAACGAAGCTAAAAGAGTTAGGCGTTAAAGTAACCATGCTCAGTGGTGATAAAACTAATGTAGTGCAGTTTGTTGCGAATACGCTGGGAATTACAAATGCTTTTGGCGATTTGCTACCTGAAGATAAAGTGAATAAACTAAACGAAATTAAAGCTAAAAATGAAACCGTAGCCTTTGTGGGCGATGGTGTAAATGATGCTCCGGTAATTGCTTTGAGCACCGTCGGCATTGCGATGGGAGGTTTAGGAAGTGATGCCACGATCGAAACCGCCGATATTGTCATTCAAGACGATAAGCCAAGTAAGATTCCTATGGCGATAAACATTGGGAAACAAACCAAGAAAATTGTCTGGCAGAATATTACTTTGGCTTTTGTTGTAAAAGCTTTTGTACTGATTCTGGGTGCTGGCGGACTGGCAACCATGTGGGAAGCTGTTTTTGCTGATGTTGGAGTAGCTTTACTGGCCATATTGAATGCCGTAAGGATTCAGAAGATGAAATTTTAAGATAAAGAAACCGTTTCAGTACCTAAGCTGAAACGGTTTTGTTTTTTTGCTTTATTCGCATCCGGAATGACCAGAGCGGTATAAAGACTATGCAATAAAAACTTATTTTTTTAAATGTGTTGGTTCCTGAATTTCTCCGTTACCAAAGGACCAGTTTTCCAAACCGTTATTTTCTACTAAAACAATAATCACATTATTAATTAGAATCTCTGTTGTTGCGGCAATTCTCGTAGCAATTTGGTGGTATAATTTCCTTTTTTGTTCTACTGTACGACCTTGTCCTGCGGTGATCTGAACATATACAATTTCTTCAGAATGTGAAACACCAAGATAACTTTCAGGATATTTTATCTGATGCTGCTCTAATTCTTCAATTACATGAAAATAATCAGCACTTGGAATATGGAATTCTGCTATTAAAGATTGATGAATCGCTTCTGAAATATTGTTTTTGGTTGCTAAGGAAAGCTTCTTAGGCAAACTGATTCGTACAAATGGCATTTTTTAGATTTTGAGTTTTGTATAAAATTAAAAAAAATAGAAGAGGAGCGGACAAATCTTTAGGAAAACTTCAATTCAATCTGAGCTCCGTTATTTTCTATGTTAACTTCCGTTGAATTGCTTTTAGAAGGTGTTTTCGTAGGATACCAATTTCGACCCGGACGTACGATAATGAGCAGTCCTTCATCATCTCCAACGGCAGCAAAGAGCTCGTTATTGTCATTTTTACTGAAGAGTTCTAACTCGTGTTCGGTTACTAACTGGTTTGCTAAATCCAAAGGATGTTCGTTGACAATTCCAATTTCACTAATGTTTAGTATGGATTTAGAACTAAAAGATTCCGTTTGGGAATTGTCGAGATCGTATCTGGCAATGAATTCCAGTATATTACCATTGTTATCATAAAAATAAATGGCATTGGCATTCCAAGTCTCAAAATTGGCAATTACATTCGTGTCTTCAATAATAATTAAATCCAGTTTGTTTGTGGCCCATTTAATGGCTTCCTGAAGCTTGTTTTGAGGAATATTAAAAGCAAAGTGATAGATGGAATCAAATTGCGGATTTTCGATAAACTTTAAGATCGATTTACCTGCCTGAATGCTAATTGAGTTGGAATCTTTTTCGAGAATTGAAAGATTAAGTACGTCTTGATAGAATGTTGTTGTTTCTTGAATATTGTTGGTTTGAATCTGAAGGTGTTGTAGTTTCATGATGAGGTAGATTTACAAAGAGGCAGAAGCTTCTTTTCGTTTCAAACAAATTTAAAAAAGGGCAACTGTATTCTCATCGTTGTATCATTTTATACTTCGATGAAGGAATAACAAATTATGATGAGAAGTAGCGTAGCGGTAATTTTTTTTAAACACATAGAAACATAGATTGTATTGTTAAAAGAGGGGACAAAAAGAAACAGATTTCTTTCACATAGTGTTCTGTGCTTTATTTGAAAAGGAATGTCTTTTTCAGCATTTAGAACTATATTCCTATGTGTTAGAATAGAGGTTAGTATGTTGGAACGCTAAAATTTAAACACATAGAAACATAGATTGTATCACTAAAAGAGGATAAAAAAGAGAAACACGTTTCTTTCGCATAGTGTTCTGTGCTCTATTTGGAGTGAAACGCCTTGCTCGGCATTTATAACTATGTTTCTATGTGTTAGAATAGAAGTTAGAATAGAAGTTAGGATGTTGAAACGCTAAAATTTAAACACATAGAGACATAGGTTTGTGTTTAATAATCGGTGTTGATCGTTTTTGCAAATGCACTGCAATATTCTTTGATCATTTGTCTCACGGTGCGAAACTCCTGCATAATTTCTTTTTTTGTCCCTGTTGCTTTGGCAGGGTCCGGAAAATTGTGATGTAACTTTAATGCGTTTGAAGGAAAGAAAGGGCATTGCTCTTTAGCATGATCGCAGACCGTAAGGACAACATCAAAAACAATGTTTTGATACTCGTCGATGTGATTTGAAGTATGCTTTGAAATATCGATTCCGTCTTCTTTCATAGTGGCAATGGCTCTGGGATTTACCCCGTGAGTTTCAATGCCGGCACTGTAAACATGGGCTTTGTTGCCCAGGAAATGGCGCAAATAACCTTCGGCAATCTGGCTTCGGCAGCTATTTCCTGTGCAAAGCACGAGAATATTTTTTGTCATAGTTTTAAACAAGTAACCAAATGATATTGATAAGACAAAATTTAGGCTCAAAGCCATAAATCAGTTGCAGTACAATAACAGCTGTAGTGATTATAATTGGTTTTTTATATTTAAGAAAGAAAGTACTCATAGCTTAGCAACAGCCTGAATTAGGGGAACAGGAGTTTGTATTGTCCTTGTTTAATTCGATAAAGCCGGATGGTGACGGAATTCCACAGGCATCTTGTGCCAGACAGGCTGTAACTTTATTTTTTAATACAAAATGATTTCCATTAAACTCTAAATCGTATCGGCCTATAGTTTCGTTCTGGTATTCGACTTCTATATTCAGATCTTCAATGTTTAATTTTTCTTCTGAAAGGTTAATGATGTGCAATAGTTTGCCGGGTTTTAGTCGATGTTCATAATCGTCTGCATTCCATAGCTGAAAGTTTACACTTTTTTCCTGACGAATTACACCGCCGCAGTCGATAAAATTCTTAGTGATCATTCCCACCTCAGTGACGTGAAAATGCTCCGGAACAAAAGTTCCATTTTCCAGTTGAAATGCTACGTTTTCAAGGGTTGGCAGTATGGTTTTAATGTCTGATAGTTTCATTTTTTTTATTTTATAGTTATAATGCAATATTGCGATATAGGTGGCTAAAAAAAGCCTTTAACAGCATTTTTGATTTTTTGTAACCGCGATAATAGCGGAAAAATAGGTATTTAGAATATCAAAAGTTTCTTCGTTTATACAGTAACAGATGGCGTTCCCTTCAATGTTTCCCTTGATAAGTCCAGCGTTTTTTAGTTCTTTCAGGTGTTGCGAAACGGTGGGCTGTGCAAGTGGCAATTCGTTTACAATATCTCCGCAAATACATTCGTTTACTTTAAGCAAATACTCAATAATAGCAATTCTCGCCGGATGTCCCAGTGCTTTGGCGATAGTAGCCATCTGATTTTGTTTGTCGGTAAAATGTTCTGTTTTAGAAGCTCCCATGTGATTTAAAATATAATATTGCAATATTACGATATTAATTTAAAATCAAAGAATCTTTTTTAAAATTTTTAAATAGGGTAAATTGAAATATTGATTTCGATGTTGGAACGCTAAAATGATGAAACACAAAGAAACATAGATTTATATGCTTAAAAGAGCATACAAAAGAGAAATCAATTTCTTTCGCATAGTTTATGTGTTTTATTTGAAGTGAAATGCCTTGTCCGGCATTTAGAACTATGTTTCTATGTGTTAGAATAGATTTTTTAATGATTGAACGCTAAACTTTTAAACGCATAGAAACATAGATTTATATGCTTAAAAGAGCATACAAAAGAGAAATACATTTCTTTCGCATAGTGTTATGTGTTTTTATTTGAAGTGAAACGCCTTTTCCTGCATTTAGAACTATGTTTCTATGTGTTAAAATAATCTTCCTAATTTATCTTATACTGAGACAATCCTTTTTAAAAGGTTTCTTTTCTGTTGTTTTTGAAATTCATCCAGCCCAAACCGATTAGTAACAGATTGAAAAACAGTAGAGGCAAAAAAGCTCTCGTATAATTAATTTTAGTAGGATCTGTGAAAGTCTCTACCTTAAATTTTGACCAGTTTTCTTTAACCACAGGGGCATTATCAAATATTTTTGGATAAAAATACAATCTCATTTTTTCATGAAAATGTTTGGTTTCCTTCAAAAATAAAAGCTGGTTTCCTAAATCAGACTTTGCAATTTCATTCAGTTGAAGCTGAGCATGCAAAGTAGGAAAGAACTGTGAGATAAACTGACTGGCTTTGTTGCGCTGTTCTAATTTGGATTGCAGTTCCTGAGATTGCTCTACCGAATCGTCGTCACCCGCCTGCTGCATGGCATAATACCAAAGCCAGTTGAATTCGGTATTTGGCAAAGAATAACGCTTGAATTGCGGATAATGCTGATAGAATTCATTCATTGTAATTTTCTTATCCATATCCCATTTTTCATGATAGGCATTGCGTTGCTTTACCGTTAACTCCAAAGCTTCGGGAATCGGATATTTATTGACGATATACGTATTGATTACTGCCGGCAGAATAACAATTAGAAACAGCCAGATCGTAAGTAAAATAACCGCGTTGAAGTTGGAGTTTTTTTGTAGGGAAACGATAAAAAAGCAGGCAGCAAACCAAAACAAAATATACATAACACCCAGTATGTAAAAGGTGAGGAGCGCCGCATCAAAGGGAATCCCTAAGATTAAAACGGCTAAAAGAACTAAAAAGGTCAACAAAGCAATTAAACTTAAGATCCGGATGTAAAACAGCTTCAGAATGTATAAAAATGTATTTTCACTTTGCGTAGACACAATTTTCCAGGTTCCGCTTTCTTTTTCTTCCGAAACCAGATTGTAAGAGAATGCAATAATTAAAAGTGGAAAAAGGTAAATCAGTACAAAACTAAAATCGATATTCCCGGACAACAGATTGTTGGGATTATTGAGTTCCGCATCGTATTTCTGACCTTCCAAACCCCGAATCGTGACGCTTTGAATCGACGGATTTACATCGCGCTGACCAATCGCCAGACTGTTAACAGGCAATGTTTTATTGATTAGCGAAAATTTGATATAATAGAGCAGCAGTCCCATTTCGTCTTTGTGAAAAGCGGCATTTCGCGCAATATGTTCTTTTTGGTATAATGCAGCTTCTACAATATTATTCTGCTGCTTTTGTTGAAATTGCTTTCCAATTAAAAGACTGATGAATCCGATGAGCAACAGGAAAACCAATCCAATTTTGGTACCTTTTGAGCGTATGAAATTTTTAAAAAGTAATGCTAGCATATTAGAGGGCTTTAAGGTTTTTAGCTGCAATTCGTATAAGAACAAAAAGCAGGATAATCCACAGAAAAATAGAAACTACAGAGAGTATTTCGGACTTTAAAATAGCCGGGACTTCTTTTGGCTCATAATGAAATTCTTCCAGATCAGCCCAGTGTTCTTTGCTGATGGATAAAGGCTTGTCGTTTGGTCCCGGCTTTTTATTACTGATGTATTTAACCTGCAAAGCATTCATTTTTTGTGCCATAGTATAGCGATAACGCTCCGCCTGTTTCTGAAAATCGACATACGAACTATAATCGGTATTGGATAGACCCATTGACAGGTTTCGGATCGCGATGTACGGATTCAGGAATGAAACGGCTTTGGAGAAGCTATTTTGCTGGTCGTAAACTTTTAGCAGCTCTTCTAAGTGTTGGTTGTAAATCTTCGAACTGATTTTCTCTCCTTCGGTCATGATAAACCCCGAATAATTAAAAGGCAGTTTTTGTACCGAATCGACTTTGTAAACGCTCAGCAAGGAATCTTTGATGGCCTTGTAATGTAAATCGTTAGGATTATGACTGTCACCTTGTTTCAGGATGTCTTTTTCGATAGCACTGTTGAATTGTATTTTTGAGGGTGCTTCGTAAAGATATGCTCCGATTGCCTGAGTAGTTCGGGGTAAAATAATGGTGAGAACCAGCCAGATTCCGATTAAGGAAATCAAGGCTTTTTTGGAGGTTTTGCTTGAAGCAGAAATCAGCACAGCAATCACGCAAAAGAAGATCAGGTAAATAAAATGAAACAGAATAAACAGTAGCATTTTGATGGTTTCATCTGTTGAAATTGTAAAATCCTGAAGCAGCAACCATAGAAGTACAAGGACTAGTATGGTAGGAACAAAAAGCAGCAGGATTACATTTACAATTCCTACTATCTTTCCGGTTAAGAGCTGTTTCCAGCTAATTCCCTGGCTTAAAAGTAGTTTTAGAGTCCCATTTTCTCTTTCGGCTGCGACCGCATTAAATCCTAAGAAAAAAATCAGTAAAGGCAGTAAAATTTGTAAAACCATTGCAATGCTGATTTCTCCAAAACGGAGCATACTGTTAGAGAATCCCGCTTCAGAAAAATTGGCACTATTTTGTTTGTGTGCTTCAAGAAATATAGCATTCCCAAAGAAGGGTTCCATTCCAAATTCAAAAACGCTCAAAGGAGTACTTTTTCGAAAGGCAAAATTTCCGTAATGTGCCATTCGGTGCGGGTTTTTATCTGGATTGTTAAGCCAGTCTTCGCGTGATTCATGCTGGTATTTTTCGCTGGTCTGATTTTGGTTGTTGTAATTTTCCCAACCTGAAAAAGCAGCATAAAGGAGTATGATACCAATAAAGAGTGTGATGATATAGACGGCCGTATTTTTAAAAACAGCATTTTTAAGATGTCTGGCAATTAAAATTTCGATGTGTAATGACATGATACAGTTTAAAATTTGTAAGTTACAGTAAGAGTGAAATTTCGCGGTGCTCCGGGAAATAGTCTTAGATAATTCTGGGCACCCAACCAATACGTTTTATTGAATAAATTACCCGCATTCAGGGCGATCTGCATATTACTTTTGTTTGGTTTGTAGTACAAAGCTGCATCAAAAGCAGTAAAGTCAGGCAGTGTAAAAGATCTTGTAAACCAAGGCACTTTGCTGCTTTGATATTGCATTCCGAAACCAATACCCAAATCTTTTAGAGCCGAATCAGAGTTGAAATTGTAGCGTGTCCACAAATTGGCGCTGTTTTTTGGTGTATTTTGTTTTCGGGCTCCAATTAACGAAGGATCGCGATCATTGGTAATTTCGGCATCAATATAACTGTACGAAGCGTTTATTTGCCAGTCGGCCGTAATAAAACCTGCTACGTCACATTCGAAACCACGACTTCTTTCAGCACCTCTTGTTACCAGCAAATCAGGATTTGCCGGGTCGTTGGCATTCATTAGGATATTACGCTGGTTGATTTCATAAAGAGCGGCGTTGAAACTTACGGAATTGTTGAAAAAAGTAGCTTTCAGTCCAACTTCTTTCAAGTTGCTTTTCAGTGGATCAAACAAACTTCCGGCTGGTAAACTTCCTGTTTGAGGCATCAAAGATACCGTATTCGATTGTGGCTGATAACCTTCAAGATAAGTTGTGTAAACGTTTATTTGATTGTTTACGGCATAAGTCACTCCAATACGCGGCAGTAAAGCCGACTTTTTAACAGTCAGTTCATTGTTGGATTTGTAGTTTGTGATGTCTTTAAACCATTCTTGACGCAAGCCCAGTAAAACGGTAAATCTTTCCCATTGTACCTGATCCTGGATATAAATTGCGTTGGTACTGGTTAATGCAGATGGCAAGGCAGTACGAACATTGAGTGTATAATCGTCAGGACTTGTTAAGGTATAATTGGGATTGTTCAGATTAAAATAATTTACATTTGGTTTTGGTAAAACCACCCCATCGACTGTTATGGTTTGATAATTGGCAGCATTGGCAGCAACAAATGAACTGGCTACCGTTCCGTCTTTCAATAAATAACCTCTGGCAGCATTTTGTCCACCGCCTTTGGTTTTGTTCCAGCTGTTTAAATCGTAACCTGCCAATAATTTATGTTTTACTTTTCCTGTATTTACATCAAAGTTGAAATAAGCACTCAGGTTATCAACGTCCCAATATTGCTGACGCTGTACAAATTGCATCATGGCCAGACTACTGACAGGTTTATTGTTCATGTCGACTGCAAAAGCATTTGTAGTTCTGTGTTCCTGAAGATCTTCTGTCCAGGTTTGTTTCATGTACGATGCATTAAAACCTATTTTAGAGTTGAACTTATGAACGAAATTGGTCGTCAAAATCATTTCTTTTGATTTATAGAAATCACTTGGGGCACCTAAATTTAAGCTAATTGGAGTTTTATTTAGACTTGTAACTCCCGCAACGGCACCAAAAATTGGCTGTCCGCGATCCAGAACTCCGGTCATGTTGCTCAAAATTAATTCGGTATTGATGGCTGTTTTTTCATTCGGAATGTAGCTGAAGGATGGCGAAATCAAAAACGATTTATTGCGAACCAGATCCCGAAACGATTTGGCTTCCTGATAGGCACCATTTACACGGTATAAAAGGGTTTTTGATTCGTTCAATGGGCCAGTGAAATCTAAAGTTCCGCGCAAAGTGCTAAAGCTTCCTGCACTCAGACTTATCTCTTTTCGATCAACAGCCAGTGGTTTTTTAGTAACCATATTAATGCTTCCACCCGGATCGACAGAAGAGAATGTAGCACTCGAAGGTCCTTTAATCACTTCAACTCGTTCAATATTGGTCGTTAAAGGTTGCAAGAAGTAATGTTGATGTGTTCGCATGCCGTTTATGATCTGGCCTTCTTCGTTTTGACTGATTCCGCGAATCGTATACTGATTGTAATAACTTGCGGGAATAACACCACTGGCCATCTTGACAGCATCGGCCAGGTAAATGGCGCCTTTATCTGCAATTAGTTCTTTGGTGATCGTTGCTATAGATTGTGGAATATCTTTGTTGAGGGCGGCTGTTTTTGTTGCTGCAAAAGAATAATCACTATTATATTTTTTGGTCGAACGGCCTATAATTTCGACCGTTTGCAATTCGGTGCGTTCTGTTTTGTTAGATATGGTATCGGATGCTTTTTTATTAACGGTTTGCGATTGTGCAAACTGACTAATAATTATTAAAAACAGTGAGAGAATAAAATGTTTCATTTTTTTTGGATGGGTTTGGAAAAATGTAATTTCCTTTTATACAGTTTGTAAATACAAATCTTCCAGTTCATTTGCCGAGATTTTATCGGCTTCTATAACGGTAACGAGATTTCCCTGTCTCATAATGCCAATATGAGAGGCAACTTCTCTGGCTCTGAAAATGTCGTGCGTAGCCATCAGTATGGCCGTTCCATCTGCAGAAAGCTCTTTTAATATTTGAGAAAACTCGTTGGAAGCTTTAGGATCTAAACCACTGGTAGGTTCGTCCAATAAGAGAACCTTGGCTTTCTTGGCGATTGCGATTGCGATTCCAACTTTTTGACGCATTCCTTTCGAATAACCACCTAAGTTTTGATGGTGTGCTTTAAGTTGCAGTCCTGCCTTTGAAAGGAAATAGGTGAGTTCTCCTTCTGAATATTTGAATCCCGCCAGAGACGAAAAGAACTTTAAATTTTCTAAACCGGTAAGATTTGGGTACAACATCACTGTTTCCGGAATATAAGCGACATACTTTTTTGTTTCCTGCGCATTTTCGATAACCGAGATATCGTTGATTTTCAGTTCTCCGTCTGTTGGAGCGATAAAACCTAGAAACAAATTGATGGTGGTTGTTTTTCCGGCACCGTTCTGTCCCAGTAAGGCAAAGATTTCGCCTTCGTTAATTGTTAAATTCAGTTTGTTTAAAGCAATATGATCGCCATATTTCTTTGTCAGATTTTCAGCTATAAGCATAGTTATTATGTATTTGGATGATTTTTAACAGGAGTCTTTACTGCCAATCATAGCCAAAGTCCAACCTACTGGTTTACAGCTAAGGCATCTTTGCAATGAAGGAAGTAAGGGAAATGGTGTTTACAACGATTGAACCCCCCAAAAAAAAAAACAGTTGTATTGGATAAGCGAGAATGGCCTTTCAGGTTTTATTGGTCAGCATTTTTTTTGAAAAAGGCAGCAGATAAAACTACAAATGGGTTTTGCCTGACTTTTAAAAAGACAAGCAAGTGATGTTCTTAGTTTTTTGGATAAAAACGCAGTAAACTAATAAATTGAAGGTGGTGCCCTAAGAGCAAAAAGACTGCCTTTGAAAAAGACAGCAGCGGTTTTTACATAAAAGAACGCGCAGCAAGTTTCAATACTTACTTTAAGAAAGGAGTAAGACTGAAAGGTTTCCGGAATAAAAGTACTAAATGTAAAATGACAAATCTGGCAATTGGTATCAGCAGTATGGCTGTGCGTAATTTGCTTTTGTCCGTCAATATAAGTATGGTCGCAATGTTTGCTTGTAAGCTGCTTGTAAACATGTTCGTAAGAATGCAGCGTCTGAAACAGCATTGCAAACAATACAGTAACAGACATAAAAAGATTAATTAACACAATTTTCTTTTTCATTCTTGATGGAGAAAGTCCTGTTTCTGGCGGACTTTCTAGCTTTTAAACTAACGCAACGTTGTTGCAAATATAGATATCTTATTTAAAAATGCGCAAGAATCGTCTATTATTTTATTTGGAGAACAAATTCTCTATTTTTTGTAAAGTCTAATTATGTTTAAAAACACAGCTAAAGTAATATTCTTCAGGCAATCGTTTTAAAAACATCTTTACAGCTTCTTATAAAATATTTTCACAGTAGTATTCCTGTTAACGTGTTTGTTTATTGTTAGTTATATAAGTTGTTATTAGTGATCTCGTCATATAATCTTTATTTTTACTAGAAGTGGATAATTATCTGCTTAGATAATAATTGAATTTTTGATTTGGCATGAAGTTTCAAAAGTGTCAATTTTATAAACGGGCAATCTGCTCATAAAAAGGTAAATTATGAAAATAGGTTTAATAGGATTCGGAAAAACAGGAAAATCGGTAGCTTCTGTACTGCTGGAAAACAATAAATTTTGTCTGGAGTGGGTTTTAAGACAAAGTACCGTTTTAGAACACAGATCGGTTTCAGAATTTCTTGGCATTCCTTCAAAAGAACCGGGTTTAATTTACTCGGGTTCTAAAACGACAATGGAAGAATTACTGGACAAGCATCCGGTTGATGTAATTATTGATTTTTCTTCCAATGAAGGTATTTATACGTATGGAGAAATTGCTGCAAAGCGAAAGGTCAAGATTATCTCGGCAATTTCTCATTACAAAGAAAAGGAATTGCAATTATTAAAGAAACTGGCACATAAAACGACGGTATTCTGGTCGCCAAATATTACGCTTGGGGTGAATTATCTGCTTTTTGCTGCTAAATTTTTAAAAAAGATTGCGCCTTGGGTTGATATCGAGGTGAACGAAGAACATTTTAAAAAGAAAGTAGGAACTTCGGGAACTGCGGTAAAAATTGCAGAAGCTCTGGATATTGATAAAAGCAATATCAATTCAGTCAGGGCAGGAGGAATAGTTGGTAAACATGAAGTTATATTTGGATTCCCTTTTCAGACGGTTCGTTTAATACATGAATCAATTTCGAGGGAAGCGTTTGGAAACGGAGTTGTTTTTGTTGCCGAAAATTTAGAAAACAAACCCAAAGGGCTGTATAATTTTGAAGATATTTTAACGCCTTATTTTGCGGTATGATACTTTATAGCAAATCCGACAGGTTTTCGAAACTTGTCGGTTTTATTTTTTAATAACACATAGAAACACAGACATTGTAGGGGCAAAAAGGCTTCGAAAAAGAAATACATTTCCTCGGCATAGTTTGTAAACTTATGAAATGATATTCCTGAGTTTGAAAATCTATGTTTCTATGTGTTTAATAAATTAACTAAGGTTGTGTTTTATTATTTTTTAAAAATTAAAGCTTTAGTATATTCGGCATTCATTTTTGCGATCGAAAGAATCGAAATACCTTGTGGGCACTCAATTTCACAGGCTCTGGTATCGGAGCAGTTTCCAAAACCTTCTGCATCCATCTGGTTTACCATAGTTAGCACTCTTTTTGAAGCCTCGACTTGTCCTTGTGGTAATAAAGCCAGATGTGTGATTTTGGCACCTGTAAACAAGGCAGCGCTGGCGTTTTTGCAAGTTGCTACGCAGGCCCCACAACCAATGCAGGCTGCGGCATCAAAAGACGCTTCGGCAGTCTCGTAAGATATCGGAATCGTATTGGCTTCAGGCGCCTGACCCGTGGAGACTCCAATAAAACCACCAGATTCAATAATGGCATCAAAAGCGGAGCGGTCAATTTTTAAATCTCTCAGTACAGGAAAGGCTTTTGCCCGAAAAGGTTCAATATAAATGGTATCCCCATCTTTAAAACTTCTCATATGAAGCTGACAGGTAGTGGTGTTTTTTAAGGGGCCGTGTGCTCTTCCGTCAATCATAACACCACATTGTCCGCAAATTCCTTCGCGGCAATCGTGATCAAACTCAATAACACGTTCTTTTTTCTGAATTAAAGATTCATTTAAAAGATCAAGCATTTCCAGAAATGACATATGTTCTGAAACTTCATCGATTTCATAATCTATCATTTTTCCTTTAGAAGAAGTATCAGACTGTCGCCATATTTTAAGATATAGTTTCATATTGCTTTAACTTTTGATTATTTATAACTTCTTACAGCAAGTTCAACCGACTCAAATACAAGAGGTTCCTTATGTAATTCGGGCTGTTTCGCTGGACCTTTCCATTCCCAGGCCGAGACATAACAGAAATCGGTATCATTTCGAACTGCTTCACCATCGGCAGTTTGAAATTCTTCCCGAAAGTGGGCACCACAGGATTCTTCTCTTTGTAAAGCATCGTAACACATTAGTTCGGCCAACTCGATGTAATCGGCAATTCGGCCGGCTTTTTCGAGTTCACTATTTAAAGTATCATCTCCGGTAATCAGTAAATCCTTTTCAAAAGAAGTTTTTAAGGCTTTGATATCCTCAAGAGCCTCTTCGAGTTTTTCCTTGCTTCTGGAAAGACCGCATTTTTCGTAAAGTAATCTTCCAATTTTTTTATGAAAGTGATCGGTAGAAAGTGTGCCTTTACTGTTTAAGAAATGATCCAGCTGAGTTCGAACTGCTTTTTCGGCTTCATCAAAAGCAGGATGGCTGATCGTAGCTTTGGGTGCATTTAATTCTCCAGCCAAATAATTAGGAATCGTATAGGGAGCTATAAAATAACCGTCTACACAAGCCTGAAGCAAGGAATTAGCCCCCAGTCTGTTTGCACCGTGATCGGCAAAATTGGCTTCTCCCAAAGCAAATAATCCGGGAATACTGGTCATTAGTTCATAATCTACCCAAAGTCCACCCATCGTAAAGTGAGCAGCAGGGGAGATTAACATGGGTTCTTTGTAAGCATTGATTCCGGTAATTTTTTCATACATGGCAAATAGATTGCTGTATTTGGCTTCAATTTTATCTTTTCCCTGTGCTTTTATAGCATCTGAGAAATCCAAATAAATGGCATTTTTCATGGGGCCTACACCATGTCCGGCATCAATTCGCTCTTTGGCAGCCCGTGAGGAAATATCACGGGGCGCAAGATTTCCAAAAGAGGGATATCGGCGTTCCAGATAATAATCTCGTTCTTCTTCGGGAATTGTATTGGCATTTCGCTGGTCTTCGGCCTTTTTCGGAACCCAGATTCGTCCGTCGTTCCGCAAAGATTCTGACATTAAAGTGAGTTTGGACTGATTGGCTCCGTGTTGAGGAAGTGAAGTAGGATGAAACTGAATCCAGCTTACTCCCGCCATATAAGCACCTTTTTTATGAGCTCTCCAAATGGCCGAACTATTACAGCCCATTGCCAGTGTAGAAAGATAATATACTTTTCCGTAGCCTCCCGAAGCCAGTACAACAGCATCGGCAACATGACGCTCCAAAGCTCCTGTTTCCAGATTTCGGGCGATAATGCCTTTTGCTTTTCCATCAATAACAACTAATTCCAGCATCTCGTGACGGGTATGCATCGTTACTTTTCCTAAGGAAACCTGACGTAATAATCCCTGATAAGCACCTAGTAAAAGCTGCTGCCCGGTTTGTCCGCGTGCATAAAAGGTTCTTGAAACCTGAACGCCACCAAAAGAGCGGTTGTTTAGGTAACCCGCATATTCTCTGGCAAAAGGAACGCCTTGTGCTACGGCATGATCTATTAAATGTGCAGAACATTCGGCCAAGCGGTAGACATTGGCTTCACGGGATCTGAAATCACCGCCTTTGATGGTATCATAGAACATTCTGAAGGTACTGTCACCATCGTTTTTGTAGTTTTTGGCAGCATTAACACCTCCTTGTGCTGCAACAGAATGGGCACGTCTGGCAGAATCCTGAAAGCAAAAGGATTGGATATTATAACCTTGTTCAGCCAGAGATGCTGCGCAGGAAGCACCCGCAAGACCGGTTCCGACCACAATAACGTTTAGTTTTTTTCTGTTGGCGGGATTTACGAGTTTCGCTTTTGCTTTGTAATTGTTCCATTTATCGGCTAGTGGGCCTTCGGGTATTTTTGAGTCAATCATTTTTATTTTAGTTTAAAATGAATTTATACACCAATTCTATAAGTGACTTAAATTTTTAGAAGGCCTAATTTACTATAAAAAAATGGTTTTTTGTAAAGAAAACGCTATTATTTGAACTGTTTATTGTAATTCAAAATAAGAATTAATACTTGAGAACGGATGTTAGATTGATCCGTTAGCTGCAATTGTATTTTAACACATAGAAACATAGCTCAAAATGCTTGTAAAAGGCATTTCACTTAAAATAAACCGCATACCGCTATGCGAAAGAAATGTATTTCTTTTCGACACTTTTTATTGCGTTTAAGATCTTTGTTTCTATGTGTTAAATGTTTTTCAAGTTGATTTGCTTTGTCAATTCGTTATCGCTCGGGCTGCAGATTTTTTTAATTGATTTTTCATTAAAAAAAACTTTGCGATTTTGCACCTTGGCGAGATTAGAAAGAGCAGAACGCGGCTCTAAAATTATGATTTAGGAAAGCATAAGTTTTTTCAGCTAAGTCTTATTTGATGAATTTTTCAACATTTAGAATTTTCTCCAGTGCCTTTGTATTTTCAGCAAGAAGTTTAGCTGCAGCTTCATTTATTTTACCTACCGGAATTGCTTTCCATTTATTGATATCTTTTTCGAAGTCGTTTTGGAATAAAACTCGGGATAAATCTCTTATCACACAATAGGCTGCTATGGAATGGCCGTTATCGCTATCATAGTTTCCGGTATTAATAAAAAACTGTACTCGTTTCATCAGGCCTTCTTCAGAGTAAAGGGACAACTCGGTTAATTTACCTCTGTATTCCAAATCGGCAGAACCAACTCCTTTTAATTTCGGAAACAATTTGTAATCGGCAAAGTGTCTGCCTTCGTGACCAATGTAGCTCACTCTGAAATTTTCCGATTTTAAGTCATAAGCCTTTTTTACACAAAACAAAGCTTCTTTAGTTGCCCAACCTGCAGGATAGTAACGCCCTAAAGTGGCGTATTCGCTCCAGCCCAACGTTACGAAATCATCCATAAAAAAGATTTTGATTGGTGTTTCTTTTCCGTCATAATTGACTTTATAAATGGTGTCTTTCTCTGTTTTCCAAACCAATAAATCATACAAGCCTCCGGTTTTTCCAAATCCTGTAGTATGATAGCCTAGACTGGCGATATACTTTTTTTGGTAAACATTAATGCTGTCTTCATTTAGCGGTAAGTTTTTGGCAGCAGGAAAATTCGTTTTAAGAAAATTAGAAACGTTTTTTAGGATCAGTGAATCTGTTTTCTTTTCCTTGTTCGAGAAAGAGAAGCGCCAGTAATCTCTGTAAATTTTTAACAGTTGATCTATTTTTGATTTTCTGGTTTCCAGAAAATCACTTTTGTCCTCTTCAAACTTAAAGCGGTTTTCAAAGTTGGTTTTGAATTTTAAATCCTTTTCTGCTATTTTTTTGGTTGGATCGGTGTCTAGTAGAGGCAATGCCAATTTTGGATTTCCATCCAAAGCAAGAGAATAGATTTTGGTATAATCCAGTTTTATACTGTCATTTTGAATGGACTGCGCGTTTATTTTCGAAAACGAAAAAAGAATGAAAATAAGTAAGGTAACAAGTTTTAAGGTTCTCATATAAAAATGTTTGGGTTAATTTGTTAACGGCTTTTTATACTATAGAGACTTTTTTTTTGCTAATGTTACAGTTTTAATTCTTTTATTTCTATTTCAATTGGTTTGTCTTTTTTATTTTTCGATAATCATGGTAACGCCTTGTCCTCCGGCGGCACAAATAGAAATTAGTCCGCGTCCTGATCCTTTTTCATTTAATAATTTGGCCATCACGCCAATGATACGGCCTCCTGTGGCAGCAAAGGGGTGTGCGGCTGCGAGACTGCTTCCTTTCACGTTTAGTTTTTCGCGGTCAATAGCACCGAGGGTTTTAGACAGTCCTATTTGAGTACTCAGTTCCGGACTCTCCCAGATCTTCAAAGTGGCTAAAACCTGCGCGGCAAAAGCTTCGTGAATTTCATAATAATCAAAGTCCTGTAAAGTTAAACCTGCTTTGTCGAGCATATTGCTGACCGCAAACAAAGGAGCGAGCAAAAGGTTTTGCTGATTTTTGACATATTCAATAGCAGCAATTTCTGCAAAAGTGATGTAGGCTAAAATTGGAAGTCCCTGTTCTTTGGCCCATTCTTCACTGGCTAAAAGAACGCAGGAAGCGCCATCCGTTAGTGGAGTTGAATTTCCTGCGGTTAAGGTTCCATTGATTTTGTCGAAGGCTGGTTTTAGCCTGGCCAATTTTTCCAGCGTGCTGTCTTTTCTTAAATTATTGTCCCGGTCAAGTCCGTTGAAGGGAGTAATCATATCGTCAAAAAAGCCGTCATCATAGGCTTTCGCCATATTGAGATGACTTTTAAGTGCAAAGTTGTCCTGATCTTCACGAGAGATTTTGTAATGTTTGGCAGTGATTTCGGTGTGACCTCCCATTGAAAGTCCGGTTTGAACTTCTTCATTCTTAGGAACCAGCGGAGCCAAATCTCCAGGTCGAATTTTTAAAAAGAACTTTATTTTTTCAGTAATTGATTTTGCATTTCTGACATGGAGTAGAATTCTTCGAAGTTTGTCGCTCACCGCCATCGGAATATCACTTATAGAATCAACACCTCCGGCAATTCCGCATTCAATTTGTCCCAATGCAATTTTGTTGGCGATATAAATAGCACTTTCGATTCCGGTATCACAAGCCTGTTGCAAATCGCAGGCAGGAGTAGCGGGATCGAGTGTTGTTTGCAGGACACATTCCCTCATTAGATTATTGTCGTAAGTATGTTTGATTACGGCCCCTCCGGCAACTTCACCAATTAATTTTCCTTTCAGATTGTATTGGGTCACAAGACCATCGAGAGCGGCGGTCATCATTTGTTGATTTCCAACTTCGGTGTAGGCGGTATTAGCTCTTGCAAACGGAATACGGTTGTATCCCACAATAGCTACTTTTTTGAGTGTGTTTGTGTGATTCATAATGAAGATGGTGTTTTTGTCCTTAAAGATAAGCAGAGTTATTTACTAATGACGGATTTATAATTCAAAATAATAAGTCTTGGCATTTTATTCAGTGATTTCATTTTGAATTATATTTATTTAGAATAATTAAAAATAATTTGCAAAAAAATGTTTTAGCAATTACTTTTGCCAGCGAAATAAAAACCAATAAAAAATAATAATGAATACCATGAGAATAAAAAAAGTTTTATTTTTTCTGATTTTCCTAAACTCATTAGTGATGATGGGGCAGGAACACGGAAAAGTAATCGGAAGAGTTTCCTTAACCGGAAATGTGCCGGCAGAAAATGTTTTTGTTGCTCTTAGAGGAACAAGGTACAGTGCTATTACGAACGAACACGGACAGTACGAAATTAAAAATATTAAACCTGCCAGTTATACTATCAGCATTAGTGCAGTTGGAATTCGTCCGGTTGAAGACAGAATTACAGTGACATCAAAGCAAACGACAACTAAAAACTTCATGCTTTCGGAGAGCCAGGAAGATTTGGACGAAGTTGTAATTACTAAAAACAAATACAAGCAAGACAAGCCTTCTTTATCCTTACGTCTTCAAACACCTGTATTGGAAATTCCACAAAATATTCAGATTGTGAGTGGTCAGACATTAAAAGATCAACAGATTGTAAGTATGAGTGACGGAGTAATTCGAAATGTGAGTGGGGCAATACGTTCTGAGCACTGGGGAGATTTGTATACCAATATAAAAATGCGTGGTTCACAGGTTCAGGCGTTCCGTAATGGTTTCAACGTAGTTTCTTCTTCCTGGGGACCGCTTACTGAAGACATGAGTTTTGTAGATCATATTGAGTTTGTGAAAGGACCTGCAGGATTTATGCTTTCCGTTGGTGATCCAAGTGGTTTGTATAACGTAGTGACTAAAAAACCAACCGGAATTACAAAAGGAGAAGCCAGTGTAATGGCGGGAAGCTATGATTTTTACAGAGCGAGTATCGATCTTGATGGGAAACTGGATAAAAAAGGAAAGCTATTGTATCGTTTTAATGCTGCTGCCCAAAACAGAGGTGCGCATCGTGCATTTGAACGCAACAACCGTTATGTAATTGCCCCCGTGCTTACGTATCAGATTGATGATAAAACGAAAATTACGGCGGAGTATAATTTTCAATATGCCAACATGACTGAAGTAGGTTCTTATTATGTGTTTGGACCTAAATCTGATGGATATGCCACTTTACCGGTTGGATTTACTTTGACACAGCCTGGTATTCCGGATACTAATATTCAAGACCATAACGGCTACTTTATGTTTGAGCATAAGTTTGATGATAATTGGAAACTGACAGCACAAACTTCTTACTTCAAGTACATTCAGCAAGGATACAGTTCATGGCCAAGCAAAATTGGTTCAAGTGAAAATACTCTTGGTAAAGGCAACATTATCAGAAATGTGGGTATTTGGGACGCAGAAAGTAATATGTATTTGGGGCAGATATTCGTAAACGGAAAGTTTACGACCGGAAAAGTTACGCATAAACTATTAGGCGGTGTAGATTTAGGAAGTAAAGATTATATGGCAGATTGGGGACAGTCTCATGATCTTGATACAGCTGCAAATCCATTTAATGTTTACAGTCCAAATTACGGGACGCCTTCTAACGGTTTTCCCGTTTTCAATCGTACAACACCGCTTTCAGTCAGAGCTGGTGGTAAATTAACACAAGAATACGCAGCAGGTTATATTCAGGATGAACTTGGTTTCTTTGAGAATAAATTGAGATTGACTCTTGCAGCACGATATACTTGGATTAGCCAAAACAGTTGGGGAACAATTGAATCTGATAGTCATATTACACCACGTGTAGGATTTAGTTATTCTGTGACCGATAATTTAGCTCTTTATGGTTTGTACGATCAGGCATTTATACCGCAGTCCGGAATTATTAAAAATGGTGATCAGGTAAAACCGATAACTGGAAATAATGTGGAATTTGGAATTAAGAAAGATTGGTTTGACGGATCGTGGAGTACTACATTAGCAGCTTATAGAATCGTAAAACAGAATGAACTTGCTGCCGATCCAACGAACGGACCAAATGATATTTATAAAATTGTTTTAGGAGAAAAAAGAGCGGAGGGTATTGAATTTGACATTAGAGGAAGGTTATTAGACGGACTTAATCTTGTTGCTAATTATGCTTTTACAGAATCTATAGTAACAAGTTCGGTTATTCCAAAAATAACGGTGGGTTCAGTTGTACCGGGATTTGCTAAACATAGTGCAAATGCGTGGTTGAACTACAGCATTCAAAGCGGAAAGTTAAAAGGACTGGGGGCTTCTATAGGAGGGACTTATCTTGCAGGCCGTCAAACGGACAGTTGGAGTGTAGGAGGTATAAGCTTACCCAACTATTTTAAACTGGATGGAGGTTTATCTTATGAAACCGGGAAGTTTAAGGTTACAGCAAATGTGTTTAATATTCTGGACAAATACCTGTACAGTGGATCTTACTATGAATGGCTTTCTGCTTACTATTGGCAAACAGAAGCACCAAGAAACTTTAGAGTGGGGGTAACGTATAAGTTCTGATTTTTTAGGTACTAAGGCGCTTAGGTTCTGAGATGCTAAGGGGCTGGGTGTTTAAAAGTAACCCGACAGGTTTTTAACCTGTCGGGTTTTTTAACATTTTCCTAAAATTTCTTAATTGCAATAATAATTTACAGCTTACTCCGTAAGAGACAAGTATTTGGAATCTGTTGCTCTGAAAGAGCCTTAGCAGTAACATGGCACAAAGTGCCATGAATACTGGTGAGCACTTCTTTAAGCCCTGTAAGGGCGAAAGCATAACCCAAAAAGCACATATCTTATTTTATGACATTTCCTAAAGTTAGCAACTTTTAGCCAAGATCTTATGCTTTATTTATAACTGCTTAAGTCCCTTCAGGGCAATATGATTCATTATCTTAAGTTATAGTGCGTTGCACTATTTTTATGCTTCTGGGCTTTCAGCCCTTTTTAAACATTTCAAATATTTATACCGAAAGAGAACACTAATTGTAAAATCAGCTGTAATAAAATGATCTCTTAAATGAAGAGCTGAAATTGTTAATAAAAGGAATAACTTCTATCAACCCCACAACATTTTGTGTGAATCCCCTTTTTTGAACGAGCTGAATCTCTTTTGTACCAAATAATTACCCTTTTTGAACGAGTGGAATCACTTTTGTGCCAATAAGTTCTATTGCATTCATTAGCTGTGTATGGGTCAGGCCTGCATTGTCCATTTGAAATGTAAATCTTGAAATTCCGCCAAGAGATTCACTGTGTCGTAAGATTTTATCGGCAATGCGTTCAGGATCACCTACAACCAGAACACCCAGATCGTCAATTAAACCGTTAAATTTGGCTCTGGTAACTGGTGGCCAGCCGCGTTCTAAGCCTAATTTTGTCCAAAGTTCAGCATAACCCGGATAATATTCTTCGATGGCTTTTGCGGTAGTGCTTGCTGCAAACCCAGGTGAATGTAGGCCTACCTGAAGTTCTTCGGGCTGGTAACCGGCTGCTTTTCCTGCTTCACGATACAAATCTACTAACGGACGGAAACGATGTGTCTGACCTCCAATGACGGCTACCATTAAAGGCAAACCTAAGGATCCTGCTCTTATAAAAGATTCAGGAGTTCCGCCAACGCCCAACCAAACCGGTAGTTTTTCCTGTAAAGCCCTCGGATAAACCGGAAGATTATTCAAAGCGGGACGAAATTTCCCCGACCAGGTTACAAATTCATTGTCTCTGATTTGAAGTAAGAGCTCTAATTTTTCTTTAAAAAGCTCATCATAGTCATTCAGATTAAATCCGAAAAGAGGGTAAGCTTCGATTGAAGATCCGCGGCCTACTACAATTTCGGCTCTTCCTTTTGAAATTAAGTCAAGGGTTGCAAAACTTTGATAGACTCTTACCGGATCGGCAGCACTTAAAACCGAAACAGCACTTGACAATCGAATGCGTTTTGTTCGCGCCGCGGCAGCACTTAAAATTACTGCGGTAGCCGAATCTAAAAACTCTTTTTTATGATGTTCACCAATTCCAAAAACGTCAAGCCCGGCCTGATCTGCCAGCTCGATTCTTTGGAGTAATTGTTCCATTGCATCAACACTGTTTAGCGTATTGTGGTTTCCGTACATCGCCGAAGCGAAACTGTCAATTCCTATTTCCATTTTTTTTTGCTTTAGGCTTTAAGCTTTAGGCTTTCCTTTAAAGCCTGCAGCCCAATGCTTATCGCGGTTTGTTTTTTTTAGCTTTAGGCTTTAAGCTGTACGCTTTCCTTTAAAGCCTGCAGCCATTCTTATCGCGGTTTGTTTTTTTTAGCTTTAGGCTTTTAACTTTAAGCTTTAGGCTGTACGCTTTCCGTAAAGCCTAAAGTCCAATGCTTGTTGCAGTTATTTTTTTAGACATAGGCTTTAAGCAATATGTTTTTTCAAAAAGCCCAGAGCCTAAAGCTTAGTGCCTATAGCCTATAGCTTAAAGCCTATAGCTTAAAGCCTAAAGCTTAGTGCCTAAAGCCTAAACCGCATAATTAATGTGAAAAGCCAAAGGAAACGCTAATTAGAATAATCACAATAACAATTAAGGTGATCCCTACATACAGATAATCCTTTTCCAATAAAAACGAAAATAGCGATAGTAAAACACGTAAAACTGGGGTTAAGAAAAGCAGGATGATCCCAAAAAAGATCAACGATTCGCCATTTCCCTGAATTACACCCTGATATATTGCCGAAATTACTTCAAAAATATTGCGGTCATTTTCATGGAAGACCGAGTAATCTTCAATATCTGTGCTGTGCGCCATTAGATAAACAATTCCGCCAATAAAAGCGACCGATAGGGAAATCCAAACGCCATAACGCAATAAATTCCCAATAATGGTTTGAAAATCTTTTTCTCCAAATTTTTCGTGTTGCATAATCTTAGATTTTTCCATTAATTCCGTTATAGATCATATTTACCGCAAGTACAAATATCAGACAGGCAAAGAATATACGTAGTTTTTTAGGATTTGTTTTAACTAAAACTTTGGCTCCCGCCATAGCACCAAACAGTACGCCGATGACTACTGGCATACAGATTCCGGGTTCGATGTATCCTTTTTGAATATAGATTACAGAACTCGCCATTGCCGTAACGCCCATCATAAAATTACTGGTTGTGGTAGAAACTTTAAACGGAATTCTCATAATATTGTCCATTGCAATGACTTTAAAAGCACCGGAACCAATTCCTAATAAACCTGACATCATTCCGGCAATTCCCATCATACCAAAACCGCCCACGACGTTTTTGGTTCCGTAACGAATTATTTCACCGTGATGCGAGGGATAAGTACCTTCTAACCTCAGTTTTTTAGCCAAAGGACTAGATTCTAAAACAATATGTTCTTCTTTTTTTCGAAGAGAATTGATAGCCGAGAAGATCAAAGTAAGTCCGAATAAAACGGCAATAAAGGAAGTAGGAGCGATGGTTGAAAGTAAGGCCCCGCAAACAGCACCAATTGTAGTAGCAATCTCAAGAAAGATACCCAGTCGCATGTTAGTGATTCCCTCCCTGACATAAGCGGCAGCAGAACCGGAGGAAGTAGCAATTACCGAAACCAGAGCCGCACCAATTGCATAATGAATGTCAACACCAAGAATGACTGTTAAAAGTGGGATTATGATAATCCCGCCACCTAAACCTGACAATGAACCAATAAAACCTGCTAAAAAAGCACCAAGAATCATAATCAGGGTAAACGTAAGTACTGTCATTCGGATCAATTTTGTTACCGCTAATTTACGAATTGATATTTGGTGAAGAAATGTTTTATTTCATAATTAAAAACTAAAATTGTTTAATTCTGAAATTTAAATCTTGAGAAAAAACACAAAAAAGCACTTAACTGGTTGATTATAGGGTAAAAACCAGAGTTTAAGAATGAAACGCTAAAAAAGAGGAACTTACAGGTTATCGTCTATTATTTTTTGGACACTGCTGATAAAAGTCTCTGTGTTTTTGACATCTTGCTTGATGTACAAATCGTATTCGTTTAATTTATACTGATCGATCATGTCTTTTTTTAAGTATTTGATGATGGATTCTAGAGTCCGGGTATCCTCCTCATTCAGTTTCTTTAACTCCCGTTGTTTACTTTTGAGATAATCTAAACTCTTTTTTAATCTCTGAACCATTAATTTTTCCAATCTCTTCCTTCGTTTAAAAATTATTAAAACAAACGATAATCCGGAAGATTTTAAGCTCAATATGCCCCAAAAACCATTTCCATTTGAGCTTAATTCCTCCAGAGTATCGTATTCCCTTACATACGTTCAAATTGGGAATTTAGATTTAAGAAATGTTATAAAATTTTCAAAGCACATTATAAAATTTGCACGCTAAGAAGTCAGGTGTTTGAAAACCTGTCACTTAGGTGTTTTGTAGGTTGAAGAATACAAAAAAGGAGTAGATGATCCTGCGGATTTTTTAGGGTGTAAGGATTTTAAAAATCTTATTTTGACCGATTGTCTAAAGCAAGATAAGTTTTGTCTAAGGCGGAAAGCAGTAAAGCAGCTGCAGCACTTGTTAGAACCGAGTAATCAAAAGGAGCTTTTACCGAAACCGAAACAGCCATTGAAAGGGCAAAAAGCAGCATTAAAGCAGCAGTTCCCAAAGCAACCTGACGGGTTTTAAATCCTGGGATTAAAAATAAGCCAAAGATAATTTCGAAAAAAGTAGCCAAAGCTCCCAATACTTCTGCTAAGGGTTTACTGGCAAAGGAGTTTAAGGTTTGGGTGTAAAGAATAAAATTGTCCCAGTTTCCCCACGCTACTCCGGGAGCGCCGGGTACACCCCAAAGACCAAAACGGTCGGCAACGGCAGAGAGCATCGTAATTCCCAAAACAATTCTTAAAACGAAACCTGCCTGTGCTGTACCTATTTTTTTCATTGAGATCTTTTTATGTAAAGATAACAAGATGTTGGGCTAATTTGGATGATTATTTTTGAGACGGTATTATTTTAAGAATTCTTAAATCCATCTTCCTTATCCTTGAAGGCCCATGTCGCCATAGCTTCAATAACTGGCATTAAACCTTTTCCAGAAGCACTTAAGCTATACGTTACAAAAGGAGGTACAACTGGTTTGGCTTCTCTAATGACAAGATGGTCGGCTTCGAGCTGTTTTAAATGTTGTATCAGCATCTTTTCGGTAACTGCAGGGATGGCCCTTTTTAGTTCGCTGTAACGTTTGCTTCCGCCTGAAAGATGGTAAATGATAATGGGTTTCCAATAGCCTCCAATTTTTTCCATAACATAGGTTACGGGACATTTGTCTAAAGCGTATTGCTTGTTTTCCTGAATAGTCGACGATTCTTTGATTGCGGTCATAGTGCATACTTTAGGGTAAGTACTTGTATAAAAGTAAGTACAAATATACCTTTGTTGCACAACATAAAAAAATAAACAGAGATGAAAATTACAATTTCAGGATCATTAGGAAACATAGGGAAACCATTGACACAAAAACTTATTACCTCAGGACATGAGGTAACAGTAATCAGCAGCAGTGCAGACCGGGTAAAAGAGATTGAAGCAGCAGGAGCCAAAGCAGTGATTGGTTCTGTAAGTGATGCCGCTTTTTTGCAAAGCGCATTTGAAGGAGCTGATGCTGTATTTGCAATGACTCCGCCTAATATGGGAGGAGTTAATATCATTGCCAATACTACGGATGCCGGTAAAGCATTTGCAAAAGCCATAGCAGCTGCCGGAGTAAAACGTGTTGTAATGCTGAGCAGTATAGGTGCAGATTTACCGGGAGGAAATGGTCCAATTGCCGGACTTCATAATATCGAGAAACTGTATGAATCATTAGAGAACGTATCGGTTACGTATCTTCGTGCGGGCTTTTTCTACACGAATTTGTACCATGATGTTCCAATGATTAAAGGAGCGGGAATTATTGGAGCAAATTATCCTTCTAACACTACGATTCCTTTTGTACATCCTGAAGATATTGCAGCGGCAGTTTCTGAAGAATTACTAAAAAACATAGCGGGAAAGAACATTCGTTATATTGTAAGTGATGTGCGAACTCCAAATGAAGTAGCCAAAACTTTAGGCTTAGCCATTGGAAAACCTGATTTACCATGGGTAGAGTTTACCGATGTGCAATCTCTTGACGGAATGAAACAAGCGGGACTGCCGGAAGAAATTGCCGAACTGTATACCGAGATGGGATCAGGTTTAAGAAGCGGTAAAATCGCAGCACATTTTTTAAGCGATTATAGTTCTGTTGACGGACGAACTAAACTGGAAGATTTTGCAAAAGAATTTGCAGCTAAGTTTTAAATAGTAAAAGTAAGAAGCTGGTTTTAGGATCAGCTTTTTTTAGTATTTGCGAATTCTAAAGTGATATTGACTTTTGATAAGAATATACTGGTTTAGTATAAAATTATACCGTTTGTAAGATTCGGACTGTATTTATCTTTGTAATAATAATAGAACTTAAAAATTATAAAGATGAAAGCCATAGGATTTAAAACATCGTTGCCAATTACTGAAGAAGAGAGTTTTATAGCATTTGAAACTCCAAAGCCAGTTCCCGGAGAACGTGATTTAGTAGTGAAAATTAGTGCAGTATCCGTTAATCCGGTTGATTTTAAAATTCGTCAGGGCAGTGCGAAAGATACGGTTTTAGAAACACCAAAAATTATAGGCTGGGATGCTGTAGGTATTGTCGAGGCGATAGGAGAGAAAGTGACTTTGTTTAAGGTAGGCGATGAAGTGTTTTATGCCGGAGATATTACCAAACCAGGCAGCAATGCCGAATACCAAAGTATTGACGAACGAATTGTAGGCAGAAAACCAAAGTCCTTAAGCCTTGAAGAATCGGCCGTGATACCGCTGACTGGTTTAACGGCTTGGGAAATTCTTTTTGACCGCATTCGAATCAATCCTAAAAAAGACAAAGGAAAATCAATTTTGATTATTGGAGGTGCAGGAGGAGTAGGTTCTATTGCTATTCAACTGGCCAGGAAAATTGCAGGTTTAACTGTTATTGCAACAGCATCGCGTCCCGAAACTATCGCTTGGTGTAAAGAGCAGGGCGCAGATTTCGTAGTCGATCACAAAAACCTGATTGCTTCGGTTCGGGAAGCAGGGTTTCAACAGGTAGATTTTATTTTGGATTTTGTCGATACTAATTCCTATTGGGATATTATGGCAGAATTAATTAAACCCCAAGGGCACATTGCTTCTATTACCGGGAGCAGTGATCCGGTTGCGTTGAACAAACTCAAAAATAAAAGCGCTTCTTTCTCTTGGGAACTGATGTACACACGATCAATGTTTGAAACCGATGATATGCAGGAACAACACGTTATTCTTAATCAATTGGCTGATCTTTTAGACGAAGGCATTCTAAAATCGACGCTCAATCTAACGCTTAATGGTTTAACGGCCGGGAACTTTAAAAAAGCACATGAGCTTTTAGAGTCAGGGAAAACTATTGGTAAGATTGCGATCAAATTTTAAAGCTAAAAACAGAGTAAGCCACTAAGAGTTTTTCAATATTTTAAAAACATATTCTTTATAGCTTGCTCCAATTGGGATTTCGATAGTCCCAATTTCAACATCATAGGCGGTAAATGCAGTAATGTTTTTTAAATTAATAATATAAGAGCGGTGTACCCGAAGGAAATCTTTTCCTTGAAGTTCCATTTCGATATCGCCGATCTTGTATTTTGCGGTAAGTTTTACCCCTTCTTTTTGATGAACCACAATGTAATCTTTCACGCTTTCTATAAATAAAACACTATCAGTATTTATTTTATGAAACTTAGATCCGTTTCGGATGTAAATAAAATTCTCCAGAGGCGGAGTTATAATCTTATTGTTAGTAGGGCCACTGATGCGTAAATAACGATCGGTGGCTTTAAAAAAGCGGTCAAAAGTAATGGGTTTGAGTAAATAATCTATAATATCAAGTTCGTAACTCTCCAGCGCATATTCGCGATAGGCCGTTGTAAAAATAATGGAAGGTGGATTTTTTAGTGTTTTTAAAAAATCAATTCCCGTTATCTGGGGCATTTTAATGTCTAAAAACATAAGATCAACAGTCGTTGTTCTTAATACTTCAGCGGCTTTTAAAGCGTTTGGACATGTGCCTACAATCTCAAAATAATCCAGCTTACTGATGTGGTTTTGCAGCAGGTTTATGGCCAAAGGCTCATCATCGACTAATAAACATCGTATCTTCATCTTTCTTCGCTTAGTGTTGATCGTTTTGCAGGTTGACTTCTAAATGAGCCGTAAAATGGGTATCACTCTTTGTTACCTTAAAAGTATAATTTTCCGGATAAATTTTGTCCAGTTGCTGAACGATATTGTTCAGACCAATCTTGTCGTTTTCAGATTCAGTTTCACTTTTCCCAATTGTGTTTTTCACCGTAAAGATAAAACGATTGTTGACCACTTTTAGGTCTATAGCGATGATTGGTGAGTTTCCAGTGTCTTCGCCAGCACCATGTTTAAAGGCATTTTCGACTAACGAAAGTAAAATTAGAGGGGCTATAACACCATTATGGTCTATATCGGTGGTAAAAATCACACTAAGCCTTTCATCATATCTCAATTTTTCAAGTGCAATATAATTGTTAAGCAGCGTGACCTCTTGTGAAATGGGTACGTACGTACTACTGCAGCGATACAAAATGCAATCCAATATCTCGGATAAAACAGCAATAGATTGCGAGGTAATAGGAGAATTACTCAGCGAAAGCGAATAAATATTGTTTAGTGTATTAAATAAAAAATGAGGATTTAACTGGGCTTTCAGAATCTTTAACTCCGTTTCGGCTTTTTGCTTTTCCAGCAGTAACGCTTTTTTCTGAACGACATACTGATCTTTTATCAGTTTTACAAAGACAAAAAACAAAGAGAGAAAAATGGATTGGATAAAATACGATCGAAACAGTTTCGAAAGATCAGTGAAAATTTCAAAAAGTGGCTCCTGATCAAAAGGAGGAGTACGAACAATAGGCTCCAGGACATAAATTACCATTGTCCGGTTAATGGCCGCGATAAAATAACTGCAGACAATAAACTCAATCCACACTATAGTTTGTTTTTTGGCTGTCATTAAGCGTGGCAGAATGCGATAAGAAATAAAATAAGCGATGAGAAGCGCAAAGAACAGGTCGAATGCGATTGCCAGCATATCATTTCGAAAATTAAAAGTAGGATCATCAAAATTATTCTTGCCAAGAAACATAATATATAAACAAGTCCAGAAAAGGACATGAGCTGTGACCCGATGGGCTGAAGTATAGTTGATGAGTTTCTCGAATGTTGACATAGTAGATCAAAGTTAGTATTTATTTGGAAAGAGAAATTGCCTGTCGACAAATAGGCCCAAAAAAGACATTAACGGGCAAAAAACGGCGATCAACAAAGTCTGTAGTGTCAGTTAAATTGTTTGTAGGTCTGAAAGAACTGTATATCATGCGTATCATTTTTGCAAGTGATTAATGAGGAGTTTTGGTGAAAATTATAAACGCAACCAAAAATGAAACAGCTCTTCTTACTCATCATCCTCTTTCTAGGCTTTGAAGGAATGACACAGACCAATGAATTTACGCTTAAAGGAAAAGTAGTGGATTCAAAAACCAAACAATCCCTGCCTTACGTTACCGTAATACTGCAATCGTCTAATCAGGATAAGAGAACCGTCTCTTCTGACAAGAATGGGATGTATGTTTTTAAAATTCCTCCGGGAAATTATCAGTTACGAATTGAATTCATGTCTTACAAACCATCAGTAGTAAATACATTTTCACTTCAGAAAGATCTTGTATTAAAAGACGTTTTGCTGGAAGAGGAGATCAATCAACTTAACGAGGTGAATGTGGTTGCTGAAAAATCGGCTGTAGAATTAAAACTGGATAAAAAAGTATTCAATGTTGGAAAAGACATTCTTTCAAAAGGCGGATCGGCTAATGATATCCTGAATAATGTTCCTTCTGTAAATGTTGATATTGCTGGTGTCGTAAGTCTTAGAGGCAATAATGGTGTTACGGTTTTGATTAATGGAAAACCCTCTATGCTAACGGCAAATAATGGATTGTCTCAAATTTCGGCCGCAAATATTGAAAAGGTCGAAGTCATCACAAATCCGTCAGCAGCTTATGAAGCTCAGGGGAGCGCGGGGATCATCAACATTGTACTGAAGAAAAACAGTATGCAGGGTTTTAACGGCTCGCTACAGGTCGGGGTAGGCAATCCGGCGAATCATAATCTGAATGCTAATGTGAGCTACAAAACGGAAAAGGTAAATCTGTTTTCGAATATTGGATACCGCTATATTGATGTTTATGCTTCAAACAGACAATTTCAGCAGAATACAAACAACAATGTGGTAACCACGCTGCATCAATACGACGATAACAAGCGCAATAACAGCATTTACAATATTTATATAGGCGGTGATTATTATATTAATGCTAAAAATACACTGACGGGAAGTTATTACCACGATAGAAACAACAACAATTACAAAACGACTTATACGTATCGTTATTCCAATGCAGCGCAGACAACAGACAGTATCATTAACAGATTTGAAAATTATAAGGAACCTAAAAATTACAATGCTCTGGAATTAAACTATGTAAAAACATTCGATAAAAAGGATAAAAAATGGACAACCAGTCTGCAGTATGATTTTTGGAATGATGATGAAAATCAATACATAGATCAGCAGAAAACATTGCCTTATGAACCGGAGGTTTCTAATTTATACACAAGAGATATTGAAAGCAGTAATGATATTTTTATAAAATCGGACTTTGTAAACCCGATAGGTGAAAATTCTAAAATTGAGATGGGAATCAGAAGTGATTTGCGGGCATTAAGAAGTGATTATTATACGATTCTTGATGAGGTGCTGCAGGATCAGTTTACCAATAAGTTAAAGTATGATGAAAATCTGTACAGTGCTTATTTTCAGTTTGGAAGTAAAATTAAAAAGTTCAATTATCTGGTGGGCCTACGAACAGAGCTATCGGATATAAAAATTGCCGACACCAAAAACACATTCAGCAACACCAAAAACTACATTAACTTATTTCCAACCCTACATTTGGTGTACAATTTAACCGAAAAAACAGATTTGCAGCTCAGCTACAGTAAACGTATTAACCGTCCTAGATTCTGGCAGTTGAATCCATTTTCGGGACTTTCAGATTTGCGTAACCTCACAGTCGGAAACCCCGATTTAAATCCAATGTTTACCAATTCCTTTGAACTGACGCTATTGGCCAAGCGCGGAAAATTCAGTATTAATCCGTCGGTATATTATCAGCATACCACCAATTTCTTTGAATATATTCTGCAACGTACGGCTGAGAATTATTTTGTGACAACACCGGTAAATCTTGACACTGAAGATCGTTACGGAGTTGAGGTGTCGTCTACCTACAGCCCGGCAAACTGGCTACGACTGTCTTTGGATTTTAACTATTACAAATTTAAACAGCAGGGCACTTATGAGACGGTAGTGTATGATGTGGAAGATCAGACCTGGTTGTCTAATTTTCGTTCGGTTGTTAAGTTTCCTAAAATTATTTCGGGTGAATTTAGTTTTAAATACCGTGGAAAAAATCAGGGAGTGCAGTCGCTTACAGAGGCACAGTACACCGCCAATATTGGTTTGAATAGGGACTTTTTTAACGATAAAATGTCGGTAACATTAAACGTAAACAACCTTTTTAATTCACAAATAACAAAACAGGTAGTCAGTGCACCGCTTTATTATTTAGAATCAGAATTTAGAGCGCAAGGAAGATACGTCAGACTGACCGTGATTTATCGTTTCAACCGCAAAAAGAATGAGGCCGACAGACTACCGGACTCCATGTAATCCGGTAGTGTTTCAGAGTTAGTGACGATACCTGCTTTCCGAAGTGTTCAAATTTCAATTGAAAAGCTGCGCAAAAGTCTCTGACTTTGCGCTTTTTTTTACTTATAATCATAAACGTTTCAAAAGTCTCTGACTTTTTTAATAGACTTATTGATGGGATTAAATTTAGCTTATTTTTAAATTATTTTAAAGTCGGAGACTTTTGAGGGACTATGTTTTTAAATATATTTGTTAGTTGCAGCACAAAGTCAGAGACATTTGCGCAGCACATTTAATTAAAGAATACTTTGCAGAGCTGGGTTACAAGCGCATCACTTAATCGAACAACGATTTGCTTCCACTTTAGGAGTTAGTCCAGAGAGTATGGAGGCTATTGCAGTAACCGCAGAAGAACATCAAATATTTACCAATGCCTGGAGAGCTGAAATAGGTTATAAAAGTGATAAAGCATTGATAAGAACAACTAATGCAACGAAAGATCAAATTCAATCTGCAGCAAAAAAAGTATATAAAGATTATCCACAAATATTAAAAGCTTTAGGACTATGATAATAAAGTATCACGTAGCACTTGATTGGAATGATGCTCAAATTGAGATTATGAGTAAGTTTGGTGTTTATCCTGTCAAAGGACACACAGCAGTTCAAATAGATGAAGAAACCTATTTTAAGGTCAAAGATTATATTTACAAATGGTGTGGTAGTGGTGGTATACGATATCCTGAATTTACAAAAGAAGAATTAAAAAAATCATTATTATCTGAAAAAAATGGTGGTAATGAGCACGGCTACCCAATGCCTGATATCAATTTTGGATATAGAGAACTAACTTATGATTTAAGTGATTACTGCCCAAATTGCGGTATAGGCTTTAAACAAAAAGATGCTTTTAGACTTAAAAATGTCCCGCCTGTTGGTAAAAAACAAATATTTAGTTTGGGTTGGATTTTTGATGAATTGTTTGTCGAAAAAACAGTATATGAAGAAATATTTAAACCATTAGGGATTAAATCTAGAGAGGTTTTAAAGTATAAAAAAGACACTCCTTTTGAAAATACAGTGCAATTAATTTTAGAAGAAACTAAAGAAAAATTAAATTTAGAAGGATATCCAACTGAAAACTGCAATGTGTGTAAGAGAACTAAATATCAAGCAATGCCACAAGGTTTTTACCCAATGCATAAAGATATCATTGCGCCTATTTTTAAGAGTTATGAATATTTTGGTAGTGGAGCATCTGCTGGAAAAAAGATTTTTGTAACAAAAGAATTACGTGATAAATTAATAGATTTGAAAATAGAAAAAATTGCTTGGTATATTCCAACAATGTAATCCGGTAGTGTTTCAGAGTTAGTGATATAAGATTTTTTATTTCTAACATAATGAAATAGAGTAAATATTAACCATGAATAATTCAAAGATGAGCAGTACTGCGATAATGTTTTAGATTAGTTTTTTTTACAAAATTTCAATGTAAATAGCTGAAAAAGAATGTGTAATTTGAATAGCGGAGAGACGGCCAATTGGTCGTCTTTTCTATTTTTATAAAGCTTTAGAATACTTTTGCTGTATCCTGACATTTCAAATTTGGTGTTGAAAGTAAAGTGCAATTCAAATGATAGGAGCATTAGGAAACAATTCTTTCAGTTTGAGTAAAACTGGTGCAGAATGTTAAGAAAACAGACATTAGTAAAATGTGTTTTTTAATTTTTCATTACTTTTCAAATTGGTCAAAAAGGATCTTAGAACTTAATGAATTGGTATTATATTAACCCTGAATTGACGTATGTTATCTGCTTATAGATGAAATAGTATTATGATGGAATAAACTTCTATTTTTAATGAAATTTCAACACAATACATGGAACCAATACAACTTATTTCAGATCATTTTATTGAAGAAAAATGTAATTTTAAAGAACTCATAGAAAGACTTCGAGCCGGGTTTTCGACTTTGGCAATTGAGGTGCCTATGCGCCACCATCACGATTATCCTAATCCCGAAGAAGGTAAAGACTCAACACTGCTGCTAATGCCGGCGTTTGAGGCAGGTAAAGATTTAGGAGTAAAAATAGTTACGGTAAGTCCTAATAATGGTAAATACGATTTACCTTCGATTCAGGGAACTTATATTTATCTCGATGGGCACAAAGGAAATATAAAGGCAATTCTTGATGCTAAATCACTAACAGGCAAACGTACTGCGGCAACATCAGCTTTAGCAAGCAGCTATCTTTCGCGAAAAAATGCCTCGTCTATGCTGATGATTGGTACTGGAGCATTAGCCATCAATCTCATTAAGGCGCATGCTAGTGTAAGACCTATCAAAGAGGTTTATGTTTGGGGAAGAACGATTGAAAAAGCACAATTGGTTTGCGATGCGCTCAAAAACGCTCCGTTTACCTGTAAACCCATTTCAACTATAGAAGAAGTTATTTCTCAGGTTGATATTATTTCGGCAGCAACTTTATCACCGGTTCCGCTTGTTTTTGGGAAATGGCTGAAACCAGGTCAGCATTTAGATCTTGTTGGGGCTTACAAAAAAGACATGCGCGAGGCAGATGATGAAGCGGTTTTAAAATCAAGTCTATTTCTGGATACGTATCAAGGCGGACTAAAGGAAAGCGGAGATATTTTGATTCCGCTGACGAATGGAATTATCACGAAAGAAACAATCAAAGCAGATTTGTTTGAATTGTGCAGTAATACAAAAACAGGCAGAACGTCTGATACTGAAATTACCTATTTTAAATCCGTTGGACATGCTTTAGAAGATCTTGTTGCAGCGGGATATTTTTATGAAGAATATAATTTAAAAACACAAAAAAATGCCTAATACATACCAAAACATTTGTAATAATAAGGATTATAAAGCAGACGCTTCTGTATTGCAGATCAAAACAATTGATATGCATACAGGCGGTGAGCCCTTGCGTGTAATTGTTTCCGGTTTTCCAAAACTTAAAGGGAGTACTGTTCTGGAATACCGAAGAGATATAAAAGAAAACTATGATTATTTAAGAACGGCATTGATGTTTGAACCTCGTGGTCACGCTGATATGTACGGTTGTATTTTGCTTCCGCCAAATGATGAAGATGCAGATTTTGGTATTCTTTTCATGCATAATGAAGGATACAGCAGTATGTGTGGTCATGCTATTATTGCCATAAGCACCCTGGCGGCAAAAATGAATTGGATAACGGTAAAAGAAGGGGAGAATGAATTGAAAATTGATGCTCCATGTGGTCGAATTTTTTCGTTTGTCACTGTATTAAATGGCGAAGTAACAGGAGTAAGGTTTCATTGTGTACCAAGTTTTGCTGTAGGTTTAGATCGTATTGTAAATGTTGAGGGCATTGGTGATGTTGTTTATGATCTGGCTTATGGTGGCGCTTTTTATGCTTATGTTGATTTGAGAAAAAATCCGCATTTGAATTTTGGATTAACCGAGGAAAATTACCGTGCCATTATTCAAAATGGTGTAGCTATAAAACATGCAGTAATGAATCATGATAGCGAAATTCAGCATCCGTTTGAGAAGGATTTGAGTTTTCTATACGGAACTATTTTCATCGATGAGCCGTTGGATACTGCTAATCACAGTCGAAATGTTTGTGTTTTTGCCGATGGAGAAGTCGATCGTTCTCCAACAGGTTCTGGTGTTTCGGGAAGAATTGCTATTGAAAAGGCCAGAAACGCCATAAATAAGAGCGAATTTATTACGATAGAAAGTATAACAGGAAGTACTTTTACAGGATCTCTTGTCAGAGAAGAAAAATTTGGACCTTTCAAGGCTGTAATTCCGCAAGTTGAAGGAACGGCTTTTGTAACAGGAGTAAATACGTTTTTGATAGATCCAAAAGATCCTATGAAAAATGGTTTTATACTGAGATAGTTGATTTACAAATTAAAATTTAACCGCAAAGCTCTATGTAAACTTTGCAAGCCATGCGAAAATCTTTGCGGACTTTGCGGTTAAATCATATCGTAATTCTACCCACATTTCAAACCTGAAACCTGAAACCTGAAACCTGAAACCTGAAACCTGAAACCTGAAATCAGAAACAAAAACCTACGAAATCTGTAAATGCTCCATCGTTTTTCCCACCAAAGTTTTGGTGCCAACGATCTTAAAGCCTAGTTTTAAGTACAGTTTCTTGGCATTAGGATTGGCCTCTTCTACCAATAAACCTAAAGTCCGGTGGTTTTGCGTTACATATTCATCAATTAAAAATTGCAGGAGTTTTGAGCCAATTCCTTTTCCCTGATGATTTGGACTTACCCCAACCGAATCAATATAAAATTCACCGCTTTGTGTTTCGTCTTCCGGATTAAAATCAGAATTGAAATTCAGGCGGACATAATCGACAATTGGTTTTCGTAACGGATGCAATTGAGCTCCATCGTAAACAGAAACTGCTCCTATGATTTCGTTTTCCTCCTCTGCTACAAAACAGTTTTGATAGGAGTACTGGTTATTTTCGGTTTCAACAAAATGAAGCAAGAAATAATAGGCTGTTTTAGGATTCTTTTCACCAATAAATTTATAGATAATGTCCTCCATTGCCAGCAATAAAAGTGCTGCAATATTTTCTGAATCTTCAATAGTTGCTTTTCTGATAATCATGATAAATGCGTTTAGTCTGCAAAATTACGCCAACTTTCACAGATCAATCATTTTTGCTTAAATTTTTTGCTGAATAATTGTTTTTTTCTTAATTTTTAAGAGAATAATCAACGATGTGATACGTGACTTGTAAATGTTAAGTGTTTTGTTTTTAAGTGTTTACATGTGTTTCTGAGTGTGCTTTTTCGCATGTTTATCCAAACTCTAATATTTAAAAAAGTGTAACAGTCGGCGTTTTACTTTTTTATGAAAATGGGTATTATTGTAGTATAAAGACTAAAATTTTGAAAGTAATTGTTGATAACTGTTTACAAGTAGAGCTGGTTTTTTGCCTACTTTCCTGTTGATAACTCTATTTAGATTTAGTATAAATAACTGACATATCGTCTCTTACAGTTTATTTTCCGGCTGTTGATAAAACGTAAAATGGGTGGAGTATTTCATAGGATCAACCTGTTGATAATTGCGTTGTTTTTTAACATCAAAAAAGGGGTGAAAGAAGATCTCCGGGTTAAATTTGTAATTATAGAAATGTCGTCAAAACCTCCCCAAGAACGAAGCATTTTTATTCGAACTCAGTCAAACATTTAATACTTACATATATGTCTATATTTGATAAAAGAATCAATTATAAACCTTTCGAGTACCCGGAGGTTTTGCAGTTTACAGAAGCCATAAATAAAGCGTATTGGGTCCATACAGAGGTTGATTTTACAGCTGATACACAGGATTTTCATTCGCATTTAAATTCCGCAGAGAAAACGGCAATTAAGAATAGTTTACTGGCAATTGCTCAGATAGAAGTAGCTGTAAAAAGTTTTTGGGGAAATATCTACGAACATTTTCCAAAGCCGGAATTCAACGGACTGGGGAGTACTTTTGCCGAATGTGAATTCAGACACTCTGAGGCCTATTCACGTCTTCTGGAAGTTTTAGGATACAACGATGAATTCGAAAAACTCATGGATATCCCTGTAATCCGCAAACGTGTCGATTACCTGTCAGATGTACTTAAGGATACCAAATCCCAGGACAACAAAAAATATGTTATTTCTCTGATTCTGTTTAGTATTTTGATCGAAAACGTATCGCTTTTCAGTCAGTTTGCGATTTTATTGTCTTTTACAAGATTTAAAGGATACATGAAAAATGTGAGCAATATTATCGCATGGACTTCTATCGACGAGCAAATTCATGCCAATGGCGGAATTTATATCGTAAACAAAATCCGTGAAGAATTTCCGGATTATTTTGATGAAGAGACGTTAAACCTTGTTCGTGAAACGGTTAAAAATTCGATTGAAGTAGAGGCCGATATTTTAGACTGGATTTTTGAAGAGGGAGAAATCGAAACCATTAATAAAACAGATTTAGTTAATTTTATGAAGTTTCGAATAGACGAAAGCCTTATTCAAATTAACATTCCAACAATTTTTAATGTTGCAGCACACGATTATAAAGCAATGGCATGGTTTGAAGAAGAAGTTTTTGCGAACAGCCTTGATGATTTCTTTGCAAAAAGACCGGTAGAATATACCAAACATGACAAAAGCATTACCGCAAACGACCTGTTCTAAAAAGCAAATTACAATTATGAATACAATAGATACAACTTCAGCAAACAGCCTTCCGTTAAGTGAGGCCGATAATAAAATGTGGTGGAAAAACTCTGAAAGTGAGCAAATTTTAAATCGTGGTTATCTTTTAAAAGGAGAAACTGTAGAAGGTGCAATTGACAGAATTTGCACGGCTGCAGCCAGAAGATTATACAAACCCGAATTAAAGGAATCTTTTGTAGAAATGATCGAACGAGGCTGGATGAGTATTAGTTCTCCCGTTTGGGCCAATATGGGAACCGAACGTGGTTTACCAATTTCATGTTTTAATGTACACGTTCCGGATGAAATAGAAGGAATTACACATAAACTGGGTGAAGTGATCATGCAAACCAAAATTGGCGGAGGAACATCGGGATATTTTGGGGAGCTACGAGAAAGAGGAAGTGCTGTTACAGACAATGGTAAGAGTAGTGGAGCCGTAAGTTTTATGAAGCTTTTTGATACGACGATGGACACTATTTCTCAGGGAGGAGTCCGTCGCGGAGCATTTGCAGCTTATTTAGACGTGGATCATCCGGATATTGAGGAATTTTTGAAGATTAAGAGTATTGGAAATCCAATTCAGAACTTGTTTACCGGAATCTGTGTACCGGATTACTGGATGCAGGAAATGATTGATGGAGATTCTGATAAAAGACAAATCTGGGCTAAGGTGTTAGAAAGCCGTCAGCAAAAGGGATTGCCTTATATCTTTTTCAGTGACAACGTAAATAAAAACAAACCACAAGTTTATAAAGACAAGAATCTGCGTATTAATGCCAGTAATTTGTGCAGCGAAATCATGCTGCCTTCAAGCATTGATGAATCGTTTATTTGCTGTCTTTCGTCAATGAATCTGGAGCTTTATGAAGAATGGAAAGATACAGAAGCAGTAAAACTGGCAATCTTTTTCCTGGACGCTGTATTGCAGGAATTTATAGAAAAAACAGAGGGCAATTATTACCTTTCAGCAGCCAATCGATTTGCCAAAAGACACCGTGCGCTTGGACTTGGCGTTTTGGGATGGCATTCGTATCTGCAAAAAAACATGATTCCGTTTGAAGGAATGGAAGCTAAGATGAAAACCACAGAAATTTTTAAACATATTAGTGATAAGGCCGATAAAGCTACTCAGGATCTGGCCAGAATTTATGGTGAACCAGAATTGCTAAAAGGATACGGAAAACGTAATACGACCACTATGGCTATTGCTCCAACAACCTCATCTTCGGCTATTTTAGGACAGACTTCACCTGGAATTGAACCTTTCAGCAGCAATTATTACAAAGCAGGTTTGAGCAAAGGAAATTTTATGCGTAAAAACAAATACCTTAAAATTTTACTGGAGAAAAAAGGATTGGATAATGAAGAGGTATGGAGAGAGATTATGCTAAATGGCGGAAGCGTACAGCACATGACCCAACTGACAAAAGAAGAAAAAGATGTTTTTAAAACCTTTAAAGAAATCAGTCAGTTAGAAATTGTACAGCAGGCCGCAATACGTCAGAAGTTTGTAGATCAGGGACAAAGTATCAATTTGAATATCCCTGCTGATTTACCTATTAAAGAAGTAAACCGACTGCTTATAGAAGCCTGGCAACTTGGAATCAAGAGTTTGTATTACCAACGCAGTCAAAGTGTATCTAAAGAACTTGTGACAAGTTTGGTAAGCTGCAGCAGCTGCGAATCATAAACAAAAAGGCCGGATGTATCATCCGGCTTTTCTGTTTTTATAAGGGAATTTTGGTCGTAGCGAATTAAAATCCATCGTATATAAAACCTTTGCGAGTCCACGACTTCGCGAGATTTATTTCTCCCGCAGATATAATATGTCGTTCCTACGGAACTTTTCCGTTTTGTGTTTTATTTTCAACGGATTAAAATCCGTTGCTATAAAATACAACGTTCCTACGGAACTACTATTGTGAGCGTCTTGATCGACAAGATATTCTAGGAATGAATTTTAATCTTTGATCCAAATAGTCATACTAGTCATAACACCAAAGAATATAAAACCTTTGCGACTCCGCGACTTTGCGAGATCTATGCCTCCCGCAGATCTGGCAGATTTAGCAGATATACAATCTACATAATCCTTTTAATCTGTGGCAAAAACTCCGCGCAATCATAATTTATATGCATCGTTCCTACGGAACTTTCCCGTTTTGTGTTTTTTTTCAACGGATTAAAATCCGTTGCTATAAAATAGAGCGTTCCTAGGGAACTGTTTTTGCGAGCGTCTTGATCGACAAGATATTCTAGGAATGAATTTTAATCTTTGATCCAAATAGTCATACTAGTCATAACACCAAAGAATATAAAATCTTTGCGACTCCGCGACTTTGCGAGATTTATGCCTCCCGGGAAGATATTCTAGGAATGAATTTTAATCTTTGATCCAAATAGTAATAGTTGTCATAACGCCAAAAAATATAAAAGCTTTGTGACTCTGTGACTTTGCGAGATTTATTCCTTCTCCGGATTTACAATTTCAGATTGAAGTATATTTAAAAAGGCCGGATAAATGATCCAGCCTTCTTGATAAAATAAATGATAAAATTAACATTTAGTGACCTTTACTGTTTTCAAAACCAAGAATTGTGATCATATAAGGTGTATTCGAAACCTTTATTTTCTTTGCAATTGTCATAGTAGACAAATTCAGTTGCAGTAATTCTCCTGTAGTTGGAGAAGTAAGGTAAGCAAAGTTTTCTGTTAATTGAACTTGTGGTTTTAAAGCTGCGTCTGTAGCAGTTTCGGCAATAACTTTACCTTCTTTTTCAAGTTGCAGGCTGGTAAGGTTGTATAGTTTGAATTCACCGTTATGCAACAGAATCCCAAGTTTAGTGGCATTGAAACTCACTTTACATTGCATGATAGTAGTATTTTGTAAAATAGGTTTAATCGTTTCACTCGCCACATCAATAAGGAAAGCTCCTTTAGCAGCAGTATAGCCTACAAATTTCCCTTTGGCTTTGGTTTCTAAAATAGTTCCAAACCAGGCAGTTCCAAAATCGGCAGGAAGTGCGATAAGTTTTTGTTTTCCGGTACTTTCAACTACAAGAACACCGCTTGCCGATCCAAAAACGGCATAGGTTCCGTCTGAAGCATTTCCGTGAATTCCTTTGGTTATAACAGTAGCAGGAAAAAGAGTTTTACCCGAATTATCGATGATTTTTACTTTCTCAGGAAGAGTTCCTGCTACCGAATTGTCTTTTTCGGTAATGGCATAACTACCGTTAGAAAAAGTAGCCATGGCACCGTGATGGGCTAATAATCCTGCATTTATAATTTTAAATTTAGATCCCGCAGTATTGACTTCAGATTCTTTGGCTACAGCCAGTGTTCCGTCTCCATCGTTAAAAGTCATCAGTTCTCCGCTTTTGCTTTTAAAATGTGTAGGCATAGGAGCCTGACCAATTAAAGTACCAAATTTCGGAATTCCGTCTACATCAACATGATCGCCATGACCTTCAAAACCGCTATCGAAAGTTTCAACTGTATTGCTGGCTCTGTGAATAATTCCTGCGTATCGTTTAGATTCTGTGGTATAAAGCGTAGATTTTGCAAATTTGGCATTAAAAGAGTTTGCAGTAGCATCGACCGGATTAACCAGCGTAATCTCGGTTGTTTTCTCATCAGAAAGTAAAATTCTTAAGAATTTATATTCTGTTAAGGCCTCTTTAGGTGTTTCAGGAGTATTGTCGTCGTCGTTGCTGCAGGAAAGTACAGCGGTAGATAAGGCGAATAGGAAAATTAGTTTGTAATAGTTGTTTTTCATTGTAATGGTATATTAAAGTTGATATTTAAAAATTAATTGTAATAGGCATCGACTTGTAGACACTCATATTGTAAGTTGTGTTTTTATAAAGGACAACCCAATTGTATGTTCCGGATTGCCACGCTTTGTCTGCGGTTATTGGAGTTCCTACGAAATCTGTATCTGCACCAATAGTGATGCTTTGACCACCAAAAACACCATTTATTTTTTGAAGTGTAGTAATTTTTGAAGCAGCCCCCAGACCTTTATGTTCGACTTTTGAAATGACGATTACTTTTTTGAAATCGAGCTTGTCGATACTTTCAGGATAGTAATTGGCATTTTTTTTAATCAAAACAGAATATAAAATTCCATCCCCCATAATTTGACTTACCTGCGCATGCGCAGTCAGGAGATCATTTTTTTTGAAAATAAGTTCCGGTTCAACCCAGGTATTCATATAGTAAATCAGATTATCGTTTCGGGATAGATTATCGCGGCCAATTAAAGGATCGACAGGCATATTTGCAGGATCGGTAATGGTTACTACCTCTTTAATTTCTAGTTTCGATCCGTTTTCATCCAGAACAATAAAAAGGAAATCAAACTTGCCTTCCGGAGCATCGGCGGGAATATTGAAGTGCTTGTGTACATTGGTATTTTTTGTGCCTTTATATTCTGCCCAGGACAATTCGAACTTCCAGTCTTTGGTATAGACTTCCCCTTTTATTGGAAGTATTTTTAACTGTACATCGGCAATTTTATCTCCGGCAAGTACATCGGCATTAAAGTGAAAATCGCGGCCAATCAGGGCTTTTTTATTATTGGCAGTTCCAATTTCAATATTTTCGGCTTTGGGTTTTGTAGCTTCTTTGTCGTCGTCGTTATTACAGGCTGTAAAAGCTGTACTTACGGCTACAAAGAGTAGTATTAATTTTAGTTTTTTCATAAGGAAATTGGATTGATTAATTGAATTCATGTTGTATTTATTTGTGTATTAGAAATGGAATTTTCAGCGATAGAATAATATTTCTGCCAGCCTCAGGAAGTTCTATTAACCTGTAAAAGCTGGTATGATTAAGATATTTTGTATTGAATAGGTTTTGAACCTGAAGACTTAGAATAAAATCTTGCTGTCCGGCTTTTAGTTGGGTTCCCATGGCAAGATTAAAGACGTTGCTGCTTGCTGTTTTCCTTTCCGGCGGAACAATTTGGTTCTGTTCGGCGGTAAAACGATAATCAAGGGAGAAATAGGTTCCTTTTAAGTTTTTTATTTCCGGATTGTACGTAACACCAAACAAAACAGAAGGGGGAGGAGAGAAAGGCAATGTATATCCTTTTTTATCCCCCGACATTTGCTCGCTATAAAGGTATTCCGCCAGGATTTCACCACTTAAATTTTTTAGAAACTGGTACCGCACTTGTAATTCACCACCATAACGCAGGACTTTACTTTGCTCATATTCAAAAACCTGATTGCCTGCTCCATAATAAATGTCATGTTGCGAAGTTGGATTGAGATAAATGTAATTAGAGAAATAATTTAAGAATGGACTCAACTGCACGGACCATTTGTTTTCCTGCCATTCCATACCAAGATCTAACTGATAAGAACGTTCGGGAGATAAATTGGCATTGCCTTTTTCAAATCTGAAATAATGATAATTAACACCATTTGAAGCCAGTTCTTTTGCAATTGGCATTCTGAAACTCGTTCCCAGATTGGCTTTTAAAGACCATTGCCCCGGAGTATAATTAACACCCGCAGACCAGTTGAAACTCTGAAAAGTTCGGGTCAGCTCTTGCGAGCGCTTTAAATATTCGGAAGTAGTTTGTCCATTTTCAGTGACTTCACTTAGAAACCAGTCGGTGTATTGTTTCATTTTGATTCTGCCGTAGTCCAGTCGTATGGCAGCATGAAGCAGCCATAATTCGCTAAGTTGAATTTTATCATACACAAACGCTCCTGCATTGAATTGTTTGAAAGCGGGAATTAAAAAACTCCAGCCGTTAATACTATTTTGTTGTTGTTCGGCATTAATTCCTGCGGTGAATTGATGATTTTGAATGGTAAATTCATCTTTTAGAGCAGCAGAAAACACTTCTTTATCGTATTGTCTTTCTAAATCTTTCGGAGCATACATATCAACAGGATATAGTGGTGGCATATATCCATGATTGACATAATGACTCCGTTCACGACGGAAATTTTTTTGAAATCCCAATTGCGTTTCCAGACGATGTGAACCCAGGGTAAAGGAAGTTGTATTACTGATTTTCGTATGAGTAACTTCCTGAAAAGGCATGAGGATATCTCTGCTCGAGCGATCATGAAGTTGGGTATCTACATTTCGGGGTTCGAGTCCGTGTGCGTTGGCAAAAAAGCCACTTTTGGTATAAATGTTACTGAAATATAAAACCGATTTGAACTTATCAGAGACATATCCGGTACTGGCGTGCACATCGAGTTCGCGCCCTGCCGTATTGCGTAAGTGATTTTTGTATAATGGAACGGCATAATTATAAACATGCACCGTATCGGTCGGAACGCGATAATCTCCGTATTCCATAGCGGTAATTCGGGTGTCAAAGAACCAGTTTTCATTCCGTCCGTAGAGGTTCATCGATCCTCCAAATTGCGCATTATTGCTTTTGCCTGTAAAATTAGCACTTCCGCCTAGAACATGCTGGGCAGGAAAGGGAACTGGCTGTATGTTTATGGCACCTCCAATTGCATCAGAACCGTACATAAACGATGAAGGACCTTTGATAATTGCCAGACGGTTTACCGCATACTGATCGATTTCTAAACCATGATCGGCGCCCCATTGCTGGCCTTCATGTTTGATGCCGTTTTCGACCACAATAACCTGATTGAAACTGAGTCCGCGAATTAGTGGTTTTGAACCTCCTGAACCTATAGAAATGGTTTTAATTCCCGGAAGTCTTTGTAAAGACTGCATCAGACTTCCTCCAAGATTCCGTTGGATAAAACTGCTGTTTACAATTTCAAGATTCAGTGACTCCTGTTTTTTGCGTTTTGTTTCGTAACCTTCACTAATCACAACTTCCAGTAATTCATTTACTTCCGGTTTTAAAAAAATGTCAGGAAGCGCAATAGTGTTTTGGTCTATAGAAAGAGGCATTTCATAAAAAGAATACCCGGAATAAGTAATCGTTAACCGTTTTGTATTTTTAGGAACCTGATTCAAAAAGAATTGCCCTTTTTTGTTGGTAACAGTGCTTATATGAGCCGGATAAAGAGTAACGACAGCACTTTCTAAAGGCTTTCGCTCTTTAGAAAATACACTGCCGGAAACACGAACAGATTGCGCTGCAGCTTTTGTAACCACAACCAAAGCAAAACAAAAGAGCAGCAGACAATACGTTCGCAAGGGACTGGAATTATAATTGTTCATTAAAATCAACTTATAAAATTTTAATGCTTAAGCCTTTAATCGTCTGCCAGCCTTCCTTATCCGTTAAACGAATCATGAAATGATAATCTCCCGGGTCAATGTCTGCAGGAATGCTGATTTCCTGAAGAGCCTCATAACTTTTTTGTCCGGAAGGAATCGTAACCGAATTGATGTAAAGCATTGGATTTACCGGTTTTTTGATAGGATCGGCGGTACAGTTCATTACTTCAGTGCTGTGCGTGTGATGGTCAAAATTGTGGTGAATGTCCAGACTGTAAGAACCTAACTGAGCGTTGTCTGTGAATTTTGCTCTAAAAGTAATTTTTTGACCACGGGAAACTGTACTACATTGTATCGGAAATGCATTTGCTGCCGAAATATCAATTACGGGATATTCCGTGTCAATTTCGTCTTTGTCACTGTTACAGGCTGTGAAAATAAAGCCAATCGCCAAAAAGGCCAGAAGAATTTTAGGCGTTTTCATTCGGTTTAATTTGAGTTTAACGGTATTCATATGTAAAAAATGTGGGTTACGGAAGCCTTATTTCGCATAGGAAATAGCAAAAGAATAGCGGTTTTACGACACGGCATTATGTCGCAAAAAGCATTACTTTTATCGGTATGGAGTTCGATAAACTAAAAAGTAAAAAGGTGTGAAGCCAGGCTCAGACAATACCTGATTACAGCTATTGAATTGCGTAGTAGTGGATAATCAATTAACAGCAGTGTGGGCTTTGAATTGATATTTTCAAACAAAAGATCTCATCCGTAAAGAAATGAATCCGCAGTCGGTATCAGTCAAATAGGTTTTTCTAAAGCCGGTAGGGTATAGAAAAGATATAAAATAACAGCTGTCCTGAAAAAGTGATACTTTTTCGGTATTTGAAATATCTAAAACGTATAGAGACACACCATTTCAGAATTGAAATGATTTACTTTTTATCGTTTTAGAAAATAGGTGGTGCTCTAAGGGCAAATAAAGAACCTTTGAAAAAAGGAGTATTGGATTGAGAATAAAAATGTACATAAGGAATTAGCGTACTATTTTTATAAAACTGAAAAGTTACAAAGTTGAAAGTACCAACAGGACTAAATTTAAAATGACAAATGGCACACTCTTCATTGGAGTGATCGTGTACTTTAAATTCGCTTTTATCTGTCTGATAATGTACGGCTGTTTTAGAAGCTGAATTGTGACTTTGAATGTGTTCATATGAATGTATCGCCGGAAATAGTATTGCAAATACTACCACCAACGGCATCAAAAGATTTATAAATTTAAATTCCTTTTTCATTCTAATGAATCCATAACTTATAGGACAATGGAATACAAATATAGAATTCTTATTTGTAAATGCAACATTGTTTCATTAAAAAAATAAAGAAAAAATTAGAAAGATAAATCTGAAATAAAGAATGAGTCTGATTTTTTGTATCAGCTCAGGGAACGAGTAACCACATTACTATTGTTTGTGATTTCCCGTCCCTTGAATTGACAAATGAATTTGAAGTAACTATTGTAAATGGTATAGTCTGATTAGTGTGATACCGCTTTAAGTCCGATAATAGAACTTACCAGGGTAAAAAGAAAAAACAATCTCCAGAAGGCAGCAGGTTCTTTAAAAACAAAAATTCCCATCAGCACTGTTCCAACAGCGCCAATTCCGGTCCAGACCGCATAAGCTGTTCCAATAGGAAGGGTTTCGGTAGCTTTAATCAAAAGCAGCATGCTTACAGTTAGTGATACAAAAAAGCCTGTGTACCATAAGTAAACATCGGTACCAGTTGCCTCTTTGGCTTTTCCGAGACAGGTTGCAAAAGCGACTTCAAAAAGTCCCGCAATAATTAGAATAATCCAGTTCATAATTGTTAAAATTTTATAGGGCAAAGTTCCTTTAACTCCAGCAATAAAAATTTAACATATGATAAAAAATGAATTTATTTTAACTCGGCTCTTATTCTGCTTAGGCTTACTTGTGTAATGCCAAGATAGGAAGCGATATGTCCTAATTGAATTCTTTGAATCAGTTCGGGATGGTATTTCATCAGTTCCAGATAACGGTCAGTTGCGTTTCTGAATTGTCTTGAAATTAAGCGTTCTTCGGTTTTAATAAGTTCCTGTTCGGCAAATTTTCTGCCCCAGTTAGCAATATTGATATCGGTTTCAAACAACTGCTGAAGGTGTTCTTTCTTTAATTCGTAGAGCTCACAGTCTTCCAGAAGCTCTATCGTTTCATAACCTTTTTGCTCTTCGACATAACTTTTCATCGAAAGAGCAGTTTGTCCTTCTTTTCCGAACCAAAAAGTAATTTCACTATCATTCTCATCAACATAGGCCCGTACGATTCCTTTTTTTATAAAATAGAGCGTGGACTCAACTTTTCCCGCATTTAACAGAATATGTCCTTTGGGATATTTTATCTCATTAATGCCTAGTTTTAATGCATTTTTGGACTCCTCCGGAAGCTGAAATATGTCGTCAAGAATTGTATCGATGTCCATTGTTGTGAGATGTAAAATGTAAAATGTGAGATGTGAAATGTAAAATGTAAACTAAATCGAAACCTTAGATTTTAGCCTGCTTAGTGTTTCCTGCGAAATATTAATGTACGAAGCTACAATTTTATTGGGAAGTCGTTTTACAATTGCCGGATTAATTTTAAGCAACTGACTGTATCTTTCTAAGGCATCCATAGTGGTAAAGGACATCAGTCTGTTGGTATTATTTACATAGGCTTTTTCTAAATAGGAACAATAAAATTCCCGCCATTGCGGAATAATGATCATCAAATGATTAAAATCGTCATGACTGATGTATAATAATTCCGACTTCTCAATAACCTGAATGTATTCTGTTGAAGGCATTTTGGTGATAAAACTGACCAAAGCCGTAGCAATTTGGTTTTCGAATGCAATATAACGGGTAACATCTTTTCCTTCTTCATTGATAAAGTAGATTCTCAAACAGCCTTTACTCACAAAATAAGTATGCTGACTGGTCTGTCCCGCCGAAAGCAACAATTCATTTTTGCCTTGTTTTAAAGGTTTAAAATAAGATAAAATAGTATCGAGATTTTCCTCAGAAACAGCAATACGATTTTTTATATAAGCACCAAGTTGTTCGTACGGCATTTAGATAATTAGATAATTAGGTAATTAGAAAATTAGTTATTGGGTAATCAACCATTAACCATCAACAATTAAAAATAGTCTTTTACAAATTTTCGGTAGTAAATGATATCTTCTATCGATAATACTACCAAATCGTGTTGTACTGCAAAGCTAATGATTTTGTCCAGTTTGGCCATGGTTCCGTCTTCGTTCATTAGTTCGCATAAAACGGCTTCGGGCTGTAAACCCGCCAGTTTCATTAAATCGACACTGCCTTCAGTGTGTCCGTTTCGTTCAAGAACTCCATTGTTTTTGGCTCGTAATGGGAAAATATGTCCGGGTCTTGCCAAATCCGAAGCCTTAGCATTTGGTGCACATGCTGTTTTAATGGTAGTAATTCGATCTGCTGCCGAAACTCCGGTGGTTACTCCTTCTTTTGCTTCGATCGTGATCGTAAAAGGAGTCTGGAAACTACTGGTATTTTCTTTTACCATATAAGGTAATTCAAGCTGATCTGCTTTTTCATTGGTCAGGCACAGGCAAACGATTCCGCTGCATTCGCGTATCATCATGGCCATGTTTTGTACGTTGATATGTTGTGCCGAAAAAATTAAATCGCCTTCGTTTTCCCGGTTTTCGTCGTCGGTTAGTAAAATTCCTTTTCCGTTTCGCAGTTGCTGTAGGGCATTTTCGACACGTTCAATGCTGGTTAAACCAAATTTTTCTAAAGGATAAGGTAATGTAGTGATCATTTTTATGTGAGTTTTTTGAATTAAAGAGCAGCAAAGCTAGCCTTGTTTCAAACGCAAAAGTTTGATATAGGTCAATAAAATCAGCAACTATCCAATAAACCGTAAAGGTTTTTAAAACTTGTTGGATTTTATTTCCGGGAAGGAGGCAAACATACTCCTAATTATCATGTTTTTAGATAACTTGATTAACGATTGGTAGTGATTTAATGTTGTGAATATGAGTTGTTTAAGGTGTTTTTTATTAACACCGATTTAATAATCTCATTGTAAAAGGTAAGACTTTTTTGAATTAAATTTATTGTCCGTTTTTAAATATTAAAAATACGTAACTGTTTGTTATTTAGATTTTTATAAGTAATTAATGTTTAACCCTAAATTGAAATCACCATGAACGAAGAAATGAATGCAACTGTGAATGAGAATCAAGGTCTTTTTTTGAACAATAATTTAGAAGAATCTTCCCTTAATATTGTCAGGAAGATGGAAGAAATTTTTAAAAAGTATCCCGAAAAAATAGCAATTATTGACGACATTGAAAAAATCACCTACAAAGAACTTAATGAACAAACGAATCAATTGGCTCATTATTTGAGAGAAAGAGGGATTACACAAAATGGAGTGGTTGGGGTTTGTATTCCGCAATCGGTTGATCGGATTATTGCTTTTTTGGCAATTTTAAAAACAGGTGCGGCTTATCTTCCTATTGACGGAGAATTGCCGGAGTCCCGCATACAAATGATGATCGAAGACTCGGAAATAGATGTGATGTTAACGGTCGAACAGTATTTGAATAAAGTTTACAACAATACCAACGAAAGTATTGCCCTGGATTTTTTGTTTCAAAATGAGGATTACAAAAAGAGCTCCAAAGCCGATTTTGAAATTTCTATTGCACCCGAAAGCCCTGCTTATATTATTTATACTTCGGGAAGTACGGGATTACCCAAAGGAGTTATTATTGGCCATGAGTCTTTTTACAATTTTGTTGAATATCAATCAGCTGTCTTGCGATTGTCTACAGCAAGTACAACACTGCAATTTGCTTCTCCAAGTTTTGATGCCGCGGTTATCGACATCTGGACACCTTTGATTAAAGGCGCAACGATGTATTTGTATCCCAATAACAAAATTGTTGGCGAACCTCTTTTAGATTTTATAGTCAGGCAAAATATAGATACTATTCCATTACTACCACCTATGGTACTGGCTTCACTGCCAGTGAACAGGCCTATTGGAAACCTAAAAACGATTGCTATAGGAGGTGAGGCTTGTAGTGAGGCTACTATTAAATTCTGGTACAAAAAGATTCGGCTTATCAATAGTTATGGTCCCACGGAAGCTACCGTTGCTGTTACAAATTATGAATTTAGAGAAGAAACCAATCCCAGAATTATTGGAGCTGCGATGCCACTTGCTCATTTATTTATTCTGGACGGAGATTTAAAACCGGTGAAAGAAGGTTCGGTTGGAGAACTTTATATTGGCGGACCGCAATTGGCTTTAGGTTACCTGAACCGTCCGGAGGATACTAAAAAAGCTTTTGTAAAGGCTCCTGAATGGCTTACAAATGATTTAGAGGAAAGACAAATAATCTACAAAACGGGAGATTTAGTTCTGAAAAGGTCTGATGGAAACTTAGAGTTCTATGGACGAAAAGACGATCAGGTCAAAATTAGAGGCTACCGAATTGAATTGGGTGAAATCGAACATCATATGGCAAAGCTTCCACAGATCTCTAAGGCAGCGATAAAAGTCCATCGCAAAGAGAATGGTCTTCCCGCTCTGATTGCTTTTATACAATTGATGACCGCACACGATGACGAAATACAATCACTGCAACACATAAGAGCAAAACTGCAACAGGTTATGCCGGTATATATGTTGCCCGATAAAATTATTGTGATCGATAAAATGCCGCTGACACATGCCGGAAAAATTGATAAATTATTATTGGAAATTCCCGAAAATCATCCTCACAACAAAGCAGTTGCGAAACGCAAGACAGGCAATCTTCCCGAAATGGTAAAAGACATCTGGAAAAGTTTACTTGCTATAGATGAGATTGACGACGACGACGACTTTTTTGAGTTAGGCGGACATTCTTTACTTCTGACACAACTTCATGTACTGCTTCCTGAACCCGTTAAAAATTGCATCAGTCTTCCGGAGCTTTACATTTTTAAGACCGTTTCGACCTTTGTACAAGAAGTTGAAAAAAGAATGCAGGAAACCGAAATTTCTCAACAGAAGAGAGCCGGGCTGATGGTTGATGAATTAATTGGCGACTCAGAATTGCATATTGATTTTGATATAAAGGAAATACCGGATGCTGCGGTGCTGGCTAATCCGAAACGTATTTTTTTAACAGGCGTTACCGGCTTTGTTGGATCGCATTTGTTAGAAGAACTTTTGCATAATACCGCTGCTGAAATATATTGTCTGGTACGGGCTTTGTCTCCCGAAAGCGGATTGGAAAGAATTAAAACGACATTTGATAAATTTAAATTGACATGGCTTCCAGGATATAACGATCGGGTAGTGGCTATGACAGGGGATTTGTCATTGCCTCAGTTTGGAATGACGGTGAATGACTATTCTTTTATTGCACAACAAATCGACCTTATTTATCATTCCGGAAGTTCTGTGAGTTATGTACAGCCGTATTCTTTAATAAAAAAATCAAACATCGACGGTTTGCATACTATAATTGAGCTTGCCGTAAAAGAAAAGGTAAAATATCTGATACTTTTATCTTCAATGGGTGTTTTTAGCTGGGGAAGGTCTTTTACCCAAAAAACATGGATGTATGAAGATGATACGATCGACCAGAATATGGCCGCTGTCTCCCGCGATTTGGGATATATTAAAAGCAAATGGGTGATGGAAAGTATTGCCGAAAAAGCACGGGCAAAAGGGCTGCCAATTATCAATTTCAGACTTGGTTTCGCTGTATGTCACAGTACCTCGGGAGCGACAGTACTAAATCAGTGGTGGGGGGCATTAATCAGAAGCTGTGTTAAACTCAAATCTTTTCCGCTGGTAATGGGGTTAAAAGATGAACTCACAACAGTAGACTATATGTGTAAAGCCATCACACATATTAGTAAAAAGAAAGAAGCAGTTGGTTTAAATTTCCATCTGTCTCCTTTGGCTGAAAATGATGTATCTCTCACCGATTTTTGTGCTAAAATGAACGAATATTATACTACAGATTTAGAAGGAATGGAGTATCATAAGTGGCTAAACCAATGGAAACATGACAGTAGTTTGCCAATTTATCCTTTATTGAGTTTGTTTACCGAAGACGTACATGAAGGAAAATCACTGGTTGAAGCCTATGAAAATACCTATTATTATGACAGAAGTAATACGAGACATTTTTTATCGGACGCGAATTTAAAACCACCGGTTTTTGATAAAAAATTAATGACTCCCTACTTAAAATTTATGGGAGTGTTGTAGACAGCTATTAGAATGTTGATAAGCCCGACAGATTTTTTTGAATCCTGTCGGGTTTCTTCGTTTTAAACCTTTTAGAGCTTCTCATATTTCAGCATAGCCCGCAGTTTTAATTGCGGGGTACATTAGTAAGATGTTTTGTATTGCGTTCCTGCAGTTGAAACTGCAGGTTATATTCGGATTATTGGATCGTATAAGATCTTTAGTTTTATGTATTAAATTGGTGGTAACAAACAAGATGATTAGTTAGTTTGAAGACAGTGCTTTTATATTGGCAATATTCTAAACCTGTAGCGTTTACTTCTTCTCATATTTCAGCATAGCCCGCAGTTTCAACTGCGGGATACATTAGTAAGATGTTTTACATTGTGTTCCTGCGGTTGAAACCGCAGACAATGTTTGGATACTTCATAATAAAAAAACAAGTTTTTATAATATTTAAAGTAATTGCTCCAATGAAATGACTTGATAATTAAAAAAAAGTGTTTTATAGAATGATATTATTTCAAACCCCGACCGGTTATTTTGACCCTTTGGGCTTGTTTTTTTAGAAAAAATTAACACTTTTAAGATTTTATAAACAGTATTTTTGTGTGGCTTATAGTACAAGAATAAGCTTATGATTACCATTTATTACGTAGATGGCACCACTTATTACGTCAATCTACCTCTTGTAACAAGTAGGGTGTGAACCCACAGCTGTAAGGCTAACTTTGTATAAAATTTCCAAGGTGCAACAGCACGCAAATTTTAATCTATATAAAATCCACTAAGAATGATTACAAATATTAGATTATTTCGGTTATTATTTATTTTATTGTGTGTATTGCCTATTGCAGTGCAGGCTCAGTATAATTTAAGGGCAACAGCAACAGCTGCCTCCTGCTTTGGCGGTTCAATCACTATTACGGCTGATAATGTCAGTGGGGATATAACGTATTATATTTATAATGATGTTGACTATTTAGAAAGCAGTAGCAATGTAATTTCAAATGTAAATCCAGGGAATTATTTCTATGGTTTTTTCAAGAACGATTTTACGGAGTACGACGAATCCATTGAAGAAATTACCGTAGGTAGTAGTCCATGTACCGGAGTTGGTATTACGGCTGTTAGTGAGGACGCAAGTTGCCCGGGTAGCGGGAAAATCACCGTTTCGATTACTAATTTGCCAGGCACTATTACTTATGCTATTGCAAAAATGCCTTATTTGGAAGCTAATGTTATAACAAGCAGTAGCCCTGTTTTTGCCAATTTAGATGTTGGGAATTATGTTTTTGGGTATTATGATGGTACAACCTTTATTAAGAGCCCGGCAACTATTAGTATTGTCGCATCTTATTCCACCTCTTCACCCACCATTAGGAATGTCGCAGCAAGAAATTATACGTATTGCCCTGGAGATTTGCCTTCATTTGGTGAAATTACCGGAATTGTGGGAGGCGGGAATAGCATTTATACGGTAACTTTAACAAAGGTATCAGATAATAGCGAAGTGAGCTCTGTCGTGGGGTGCAATGGTTGTAGTTTTAGCTTTAAAAATGTACTTCCGGGTGATTATAATTTAAAAGCTGTTGACAGATGTGGTACGGTTGTTTTTTATCCCGTAGCAGTTAATCTTCCTGCAAATGTACCAGTGCCAGCTAACAGTGTAATAAACTTTACGGCAGGTTTTCCTAAGGGAACCATAGTTTACAACGACCCCGCTAATCCTTGTTCGGGTATTAGCAAAGCCACGATTAAACTCACCGATTTGGTTACAAATACCTACAGAGATAGTGGTGCTTATTTTGGGAGCATGACACCATCTTTTGCGCCCGGTTTTACACCTAAATTTGTCTACAAGCTTGAAATTCAAAACGGATCTAATTGGGAAGTATACGATAATTTATCCTGGTCTAATCCGGATTTATCTACCGACTTTGATTTGCCTGCGGATCGTTCTAAATGGGGATTGGTGCGATTAACTGCAAGTGCGTGCGGTGTATCCAAGACATTGACACTGTTTTACGGCAGTTCTTCATTTGGAAAAGATTTTCCTTTTGACACGGCTAGTTTCTATTTTTTAAACGATCCTGCATATAAAGATTGTGCGAGTACCGGAAAAGTTAGATTGGATGTGAGGCCAGGTGGAGGATGTGGCCCTTATACCCTTGAAGTAACAGAGATGGATTCCGGTACTATAACGACTTATAGTAGTGGTAGTACTTTTGATGCCTTATTATCTGTCGGGAAAATATATAACTTTAAAATCACTGATGCTAAAGGTGTCGAACCGCCAATTTATATTTATCAAAATAATACCACATCGGCAGTTAAACAGCCAATCTTAAACAATGCTAAAAATATATTGATAGATCCGGCTTACTTTACTCCTGCGACTAAGGATCGTAGAGGTTCTGTTCTATTTTACAAGGGACCTAGTGGGAAATATTTTGGAAAATCAGCATTAATGGCTAAAATTATCTACAGAGACCCAGCATTTCCGGCAAGCTCTGGATTAGAAGGGACCGCAACGATAACTCTGGAGAGTGGTCCTTCGACTCTGGACATAAACAAAGATCAATACGGGAGATTTGGGTTAGGAAATAATTTGGCACCCGGAACCTACAAAATAAGAGTACAGGATTCTGACTGTTTTAACGAACTATATGATGTGGTATTAGACAGTTATTTTACCAATGTTGAATTTACCACCGTGTCTTCTGTACCTTCTATTACAGATTGTGATCGTTACGTTAAATCTGCGAAAGTTAACGTTTCCTATGTGGGCAATGCAATGGCAGACAAAGAATTGATGGAGTTTTACACAACTGATTATTTATTTTATGTTCGTACTGTAACGGGGCCCGTAATAAGCAGTGCAAATGATGAAGCTTACCCAATGTATGATTACCGAAAAAATGCAATCAGAGGAGGAATTAGTAATATGGTTTATGCCCCGGAAGTAGCCGGGAATTATGTAATAGGATTGTATACTGCATTTGAAGGAGTTGCAAAACCCATTACGGCTTCGCTGGAAGTAAAATCGAATTTCCCCGTTTTTGATTTAAAAGCCTCAGGAGGAATTGTCTGTACCGGAAATACTACTGGTGATCTATATGTGAAAGTAGATAATGTAGATGGTACCGAAACTTATTTTATTAAGAAAGATACAGATGCAGTTTTTCCCGCCACTGGCCAGCAATCTTCGATATTTACCGGCTTAACGGCTGGTAACTATGTGGTAAAAGTAAAAATAGGTTGTTATGAAGTAGAACAACCTCTAACTCTAAGACCACCATTAAACAATCTCGTTTCGGGTACTCCAAGTTTTTGCGAGGGAGGGAGTCTGTCACTTACTTTGGCTCCTACAGTACCTCTTAGCAATGTAAACTGGACAGCACCAAATGGAAAGGTTTACAACACTAGAGACTTAAAACTTGATAATTTAACAACAACAGATGCTGGTGTATATAAGGTTGAAGCAAACACGCAAGGAGGCTGTAATTTTTTTGAGTTTGTTACTGTTACGATGAACCAAGTGCAGGAACCGACTGGAGCTGCAAACCAGGAATTTTGTAAAGCAAATAATGTTACCGTGGCTAGTTTGACAACCAACGAAACAGGCGTAATCTGGTACGATGCCGCAACTGGAGGGAATATAATCGCTTCGACAACTGTTTTAGAAAATAATAAGGTTTATTATGGATCTCTGAAAATAGGAACTTGCGAGAGTCCAACACGTTTAGCTGTAACAGTTACTTTGAGCGATCCTCAGACTCCAACAGGAATTGCAACGCAGGAGTTTTGTAAAATTGATAATAAAAAAGTTTCTGATTTAGTTACAACAGAATCAGGAGTGATATGGTATGATGCTGCGACAGCAGGAACTGCAATCGCTTCAACAACAGTTTTAGAAAATAATAAAGTGTATTACGGTTCGCTAAAAGCGGGCGTTTGCGAGAGCCCAACACGTTTAGCTGTAACAGTTACTTTGAGCGATCCTCAAACTCCAACAGGAATTGCAACGCAGGAGTTTTGTAAAATTGATAATAAAAAAGTTTCTGATTTAGTTACAACAGAATCAGGAGTGACTTGGTATGATGCTGCGACAGCAGGAACTGCAATCGCTTCAACGACAGCACTAGAAAATAATAAGGTTTATTATGGTTCTCTAAAAACAGGAACGTGTGAAAGTCCAACAAGATTGGCTGTAACGGTTACTTTGAGTGATCCTCAAACTCCTATAGGAATTGCAACGCAGAAGTTTTGTAAAGCAAGCAATGCAACTGTTTCTGATTTAGTTACAACAGAATCAGGAGTGACATGGTATGATGCTGCGACAGCAGGAAATATAATCGCGTCAACAACAGCATTAGAAAATAATAAGGTTTATTATGGTTCTCTAAAAGCCGGAACGTGTGAAAGTCCAACACGTTTAGCTGTAACGGTTACTTTGAGTGATCCTCAAACTCCTATAGGAATTGCAACGCAGAAGTTTTGTAAAGCAAGCAATGCAACTGTTGCTGATTTAGTTACAACAGAATCAGGAGTGACATGGTATGATGCTGCGACAGCAGGAACTGCAATCGCCTCAACAACAGCATTAGAAAATAATAAAGTGTATTACGGTTCTCTAAAAGCTGGAACGTGTGAAAGTCCAACAAGATTGGCTGTAACGGTTACTTTGAGCGATCCGCAAACTCCAACGGGACCTGCAAAACAAGAATTTTGTAAAGTAAATAATAATACCGTTGCTGATTTAGCGACTACTGAATCGGGAGTGACTTGGTATGATGCTGTAACTGGAGGAAATATAATCGCTTCAACAAGTGCTTTGGAAAATAATAAGATTTACTACGGTTCTTTAAAAGCAGGAAATTGTGAAAGTGCAATACGATTTGCGGTAAAAGTAATTTTAAAAAGTGATTTGACAGAACCGGCTCCCAATTGGAACTCTGTAGCTTATATTTCTGACAAAATAACCTATAGCTTATTAGATGGAATGTCTTCCTATAATTGGTTAGTTTCTAAAGAGGGTACTATAGTTGCTGGTGGTCAGCCAACAGACAATTATATAACTGTTGAATGGAATAGTGCCGGGAAAGCAACGATACAAGCCGACTATATGGATTTTTCGAAATGTAATCCTTTGGTGTCTGTGAATTTTTCTGTGACAGTTAATCTTTTTTCGGATACTGTTTCGTCGGATATTGGTTTAAAAAAGACAGTAGATAATGCCACACCAGATGTGGGACAACAGGTAGTTTTTACGATTACAGCAGAGAATCTAAGAACAAATGAGGTTAAAGACATAATCATTAGCGAAAAACTTCCCTCAGGATATGAGTATGTTACATCAAAAGTTTCTTCGGGAAATTATAATGCTGGCAACGGTATTTGGACATTGCCCATATTACAGATACACGAAGATCAAACTCTTACGATCATAGCAAAAGTGAAAGGATCGGGCGATTATCTGAATATAGCCTATTTAAAAGCTTCAAATCCCGTAGATAACAATGAAGCAAATAATAGAGCAGAAGCTTCGGTTACCGCTCAGGGTGTGATTGTTTACAATGCGATTTCGCCTGATGGAGATGGTTTGAACGATTATTTTAAAATTGACGGATTGGATAAGTACCCCAATAATACAGTAGAAATTTTTAATAGAGGTGGCGTTCAGATCTTCAAGACTAGTAATTATGGAAGTAATGCCAATGTTTTTCGAGGAATTTCAGAAGGGAGAGTTACAATCGATAAACAACGCGGAGTACCAACGGGAACTTACTTCTATGTTCTTCGATATGAAGCACATGGTACAATGAACGAAAAAAGCGGGTATCTCTATGTTAAAAATTAAGAGAGAAGTCATCTTTTCTTCTAAATCCGACAGGTCTTAAGACCTGTCGGTTTTTTTTTTAACCTTTTGTATCTTCTCATATTTCAACATAGCCAGCAGTTTCAACTGCGGGGTGCATTAGTTAGGTATTTTGCATTGCGTTCCTGCGGTTAAAACCGCAGGTTATATTTTGATTATTAGGTAGTATAAGATCTCTATTTCTATGTGTCAAATTGGTTTTGAGAATCAGGATGCTTAGATAAATTGAAAATAATCTTTTGAATCTTCTCATATTTCAACATAGCCAGCAGTTTCAACTGCGGGATGCATTAGTTAGGTATTTTGCATTGCGTTCCTGCGGTTAAAACCACAGGTTATATTTTGATTATTAGGTAGTATAAGATCTCTATTTCTATGTGTCAAATTAGTTTTGAGAATCAGGATGATTAGATAAATTGAAAATAACCTTTTGAATCTTCTCATATTTCAACATAGCCCGCAGTTTCAACTGCGGGATGCATTAGTTAGGGTATTTTGCATTGCGTTCCTGCGGTTAAAACCGCAGGTTATATCCGGATTATTTGATCGAATAAGATCTCTATTTCTATGTGTCAAATTGGTTTTGACAATCAGGATGATTAGATAAATTGAAAATAATCTTTTGAATCTTCTCATATTTCAACATAGCCCGCAGTTTCAACTGCGGGGTGGATTAGTTAGGGTGTTTTGTATTGTGTTCCTGCGGTTGAAACTACAGGTTATCTTCGGATTATTTGATCGTATAAGATCTCTATTTCTATGTGTCAAATTGGTTTTGAGAATCAGGATGATTAGATAAATTGAAAATGATCTTTTGCATCTTCTCATATTTCAACATAGCCCGCAGTTTCAACTGCGGGATGCATTAGTTAGGTATTTTGCATTGTGTTCCTGCGGTTGAAACCGCAGGTTATATTTTGATTATTAGGTAGTATAAGATCTCTATTTCTATGTGTCAAATTGGTTTTGAGAATCAGGATGCTTAGATAAATTGAAAACGATCTTTTGAATCTTCTCATATTTCAACATAGCCCGCAGTTTCAACTGCGGGATGCATTAGTTAGGGTGTTTTGTATTGTGTTCCTGCGGTTAAACTAGAGGTTATCTTCGGATTATTTGATCGTATAAGATCTCTATTTCTATGTGTCAAATTGGTTTTGAGAATCAGGATGCTTAGATAAATTGAAAATGATCTTTTGAATCTTCTCATATTTCAGCATAGCCCGCAGTTTCAACTGCGGGATGCATTAGTTAGGGTATTTTGCATTGCGTTCCTGCGGTTAAAACTGCAGGTTATCTTCGGATTATTTGATTGTATAAGATCTCTATTTCTATGTGTCAAATTGGTTTTGAGAATCAGGATGATTAGATAAATTGAAAACGATCTTTTGAATCTTCACATATTTCAACATAGCCCGCAGTTTCAACTGCGGGATGCATTAGTTAGGGTGTTTTGTATTGTGTTCCTGCGGTTGAAACCGCAGGTTATATTTTGATTATTAGGTAGTATAAGATCTCTATTTTTCTGTTTCTAACCCGGCAGTTTTTTAAAATCCGTCGGGTTTATATTTTAAAAAATGAGTATTCGGAAGGTTTTATCGAGACCTTTTTGGGGTATTTAATAGTATAAAAAGAAGTTGTTAATTACCACTTATTACGTAGTTCGACCAATTATTACATCAATCTGCCTTTTGTAACAAATGGATTATGGATACACTAGTGGTAGGGTAGTTTTGTGCAAAATTTCAACGTGCCACAGTGCACGGATTTAACTGTATAAAACCCAATAAGAATGGCAATTAACATTAGATTATTTAAAGTATTACTTATTTTGTTATACTTAATACCTTTTGCGGGGTATTCTCAGGTAACTATCACGGCTACCGCGACTGATGCGGTTTGTGTAGGAGATGGAACAATTAGCATAAATGTTACTAATGCTACAGGACCTATCATTTATGCTGTGGCAAAATTGCCATTTGATGAAGCTACTGTGATCAGGTCAATTGATCCATTAATTACGCATTTGGCGAGGGGTGACTACTACTACGGTTATTATAATGGGACTACCTTTGTTAGAGCAACGAACCCAATAAGTGTAGGAGGGGCTTATACCACAGTTTCCCCTACGATCACATATTTTGCCGGGTTTAATTACACGTATTGCGGTACCGATCCGGATCCTTTAGGTACTATTAGAGTTGGTATGGCAGGAGTAAATCCGCCTTATACGATAAGCCTTTTCAGAGCCTCGGATAACAGTGAAGTCCAAAAAATAACAACAGCCGCTACTTCCTCTTATGATTTTAAAAATGTGCTTCCCGGAACCTATAGAGTAGAATTAACGGACAATTGCGGAGTAAAGACCGCTAGTATCAATACTGTTACACTTGCTGCCAATGTAAAGTTTACTTCTGATAACATAACGATGAGTTCTGGTAGTTTAGAGATAATTTACAATACTCCCGGAGATGTTTGTTCCGGTATTGCAAGCGCTTCTTATAGGGGCGGGTTTGCTTACACTCAGTCTATCTCGCCCGCGCTCTTTAGTGCCGTTACTCGAGATTCTTTTTCATATAAATTGGAAATACAAAATGGAGCTGATTGGGATGTATATGATAATTTAACTTATACACAGGTTATTGGACGTTTTTCACTACCCACCGATCGATCTAAATGGGGACTCGTTCGTTTGACAGCTAGCTATTGCGGAGTTTCAAAAACAGTGACAATGGATTATGGAGCCTCCAGTCAGGGTAAAGTAGAAGCTCTTAAACTTTCAAGTTTTAGAATTGCGGATGATCCGGCAAATACAAATTGTGGTACGACCGGAAAAGTTTTCATAACTGCTTATGGTAGTGGAGGATGTGCGCCTTATACAGTGCAGGTGACCGATACGGCTACTAATACGACTCAAAGTTATACTAGTACTGGAACTAATACTACTGTTGATTTTTTGGTAGATATTGGCCAAACTTATACTTTTAAACTGACGGACAGGAGCGGAGCAGAAGCGCCAGACTATCGCTTTCTTAATGTTACATCAAATCCAAACAAGCCGCTGCCTGCTGTAACAGGTCCTAATAATGTCTTTATAGATCCTGTTTATTTTACTCCGGCACCAATCGATCAAAAAAGTCAGATACGTTTTTATCGCAGACCCAGTGGTACTAATTTTGGTAAGTCGGCCTTAGCAGTGTACACCCCTGGTTTACAGGGAATAGTTACTGTGAGCCTGGTAAACGGCCCTTCGCCATTAACAGTGACTGCCAGAACGGGACACTCTATTTTAGGTGAAAATTTAAATCAGGGGAATTACAAAATCAGGGTACAGGATTCGGGCTGTTTTGATGAGGTATTTGATGTGGTGCTGAATTGTTACTTTTCTCAAATCGAAATTACATCCATCTCGTCAACGCTCTCTGCGACAGCCTGCGACCGATATGTAAAAAGGGTAGGGGTTAGGGTTTCTATGGTTGGTACGGCAGATTCTTTTTCATCTATTTCTGACCCTTTTTCACGTCACGTTATATACGTACGCACAGTTTCCGGCCCGGTATCCGGAACTGGTTCTGCAGGGTCCTCAGGTTCTCTTAACGACCTTTTAAGAGAGGGAACTTACGAGTTTGTTTATCCTGATCAAACCTATGGTACTTACGAAATAGGCCTTTCGAGAAATCTTCTTCCAGGTGGTTTTTTAACTACCGCCAATTTATGGGAAGGCACGACAACAAAGACGATAGAAATCAAAACCAATTTTCCGGTTTTTGATTTATCTCAATCCGGAGGTATAATTTGTAGCGGAAATACAACCGGTGATCTTTATACCAAAGTAAATAACGTAGACGCTACTGCTACTTATTTTTTAAAGAAGGATACTGACACTAATTTTCCCGCAACGGGGCAGACTGATTTGGTATTTAGAGGACTCACGGCAGGTAATTATGTGGTAAGAGCAAGAACGAATTGTTATGATGTTGAGCAGCCCCTAATTTTAAGGGTACCCTCTTCTCTATTAATAGCCGGTAACTCGTCTTATTATTGTAAAGGCGAAAGTTTAAAACTTGGTCTAAATCCAATGGGGCCTATTGCTTCTATTAAATGGACATTGCCGGATGGCAGTACTTTGAACACAACCGAATTGGCATTGGATAATTTAACGACAGCTCAAAGCGGTTTGTATAAAGTCGAGTTAAATACCTTAGGCGGATGTTATTTTACCGAATCTGTAAACATTACAGTTAATGATCCACAAACACCAACAGGAGCTTCAAATCAGGAATTTTGTACAGTAAACAATGCAACTGTTGCCAATTTGTCGACCACAGAATCAAATGTAATTTGGTACGATGCCGCTACAGCAGGCAATGTAATCAGTTCGACAACGGCTTTAGAAAACAATAAGATCTATTATGGTTCGCTGAAAGAGAGAAATTGTGAAAGTCCAACGCGATTGGCTGTGACAGTTACTTTAAGTGATCCTAAAACACCAACAGGAACTTCAAGTCAGGAATTCTGTAAAGTTGACAATAAAAAAGTTGCTGATTTAGTAACAACAGAATCAAATGTAACATGGTATGACGCCGCTACAGGAGGAAATGTAGTGTCGCCGACAACTATTTTAGAAAACAATAAAATTTATTACGGTTCTCTAAAAGTAGGTACTTGTGAAAGTCCAACGAGATTGGCTGTAACGGTTACTTTGAGCGATCCTAAAACACCGACAGGAACTTCAATTCAGGAATTTTGTAAGGTACGTAATGCTACAGTTGCTGATTTATTGACTACAGAATCAAATGTAACATGGTTTGATGCTGGAACTGGAGGCAATGTAATCAGTTCGACAACGGCTTTAGAAAATAATAAAGTGTATTACGGATCTCTAAAAGCAGGTATTTGTGAAAGTCCAACAAGATTGGCGGTAACGGTTACTTTGAGTGATCCAAAAACGCCAACAACGGCAAATACAATACAAGAATTTTGTAAAGTAAATAATTCAACTGTTGCTGATTTAGTAACAACAGAATCAAATGTAACATGGTATGACGCCGCGACAGGAGGAAATGTAGTGGTGCCGACAACTATTTTAGAAAACAATAAAATTTATTACGGATCTTCAAAATTAGATACGTGCGAAAGCCCAACAAGATTGGCGGTAACGGTTACCTTAAGGGATCCAAAAACGCCAACGACAAATCAAACCACACAGGAATTCTGTAAAATAGACAATAAGAAAGTTTCTGATTTGGCTACCACTGAATCAGGAGTGACTTGGTACGATGCGGCAACAGCAGGAAATGTTGTACCATCAACTCAGGCACTAACTGATGGGACAATTTATTACGGTTCTCTAAAAGTAGGAACTTGCGAAAGCCCAACAAGATTGGCGGTAACAGTTACTTTGAGCGATCCAAAAACGCCAACTACAAATCAAACTACTCAGGAATTCTGTAAAGTGGATAATAAGAAAGTTTCTGATTTGGTTACAACCGAATCAGGAGTGACTTGGTACGATGCAGCAACAGCAGGAAATGTTATTGCCTCAACAACTGTTTTAGAAAATAACAAAATCTATTATGGTTCTCTAAAAGTGGGTACTTGCGAGAGCCCAACAAGATTGGCGGTAACAGTTACTTTGAGTGATCCAAAAACGCCAACGACAGCCAATACTACACAGGAATTCTGTAAAGTGGATAATAAGAAAGTTTCTGATTTGGCTACGACTGAATCAGGAGTGACTTGGTACGATGCTGCAACAGCAGGAAATGCAATCGCTTCAACAGCAGTTTTAGAAAATAACAAAATCTATTATGGTTCTCTAAAAGTTGGTACTTGCGAGAGTCCAACGAGATTGGCCGTAACGGTTACTTTGAGTGATCCAAAAACACCAACTACAAATCAAACCACACAGGAATTCTGTAAAATAGACAATAAGAAAGTTTCTGATTTGGCTACAACAGAATCAGGAGTGACTTGGTACGATGCGGCAACAGCAGGAAATGTTATCGCTTCAACAACCGCTTTAGAAAACAATAAAGTGTATTACGGTTCGCTAAAAGTAGGAACGTGCGAAAGCCCAACAAGATTGGCGGTGACAGTTACTTTGAGTGATCCTCAAACACCAACGACAGCCAATACCACACAGGAATTCTGTAAAGTGGATAATAAAAAAGTTTCTGATTTGGCTACGACAGAAAGTGGTGTAACATGGTATGATGCTGCCACAGCAGGAAATGTTGTACCATCAACGGCAATATTAACCAACGGAACGGTTTATTATGGTTCTCTAAAAGTTGGTACTTGCGAAAGCCCAACAAGATTGGCGGTAACGGTTACTTTGAGTGATCCTCAAACGCCAACGACAAATCAAACTACTCAGGAATTCTGTAAAGTGGATAATAAGAAAGTTTCTGATTTGGTTACGACTGAATCAGGAGTGACATGGTATGATGCGGCAACAGCAGGAAATGTTGTACCATCAACTCAGGCACTAACCGATGGAACAATCTATTACGGTTCTCTAAAAGCAGGAACCTGCGAGAGTCCGACGAGATTGGCTGTAACGGTTACTTTGAGTGATCCTCAAACGCCAACTACAAATCAAACTACTCAGGAATTCTGTAGAATAGATAATAAAAAAGTGTCTGATTTGGCTACAACAGAATCAGGAGTGACTTGGTATGACGCTGCCACAGCAGGAAATATTGTACCATCAACGACAACATTAACCAATGGAACGGTTTATTATGGTTCATTAAAAGTTGGCACTTGCGAAAGCCCAACAAGATTGGCGGTGACAGTTACCTTAAGTGATCCAAAAACGCCAACTACAAATCAAACTACTCAGGAATTCTGTAAAATAGACAATAAGAAAGTGTCTGATTTGGCTACCACCGAATCAGGAGTGACTTGGTATGACGCTGCCACAGCAGGAAATATTGTACTATCAACGGCAATATTAACCAACGGAACGGTTTATTATGGTTCTCTAAAAGTTGGTACTTGCGAGAGCCCAACAAGATTGGCTGTAACGGTTACTTTGAGTGATCCGCAAACGCCAACGACAAATCAAACTACTCAGGAATTCTGTAAAATAGACAATAAGAAGGTATCTGATTTGGCTACGACAGAAAGTGGTGTAACATGGTATGATGCTGCCACAGCAGGAAATATTGTACCATCAACTCAGGCACTAACCGATGGAACGGTTTATTATGGTTCATTAAAAGTTGGCACTTGCGAGAGCCCGACGAGATTGGCGGTAACAGTTACTTTGAGTGATCCTCAAACACCAACGACTGTCAATACCACACAGGAATTCTGCAAAGTGGATAATAAGAAAGTTTCTGATTTGGCTACGACTGAATCAGGAGTGACTTGGTACGATGCTGCCACAGCAGGAAATATTATCGCTTCAACAGCAGTTTTAGAAAATAACAAAATCTATTATGGTTCTCTAAAAGTTGGCACTTGCGAGAGTCCAACAAGATTGGCTGTAACAGTTACTTTGAGTGATCCTCAAACGCCAACGACAGCCAATACTACACAGGAATTCTGTAAAGTGGATAATATGAAAGTTTCTGATTTGGCTACGACTGAATCAGGAGTGACTTGGTACGATGCGGCAACAGCAGGAACTGCAATCGCTTCGACAGCAGTCTTAGAAAATAACAAAATCTATTACGGTTCGCTAAAAGTTGGTACTTGCGAGAGCCCGACAAGATTGGCTGTAACAGTTACTTTGAGTGATCCTCAAACGCCAACGACTGCCAATACCACACAGGAATTCTGTAAAGTGGATAATAAAAAAGTTGCTGATTTGGCTACGACTGAATCGGGAGTGACTTGGTACGATGCTGCCACAGCAGGAAATGCAATCGCTTCGACAGCAGTTTTAGAAAATAACAAAATCTATTACGGTTCTCTAAAAGTTGGAACTTGTGAAAGCCCAACAAGATTGGCGGTAACAGTTACTTTGAGCGATCCAAAAACGCCAACAACTGCCAATACTACACAGGAATTCTGTAAAGTGGATAATAAAAAAGTTGCTGATTTGGCTACAACAGAATCTGGAGTGACTTGGTACGATGCGGCAACAGTAGGAAATATTGTACCATCAACGACAATATTAACCAATGGAACGGTTTATTACGGTTCATTAAAAGTTGGTACTTGCGAAAGCCCGACAAGATTGGCTGTAACGGTTACTTTGAGCGATCCAAAAACACCAACGACAGCCAATACCACACAGGAATTCTGTAAAATAGACAACAAAAGAGTTGCTGATTTGGCTACAACAGAATCAGGAGTGACGTGGTACGATGCTGTAACAGCAGGAAATGTTGTACCATCAACTCAGGCACTAATCGATGGAACAATCTATTACGGTTCTCTAAAAGTAGGAACCTGCGAAAGCCCAACAAGATTGGCTGTAACAGTTACTTTGAGCGATCCTCAAACACCAACGACCAGCAAAACCACACAGGAATTCTGTAAAGTGGATAATAAGAAAGTTGCTGATTTGGCTACGACAGAATCAGGAGTGACTTGGTATGACGCTGCCACAGCAGGAACTGCAATCGCTTCAACAACTGTTTTAGAAAATAATAAAATCTATTACGGTTCTCTAAAAGTTGGAACGTGCGAAAGTCCAACAAGATTGGCGGTAACAGTTACTTTGAGCGATCCTCAAACGCCAACGACAAATCAAACGACACAGGAATTCTGTAAAGTGGATAATATGAAAGTTTCTGATTTGGCTACGACTGAATCAGGAGTGACTTGGTACGATGCTGCAACAGCAGGAAATATTGTACCATCAACGACAACATTAACCAACGGAACGGTTTATTACGGTTCATTAAAAGTAGGAACATGCGAAAGCCCAACAAGATTGGCGGTAACGGTTACTTTGAGCGATCCTCAAACGCCAACAACTGCCAATACTGCACAGGAATTCTGTAAAATAGACAATAAGAAGGTATCTGATTTGGCTACGACTGAATCAGGAGTGACTTGGTACGATGCTGCCACAGCAGGAAATGTTGTACCATCAACGACAACATTAACCAATGGAACGGTTTATTACGGTTCGCTAAAAGTTGGCACTTGCGAGAGTCCAACGAGATTGGCTGTAACGGTTACTTTAAGTGATCCTCAAACGCCAACGACAGCCAATACCACACAGGAATTCTGTAAAATAGACAATAAAAAAGTTGCTGATTTGGCTACCACTGAATCAGGAGTGACGTGGTATGATGCTGTAACGGCAGGAAATATTGTACCATCAACGACAATATTAACCAACGGAACGGTTTATTACGGTTCATTAAAAGTAGGAACATGCGAAAGCCCAACAAGATTGGCTGTAACGGTTACTTTGAGTGATCCTCATACGCCAACAACTGCCAATACCACACAGGAATTCTGTAAAATAGACAATAAGAAAGTTTCTGATTTGGCTACGACAGAAAGTGGTGTAACATGGTATGATGCTGCCACAGCAGGAAATGTTATCGCTTCGACAGCAGTTTTAGAAAATAATAAAGTGTATTATGGTTCTCTAAAAGTAGGAACTTGCGAAAGCCCAACAAGATTGGCTGTAACGGTTACTTTGAGTGATCCTCAAACGCCAACAACTGCCAATACCACACAGGAATTCTGTAAAGTGGATAACAAAAAAGTTTCTGATTTGGCTACGACTGAATCAGGAGTGACTTGGTACGATGCGGCAACAGCAGGAAATGTTGTACCATCAACGACAACATTAACCAACGGAATGGTTTATTACGGTTCTCTAAAAGTTGGTACTTGCGAGAGTCCAACGAGATTGGCGGTAACGGTTACTTTGAGTGATCCTCAAACACCAACAACTGCCAATACCACACAGGAATTCTGTAAAGTGGATAATAAAAAAGTTTCTGATTTGGCTACCACTGAACCAGGAGTGACGTGGTACGATGCTGTAACAGCAGGAAATGTTATCGCTTCGACAACCGCTTTAGAAAACAATAAAGTGTATTACGGTTCATTAAAAGTAGGTACTTGCGAGAGCCCAACAAGATTGGCTGTAACGGTTACTTTGAGTGATCCGCAAACGCCAACGACAAATCAAACGACACAGGAATTCTGTAAAGTGGATAATAAAAAAGTTTCTGATTTGGCTACCACTGAATCAGGAGTGACTTGGTACGATGCTGCAACAGCAGGAAATGTTATCGCTTCAACAACCGCTTTAGAAAACAATAAAGTGTATTACGGTTCTCTAAAAGTAGGAACTTGCGAAAGCCCGACAAGATTGGCGGTGACAGTTACTTTGAGCGATCCAAAAACACCAACAACTGCCAATACCATACAGGAATTTTGTAAAACGGATAATAAAACAGCAGGAGATTTAATCACCAATGAATCAGGAGTGACTTGGTACGATGCTGCGACAGGAGGCAACAAAGTAGATCCGTCTACACTTTTGGAACACAATAAGGACTATTATGGTTCATTAAAAGAAGGCGCTTGTGAGAGTCCGATACGTCTGGAGGTAAAAGTGATTGTAAAAAGTTGTACACCGGAGCCTGCGCCAAACTGGAATGGTAACGGTTGTGCTTTTGATGAAACAACTTACAAGGTACTTAGTGGAATGTCAAATTATAATTGGTTTGTTTCTAAAGAAGGTACTATCGTTGCGGGAGGACAGCTAACAGACGATTACATAACTGTTCTATGGAATAGTGTAGGGAAAGCGATTGTAAAAGTGGACTATATTGATGTGTCGAAATTCGATCCTTTGGTATCTGTAGATTTCCCTGTAACGATTAATTCCTGTTCGGATATTGGTTTGAAAAAGGTAGTAGATAATGCTAATCCGTTTATCGGAAAAGAGGTTGTCTTTACGATTACAGCAGAGAATTTTGGAACTAACCAAGCTAAGGATATAACGATTAGCGAAGCACTTCCTTCGGGATATGCTTATGTAGCTTCGGAAGCTTCTGCGGGAAAATATAATCCAACTAGTGGAATATGGACAATACCAGTATTGCAATCAAAGGAAAGTCAGACTTTAAAGGT
>NZ_CADCST010000046.1 GCF_902804485.1 Flavobacterium collinsii | reverse complement strand
TGCCAAAAGACAAATAAGAACAGCCACTCTCTACATTTAAGGCATCATGAAAGTCTTTATTGGATTTGATCTTGACAAAGACATAACTGGGAAATAATGGAATCTCTATTTTCTTAATTCTGTCACTCCATTTTCTAATACTGGTGGCCATTGGCAAAAAAGCTTCAATATTTCTTTCTATTAACTCTTTATAGACTTTACTCTCATGTCTGTACCTTACGTAAAGAACATGCCAACCTTGTTTTTGATCCATACTATTTGGTTTTTTCGTCACCGGACATAGCTGCGCTATTACCAGTCACATGGTTATTTTTTTTAGAGATACGTTTTTTGGTTTAATAGCTTTACCTTTTTACTCTAAAGTAACTTTGGTAATAATGTTTTTGTTGAAACTCTCTAGGCAAATTATATTGTGTTTTGAGAGTGTTGTAAAAATCGGAATGTTGAGGATTCAACTACTTATTTTTACTGAAGTAAATTTACAATACAGGTTTTCAAATTCTACTACACCAAAGTGTAGTTCAACTTGTTAGCATCAAATACTACCTTATTGGGTAGTTTGGAGTTTGGAGTCGAAAGCTCAAAATCTTCCGGTGTAACTAAATCTTTGTTCTCGTTGTAGAAATCGATCAGTCCGGCATAAGACATCGATACCGGTATAGTTTCAGAACCCAGGTATTCGATTGATTTTCCAACAACCTTTGCTTTAATACCCATTAGAGTCAATACACGAAGCAGTTTGGCATCTATCTCGGCAAAAGCCATATTGTCTTT
>NZ_CADCST010000045.1 GCF_902804485.1 Flavobacterium collinsii | reverse complement strand
AAACATTATTTGTTAAAGAAATATTAATTTTTACATTTGCACTGTTTTTATTAATTCTAAATAAAAATAAAATCACTAACCAAAACTTAAAAATCAATGAAATATCTTAGTTTAAGAACGTCAAAGTTTTTATTTATTATTAGCCTTTTATTTTCTGTCTTCTCTTCTTTTGCACAACAAAATAGTGGAAAAATTAAAGGAGAGATTACAACTTCTGACGGTAGATCAGCCTACGGAGCAACAATTACCCTTAAAAATTCAAAATACAAAACGACCTCTAATACCGACGGTAGTTTTCGATTCAGCAAAATAGCAGAAAACACTTATACGCTGCAGGCTTCATTGTCCGGTTATGAAACAATCGAGCAGGAGGTTACAGTTGCAAACAATGAAACTGCCACCGTAACTTTACAATTGAAGTTTACCGGTAAAGAAACCGAAGTTTCGGAGAAAAGCGGTGACCAATTGGATGAAATTATAGTTTCGGCCAGCAGAAAGGTAGAAACTTTATCTAAAACACCTTCTTCTGTAACCGTAATCAACGCAAAGGATATTGACAATTTATCTATCGTGAGTTCAAATATTGCTAATGTTGTGGCATTTGCAGTTCCGGGTTTAGGATCGGCAACAAACAATACAGGAAATTACGGTCAGACACTTCGTGGAAGAAATCCTTTGGTTCTTATCGACGGAATTCCACAATCGACACCGCTAAAATCAGCAGGACGTGAACTTCGTTCAATAGATCCTTCCGTAATTGAGCGTATCGAGGTAATCAAAGGAGCTACGGCTATTTATGGTAATGGTGCCGATGGAGGTTTGATTAATTACATTACTAAATCGGGGAAAACTCAAAAGAAATTTGCCGGATATAGTGAGGCTGGAACAACAGGTAATATTAAAGGAGACAGTACAGCAGGATACCGGTTTAATCAGCAGTTTTACGGAAAAATCAATAAGTTCAACTATATGGTTGGCGGAACTTATGAAAAGACAGGTGTTTTTCGTGATGGAGCAGGACAGGTTATTTCTCCTGAATACGGATTAGGGGAAACTAAAGCATACAATGTTTTTACAAAAGTAGGTTACGATTTAACTACTAAACAAAGAATTGATTTGATGTACAATTACTTCAGTTCCAATCAGGATTCTGATTTTATCCTTAAAAATGGCGTGTACGGAGTAAGTCCGGCAATTGGAGTATTGGGCAACAGACCGGGTGTAGATGAAGGAAATCGTTACAATCACAATGCTAATCTTCAATATGTAAACAAAGAGATTTTTGGAAGTACTTCGCTTACGGCAAACCTTTATTTTCAGGATTTTTTAACGATATTTTCTAACTCTACTTTTTTCTACGGAAGTGGACAATCGCAAACTGCATCTACCAAAAAAGGTTTAAGAGTATATTTGAATTCTCCTTTTACAATCTCTTCTAATTTTACAGGTGATGTAACTTATGGTTTCGATTTATTGAATGACAAAACGAACCAAAAATTGGTTGACGGGCGTGTTTGGGTTCCAAATATCAATATGGTCAATCTGGCTCCTTATGCACAAATATCGACACAATTGTTTAGCGACTGGAATGTAAAAGCAGGTTTACGTGCCGAAAATATTAAAATCAATATCGACGACTACAACACTCTTGCTACCGGTGCAAACGGAGCGGGAAGTATTGCTGTAAAAGGTGGTGACCTTACTTATGATGCCTTTGTTTTTAACACAGGGATCAGATATTCAAGATTTAAATTCTTTAATCCTTTTGTGAGTTTTTCTCAGGCTTTCTCTGTATTTGATTTAGGAAGAGTTTTAACAAACGCAAAACAGGACGCCATATCTAAATTAGAGACCGAACCTATTATCGTTAATAATTATGAGGGTGGTTTTAGCAGTCAGTTAGGGAAATTCAATTTAAGTGCTTCTTATTATTTGAGTACATCAAAATTAGGAACCAATTTGATTCAGGTAGACGGATTTTTAGTAGCAGAGCGTTTACCGGAAAGAGTTTGGGGATATGAAGTTCAGGCCGATTATCAAATTTTGAAACAATTGACAGTAGGAGGAAACTATGCTAATGTACAGGGAAGAGGAGACAAAGATTCTGACGGTCATTTTTATGGTCCGACAGATATTTACCTGAAATCAAACAGAATCCCTCCGGTTAAAATTACAGGTTATGCAAAATATGGTGGTGAAAGATTAAACGTTGAATTGTATTGGATGTATGTAGGCGATCGCGATGTTTTTAAACCAAATGCCAAAGGAGCTTATGCTATTGGTGAAGGACCAATTCATTCTTTCAACTTATGGAATCTGGCTACAGCATACAAAGTAACGGACAGCATTAGAGTAAAACTTGGAATAGAAAACATATTCAATACAGATTATTACCCAACAACTTCTCAGTTCTTTGGAACAAATGCCAATTATACCAGAGGAAACGGTACAAGATTTAATTTAGCACTTGGATACAGTTTCTAAAAAAAAAGCTTTTCAGCAATAATATTATTTTGTTTTTTTATGAAAAGGCTTCTGACGCATTTTGTCAGGAGTCTTTTTTTTGTAATAAAAAAAAAGTCGCAGTATTCAGTCACAGTTTTCAGTTTTAATGTGTACTGATTACCGTGACTGAATACTGCGACTTGTTTTGAAAGATAAAAGAAATAGTCACAGTTTTCAGTCACAGTGCTCAGTTTTAATGTTTACTGATTACTTCGACTTGTTTTGAAAGATAAAAGAAATAGTCACAGTTTTCAGTCACAGTGTTCAGTTTTAATGTTTACTGATTACCGTGACTAAAACTGTGACTTGTTTTGAAAGATAAAAGAAATAGTCACAGTTTTCAGTCACAGTGTTCAGTTTTAATGTTTACTGATTACCGTGACTGAATACTGCAACTGAATACTGCAACTGAAAACTGCGACTGAGACCGCGACTGAATATTGAAAACTTACAAAGCCTCCTCTAATTCTAGTGCTTCTTTAAGCAATGGATAGTTCACTTTTCCGTTTGGTGTAAGCGGAACGTCTTCTATGTGCATCACTTTTAAAGAACTGGCGTGAAGATTTAGTTTGGCTTTTAGCACTTTCAGAATCAATTCTTTGTTCAGATTTTCGTCGGTGTACATTACGGCCAAATGTTTATCGTTTATTCCGAGGCAGATAAACGTTTGTCCACCCAATGCATCTTTCAGCAATAATTCTGTTTCGTCAAGATTGAGACGTACTCCGAACAATTTCACGATTCGTTTGATTCGGCCTATAATGTAGTAGTAGCCTTCGTCGTCTTTACGGGCTTTGTCTCCCGTGTGAAGTCTTTCCTGCTGTTCAAAAAATTGTAAATCGGCTCTGACATTGGCATAACCGCCATAAACGTTAGGACCAATATAAATCAGCTCATCCGTTTCGTTATCGATCTCAAAACGTCCGTTTTTGACTGGTAAACCAATTGATGTTCCTTTTCGCAACAGATCTTTAGGAGGCAGATAAGCCATACGGCCTGAAGCTTCTGTCTGACCGTATTGCGCAAAGAACTGTTTGCCAAATTTCTCGCTAAAGTCAGAAATCGCTTCGATCAGTTTGTGATTCAGCATTCCGCCCGTATGAGTCAGGTAACGTAAGGAAGGATGGTCTTTTTTGAAAAATCCAATACTGTATAACATTTCATAAAAGTACGGAACTCCACCCAGGGTAGAGTATCCGTATTTTTTGAAATCGGCCCAAAATTCTTTTTGAAAAGCATCCTTATCCGTACATACAATTTGATTGGCTTTGATGCAATTGGTGGTAAAAATCGATAAGCCGTAAACAAAATTAATAGGTACATTTAAAGGCACTACATCATCCGTTCGAATAGGCATATATTCCATAATCGATTTTGCATTATGTACCAGGTTTTCATCAGAAAGCCTAACAAATTTAGGCGATCCTGTAGTCCCGGAAGTACTTAGCAAAAGTTTGATTTTGGCATGTATAGGGTAAATTAAATTTACGTTTCGTTTAAACAATACTATCGTTTCTGAGGCATTTACAGCCGTATAACCTTCTATTTCAGTTCGCGTAGGGTCATAGATATAATAAGGAGTATATTTCTGTTCCAAATTTTCCTTAAAATTTTCAAGTAAACCCATTCCCAACAAAGCAATCGTAAACCTGCTCTGGTAAAAATTTAAAAGCGTTTCGATAGCCGGTAACTGATTGTCATTGTAAATAAAAACAACTGAACGGATGTTTTCGATTTCCAGTGACTGATCCATTTCTGCAATAGATTTTGAAAGGCCAGTGCTGGAATCGGTAAAAGTCAGTTTTTCGTTTTTCCTGATTAAATCGTATAGTTCCATAAGTTTAGTGGTCTATTCTAATTAATTTCAAATCCGTATTTTTTAAGGATGTCTTTTATTTTTGCTACACTTCCCATCTCCAAAATGTCCTCCATTTCGATTGAGATTTTGTATGTACTTTCAAGTTCTTCTACTAATACCAAATGACTCATCGAATCCCATTCGGCTATAGCCTGATATTCCAGTCCGTCGTTTACTGCCTCAACAGGAATTTCAAAAGCTCTTGCAAATACTCCGTGTAATTGTTCTATTGTACTCATTGTTCTATTATTTAATATTAAATTGATATTTTTTATTTGTTGTTTAATGTTTTGTTATTCATATGCAATAGATATGACGCTCCTCTGGAGCTTTCGAAAAAAAAACATTCTAAATGCTATAAATATTACGCTCCTTTGGAGCTTTTATAAATGTTAACCTCATTGGAACGTAATTCTATAGATATGGTGCTCCTTCGGAGCTTTTATAAATGTTAATCTCATCGGAACGTAATTCTATAGATACGTCGCTCCTTTGGAGCTTTTGCAAAAAAATACGTTATAAATGCTATAAATATGATGCTCCTTTGAAGCTTTTGCAAATGTTATCTCATTGGAACGTAATTCTATAAATATGATGCTTCTTTGGGGCTGTTCATAAATGTTAAGCCCCATCGGGGCAAAATATTTATAGAAATTGGTAAAATCGTTTCAATAAACCCCAACGGGGTGACATATTTTGAACCGGTTTAGTTTTAAACCTTTGTATGTTTCCATTTTCCTTTTCGGAAGACGACGATACAAGCCACGGCTAATATAATTTCCGAAACAAGGATGGCGGTAAAAACACCATTGGAACCCAGGTCAAAAGAAATTCCCAGAGCATAGGCAAGCGGAATCTGTATGACATAGAACATCAGGATGTAAAGCCAGGTCACTACTTTTACTTCACCGGCCGCATTAAGGGCTCTTGAAATCACCATCGTATAACCTAATAATATGTAAGCTATCGAAATAAGATGAATGTACATGGTACTAAAAGAGATCACCTCAGGAATGTCAGTAAAGATTTTTATGACCGGAACAGCTAGGAATATCCAGCAAATTCCAATTAAAACCAGAAATCCCATGTTTAACATTCCCGCTCTCCAAACCGATTTTTCGGCACGTTCGGGCTGTTTGGCTCCCAGATTTTGTCCGGTTAAGATTCCTGCTGCGTTTCCAAGACCCCAGGCCGGCATCGTAGCGATAGAAGTGACTCTTTGCGCCAGAATGTAACCTGCAAGAGCACTCTCACCAAAATGCGACATGATTTTAATCATGAACACCCAGCTTGATGCCGGAATGATGAATTGTACGGTACCGCCAAAAGCCAGTTTCAGGACTCTTTTGAAAATAGCAAGATTAAAGACCATTTGTGCCAGACCAATTTTTAACATGGTTTTTGCCCTTATCAGATACCAGGCCTGATACAGCACTCCAATTACTCTCGCAATTAAAGTGGCCAGTCCAACTCCCAATAAGCCGTATGCCGGAACAGGACCCCAGCCATAAATAAATACCGGACACAGTACAATGTTCAACGCATTGGATAGCCACAGTATTCTCATTGCAGTCGAAGCGTCTCCAACACCCCGGAAGATCCCATTTACGACGATTCGGAGTATCAAAAATCCGCTGGAAGCAAACATGACGATGCCGTAAGTTCTTCCTTCCTCAACCATAGCAGCCGAAAGTCCCATGGCACTCATAATATCGGTAGTCCAGATGGTGCAGACAATACTAATCAGGGCAGCAATAGGCACTGTAGCATAAATCACCTGCATGGTGGTCTGGCCTGCTGCTTTGAATTTTTTCTCGCCAATTCTTCTGGAAATCATCGCGGAAGCCGCTATCCCCAAACCAATGGAAACCGAATAACAAAAAGTGATGAAAGTTGTGGTCGCTCCCGCAATTGAAATAGCATTCGTACCCAATCGGCTAACAAAGAACAGATTGGAACATACAAATAGTGATTCCATCAAAAGCTCAACCACCATTGGAACTGACAGTAAAAGAATGGTTTTGTTAATGCTGCCCGAAGTAAAGTTTTTTTCACTTCCGGCAAGAGAACGCCTTAATAAACCAAAGAAGGAGCGTGTTTTTAAAAGAGCTTCTTTCATTAGTTTTCTTTTGCTGTTACTATTTCTTCATGGATTAACTGATGTAACGGATTCGGTACAAAACCACTTTTTTTCATGTGTGGAAATCCGGCCGTTTCTTCATAACCATTATACAAACGTCGGCTATTGAAAATAAGACGTTTGAATTCAGGTATAAACATATTGTACTTGTCGAATATTTCCTGAAGCTCAGGATGTTCTGCCTGATATTCGATGATGATATCGTAAACACAATTCCAGAATTCTTTTTCTGTATAGTTAGCGTTTGTAATCATAACGTGACTCAGGTATCTGAAGAAGGCATCAAAAATGGCGATAAGTATCGTTAATGGTGCATTTTCCGGATTTGGAGAGGCATTAAACAAGTTATCAATAAATTCCTGAGGCAATTTTTTCTTTGCTTCTTCATTAATTAAAATATCTCCCACAAAGTCTTGCAAGGCAATACGTGTTGGCACATAATCTTTTAGAATCAGAATCACATTTTGTCCATGTGGATCGATAGATAACGAATGCTGGTAATAAATCTGAAGTACGGGCTTAAGATACGCAGTCATATAAGCTTTGAGCCATTGTTCTGTAGAAAGACCTGATTTTTCTATAAGTTCTTGTACAAGACTTTTTCCGGTGTTGTCTACATATAATAATGCCGCCATCGTCATTAAATTCTCTCCTTCTCTAAGTGAATTTATAGGGCTTTCGCGCCACATAGCGCCCAGATATTCATTGTACTGGTAAGGAGGATTGTCAATTTTACTATAACTAGGGTGGGCATAGGTAACCGAAACGACTTCGCCTAAAAGTATAACTCCCATTTTTTGCAAGTGCTCGTCTTTTTTAAGTACATTTTTCAGATACTCTGTCAAACGTGGCGCTATCAATAATTGTTTAGGAGACAAACCTCTAACATGGCTAGTGTTTAGTATAGACATTGATGTTTTTACATAATGTTTATGAGGTGCACTTTCGTTGAAAAAAGTACGGATGCTTTGTTGAGGGCTGTAAATGTCTTCGGTTAACTCTAATGGGATAAGATGTTTGGAAGCAATATCATTAGAAAATTGCATCACGAGTTTATTTTGCCATTGCCATACATGCACCGGAATAAAAACATAATCATATGGATCTACATTTAATGCCGCTAACTTGTTTCTAAAGGCATCTAGTTTTTCTTTACCAATTTCATTTTCATAAAAATCCTGATCGTCCACATCGGTCTGTAAACGAAGATTGGCTCTGTTTTTATGAGCCGCAATCCAAATTAAACGTGTTCTTTGATCAGACTCGGGATTGTATTTCGTATAATCTTCTGAGTCAAAACCAATACGGCCTTTGTTTACAATTACCCACGGGTGGCCATCAAGACTGTGTTCGATCGTTTGAAAATCAGCATCGGCTAGTTCCGCGGCAGGCACACGACGGTTTGACTGAATGTAAGCATCAGCGTATAAGGTGTGGAGTAACTCTTCGATATAGTGAGCCAGGGTAAAAGAGTTGATACCAAAAGTTTCCTGAAGTTCGATAAAGAAATTCGGTACATCGATATGCTCTAATTTTACTTCATGCTCGACTTTACAAAGACTGTCTTTAACGATATGCCAATAGTTAAGAAACCTTGGATAAGCCGAAAAAGTATAGTAAATACTCTCTGTGTCGGTTTCTAATCTGAAATGGGTAAGACCATCCTCATCTTTAGCAGTTATTTGTGGGTTTGCGACGTCTTCACGCATCAATTCCGAAATACTTTTGGCGAGTAAGTTTCGATTGACCTGATTCCAAATATCGGCGTTGAGGTGCTGAGCGTCTTTAAAGGTATTTTCTGGGGTTATCATTTTTAGTTGATTTTTAGTAAGACCTGTCAATAGGGGGTATTTTTTTTAACACATAGAGACATAGATAACAAAGCTTGTAAAAAGAATAAAAGGCGTTTCACTTTTCATTAAAGCACATAGCTATGAGAAAGAAATGAGTTTCTCTTCTAACCTCCTTATCCAACACTTAAATCCTATGTTTCTATGCGTTGATTTTTTTATTTACACCAATAGCTTAAGATCTAATTGTTTAAGGGTTCGTTTACTAATTCCAAAACATTCGCTGATGAAAATTCAGGAGTTGCTTTTTGTACTCCGAATTGTTGAAAAGCAATACGTTTTTCAACCTTATACACTTCACGATTAGCGATTTGGTTAATGATGTACGAATTTCGATAAGCACCCATTCCCAAGTCCGGAGTCGAAAGTCCATGCGTATGTAATTCAGCATTCTGAACAAAAATATCCGTACCGTTTTTGTCAATAGTATAATTACGTTGCACTTTGAATAAGCCATTTTCCAGTCGGCCAATTTTGTCCTGAATTCCTGAAAGAATAGCGGGCTCTTTGTATTTGTAACCCGTTGCCAGAATCACATAATCGGTTTGATCCTCGAAAGGTTGCTCCAGTTCTGTCTGTACAAAATCAAGTAAATGTGAACCATCCGTATCTTCTTTTACCGATGTCAGACGCATATTTGAACGCAATTCTACATTTAGTGGAGTGTCTTCTAAGCTCATCTCGTACAAGCTGTCGAAAATCTCATTGATCAATTCGTGATCGATACCTTTGTACAGCCCGTGCTGACTGTCTAAAAGCTGTTTTCTTTTTTGTGCCGAAAGACTGTGAAAATGATCTACATATTCCGGAGAAGTCAACTCCAAAGTCAGTTTGGATTTATTGTCAAGCGGGAAGAAGTGTGACGAACGGGTGAACCATTTCAATTGCAATCCGTCTTCCGTATCCGGTAAAAGATCACGGAATACCTCGGCAGCACTTTGTCCTGATCCAATGATTGTTACCGACGCATTTTTCTGAATCTGAGGTTTGAAATACAAATATTGAGAAGCATGAATCACATTTGGAAGAGCTTCAGTGTCAATAAAATCAGGTACATGTGGTGAAGTTCCCGTACCCAAAACTATTTTATGCGTATAATAAACAGTCGTAATACACGTCTGAGTATTGATCACCGTAACTTTGTAAATATCATCAACAAGGTCAATTGAAATTACCTTGTGCGAAAATTTAAGGTTGCTTAACTGAGCAGCCGCCCATTTGCAATATTCATTGTACTCTCTTCTGTAGATAAAGAAATTTTCACGGATGTAAAATTTATAAGCACGTCCGCTTTGTTTGATGTAATTTAAGAAGCTGTATTTATTAGTCGGATCGGCCATGGTAACCAAATCGGCTAAAAACGGAACCTGCAAAGTGGCATTGTTTAACATTAAACCCGGGTGCCAGTCAAAGCCTTCCGACTGATCAAAAAACAGTGCTGATAAATCTTCAATGGGTTCGATAAGTGCGGCAAGTCCAAGGTTGAAAGGACCAATTCCAATTCCGATTACCGAATATATTTTTTCTGTATTCATTGTGGTTATTTTGTGAATTAAACTTGTGAGGTTGAAACGGTGTTTTTTTGAAACTCTTCGGCAGCCGGGAATTTAGCCCAATACCATTCTCTGTAACAGAAGTTTAGATTGGCTTTTTTGTGCGGCATTTCGATGACTTTCTGAATTTTAAACCCAACGTGAGCCTTGTTCATCATCGAAGCGATAGAATCTACAGAACCTTCTCCCACCATTTTGCCTACTTTGGTTTCGCTCAAAACAAAATCCATCATAGATTGTGTTGCTGGAGAACCGTATTTTAATTTCGGATCGGTTGGTGCGATAAATTGGTGTGTTCCGTAATCGGAGGGAAGTACGTCATAGTATTCTCCAACAATGTCACGGCACGGCCAGTACACTTCAATATTAAAAGTTGGAACTCCGTTGGCCTCTCCGATATAACTGTGCGAATGACCTCCCGGAAGCATGGTGCGATAGAATACCTCCAATTCACGTAACGGCCAGTTCATTTGCCAGATTTTCAAAGCATGTTCGCGGTGAAACCACTCGTGAAGCATCTCCAGATCGTTGTCTACATCTACCGGACGCAGACTGATCGTTACGTTGTCTTTCTCAAAAAAGCGGCTGAAAACCGTAGTGTTTGGTTTTGGCTGAATCAATTTTTTGGAGAAAAAGTGTTTGTTTAACGGATTAGGATACGTTTTGTACACCGCCGGATTGGTTCGTGGCGCACTGGCTTCGTCCATATTGTTTAAACTGGTCAGTAAATTTCCTTTTACGATTAGTTTGACACTGTTCGTAAAATGAGAAACCAAACCTGTTACATCTGAATCTTCTTCTTTTTTTAAGGCATTGTATATAAGATCCAATAATACCGTTTCGTCAGCAAGTTTGTTTTTACCCAAAGCGCTCACAATTCCTAACAAATGATTGATTAACAGGTAATACCCCCAGAAATCAATAATTCTTTTTTCGGCAATAAAAGAGCGGCTTTCTTTTCCAAAATCAGGGATTAAACGTTCCAGTTCCGGTACGATTCCTTCGCGGAAAAAGTATCCCTGATTGTCTCTGAAATATAGTTTTGACGGAAAAAGATTTTCATCAAATTCAACCATTACATTCTGTTGGTGGAATTCTGATCCAAATCCGTATTTATTAAAAACGCCAATTAAAGGAGTAAGACTAATATTCAGGTATTGTTTGAACCAGGCAATAGCAGTGTCAGCTACTGTTGTATCTTGTCTTTTGGCGGATTCCTCAATCAGGGTTACGATTCTTGGCAGTTCATTCAAAATATTATCCTGAGACAAAGCAGCAACCAGTGTTACATTTTTATTGGCGTTGGCTCCATGAAAAGGATTTTGACGGATACTAGTACTGAAACCATCGATAATTTTATCTTCAAAAACCACCGTGATGAATGCAGGATCGGTAATCAGCTGAATTTGTGGATAGTCTTTCTGAATGCCTTTTCCCCAATCTGTTTTCATCAACTGCGCTGCATCATAACCACGATTAAGTTCGTGTAGGTAATTGACACGGAAAGAGTTGGTAATTTTCACGTGCAGTGAGAATTTATACATCCATTCGCTTTCGTCATTGTACACGGTACGAACCGATGAGGTTGCCGCATAGGAAGGACCAAATTGACCCAAACTGAAAAGCAGTTGTCTGGATTGCATTTCTTTTACTTCTTTTTGCTCTAATAGATAGTTGGCTTCCCAAGGGTGTGCCGGTACTACTTTGTATTGCGAATAAAAATCCAGTAATTCTTTGGCGTTTTTATTGGCATATTTTGAAATTTCATTTCTCAGATAATCGGTGATCAGATAGTCTTCGGCACTTTTTTCGATAACATTTTCAGGATGCACCAGGAAAAAGTGTAATGGAAACTGCCCCTCGGTTTCAGGAGAATAGTGAAGCAATTCGTCTTTGGTAAATCCTTCTCTACTTTTTGGCAGTGGATGTACCGTATGTCCTAGAATTAACGATTGTTCTGCTGATATAAAAGTTTGTTCCGGGTTGCTGGCGTTCCGGCCGCTATTTTTATAATGCTCCAGGTAAAGCGCCAGATTGTCAATACTGTTTTCCATGCGTTTTTGTGTAGGAAGCGGATCAATATCCGGATATTCTGCTTTGCAATAAGCGGCAACAATTTCTGTAAACGCGATAGGATTTATTTCTCTGAATTCATCCGTTGCAATAGTGCGGGACACTATCGGAAAGCCAAAAGCATGAACGCCACTTTCGGAAAAGTAAACCAAAGGAGCAAAAACTTCCTGGCCAACAGTGCTAAAGTCAAATCGAAGAAAAGTGCTGTGATCGATAGTCTGCATAAATTCAGCCAAAGCAGGGTCGTATTTCGGAACACCTTCGTATTGGCTCCAGTTGCTGAATTCTCTGCAATAACAGTTGAGGAGGGATTTGTAATTTACTTGTTCTGCAAGTTGTTTAAAATTAGTTAAGTCTGTGGTATTCATCTCCGTTTTGTTTTATGAGGTTAAGAATGTTTTTAATATCATTTAGGGTTGTAAGGGGATTTAAAATGGTGAATTTCAAATAGAATTCTCCATCTACTTTGGTGCTGGCGACCAGAACTTCGCCGCCAAAAAACAGTTTCTCTTTGATGTATTTGTTGACTTCACAAGAATTAGATTCAGCCGGTCCGTCGAGATAACGGAAGAGTAAAATACCAATATCAGAGTGGCATAACAGTTCAAAATTAGGATCGGCTTCAATATAGGCAGCGGTTTGTTGGGTAGTTTCGATTAAGGTCTCAGTAAACTGTCCGAGCTTTTTCTTGCCCATATAACGAAGGGTAAACCAAAGTTTCAAAGCATCAAAACGACGTGTAGTTTGAACAATTGATTTATTGACCTGAGCCGGAAGCGCATCGTAATTTTGCTCTTTAGGATTCAGATAATCAGCGTGATGCTTGATCAGGTTGAGGTGAAGTTTATTTTTAACAATAAAGGCACTGCTGCTTACGGGCTGGAAGAATGATTTGTGGTAATCGACGGTTACAGAATCGGCCAGTTCTATGCCGTTTAATAAATATCTTTGTTTCTCTGTTAAAAGCAATCCGCATCCATAGGCAGCATCTACATGAAGCCATAAATTGTGCTGGCTGGCAATAGCAGCGATTGTTTTTAACGGATCGATGTTGCCAAAATCGGTTGTACCGGCCGTAGCGGTAATGGCAATTGGAATGTTTCCTTTTTTAATTTCGTCAGCGATCGCCTTTTCGAGTTTTTCCGGATCCATACGGTATCTTTTGTCTACACCCACATTTACAATAGCTTGTTCTCCGAGACCTAAAACCCAGGTGGTTTTATGATTGCTGAAATGCGCTTTATCCGAAACAAAAATCCTGTACTTGTGAGCATCAGGAGGAAGTCCTTCCATTTTAATATTCCATTTTTGATATTGCATGGCATAGTAATCTCTCGCCAGAAGTAGCCCCATTAAATTACTTTGAGATCCTCCCGCTGTAAAAACGCCATCGCCTTGTGTATAACCCACCTGCTCGCTGGTCCAGTCAATTAATTTTCTTTCGATAAAAGTTCCGCCAGCGCTTTGGTCATAAGTATCTTGTGAGGAGTTGATGGCACTGATCAGAATTTCTGCCGCTAGTGCCGGAATAACAACCGGACAGTTTAAGTGTGCAATATATTCCGGAAGGTGAAAAGCGGTGGCGTGGTTTACATAAAGCTCGTCTACTTCGTTCAGCAGACTTTCGTAATCGGGTAGTGGAGTGTCAAAATCTATCTCTTCAACTTTAGCTCTGATTTCCTCAGGTTTGATTCCGCTGAAAGGTTTTTTATTATTTTTTAGGAAATTCGAAACACGTTCCTGTGCTAATTTCATGGCTTGAGCGTATTCTGTTCCGGAGTTTTGATGGAAAATGTCTTTGTAAAAATCCTGGCCCTGCTGGACTCCTTTTTCGGTGACTTCTGTACGAATCAATGTGGTATTCATAAAATAGTTGTTTAAGGGGTTAAAGTTATTTTTCAGTCGAGGTAGACGACTTTTTTAGATAAAGGGGTTCTCTTTTTTTTGGAGGGTTTTAAGGCTTCGGGATAATACCCCAGATAAAGAAGCCCTAGTGATTTTTCATTTTCTGAGAGACCAAATTTTGCCACGTAATCGATAGCTACTCCTTTGGTACTCCAGTAACTGCCCATTTTATGAGCATGGCAGGTAAGCGCAATATTTTGTACAGCAGAAGAGACTGCAGCAATTTCTTCCCATTCGGGCAGGTCAATTTTGGTGTTTTTCACCATGACTACTCCAATCATACAGGCTGCGTTGAGCGGATAATTTTCGAGATACGAAAGCTTGTCTTTTTGATCTTCGGGAGATAATTCATTATAGAAATCTCTGTAATAGTGAGCCATATATTCGCCGTACTTTTTCAAATATTTGCCCCTAAAAACGATAAACCTCCAGGGTTCTGTCATTTTATGGGTAGGAGCCCAGGTGGCATTCGTCAAAATTTCTTCAAGCAATTGATCCGGTAATTCTCCCTTGATAAACTGATTGGCATAGACGCTTCTCCTGTTACGGATGTTCTTCGAAATTTTGTTTAATTTATAAGAAGAGTCTGATAGCTTGATTTTACTGAGGTTGTTCTTAATTTTCATTTATTTTGGAAATTTTTCTAAGAAAATTCTTTTTTATTTTGGCCAAATAAAAATAAATTTGTAAGTAATTCTTATTTAGAATGAATAAGAATAGTATGAAACAAAAGTATAAATTAATCTGATAGAAAAAAAAGTTTTTTTTAAAATTTATACGAATGACCGTACACTTGTCTTTGAATCTCTTTGATTGTTGTTTTTTAATGTATTGATTATGAGTAATTTGTATTTAAGGGTTTAAAGTCTTTTTACAGCTATTATTAAATTGTAAAAAAGAAGTTACGTGTAATTTACACAGATAAAAAGAGAGGCGAGAATACTTGTTTTATTTTGTATTCTTACAAGAAGTTAAAAAAAGAGAGCAAACCAGGAGGGAAGGAGCATTTAGCTTGGTTTTAGGAAGTTTTTAGCAAAATTTTAATAGAATTATTCTCGTCCATTTTGAAATAGAAAAGGGTTTGGAATTTTAGAATTTTGAAGTTTTTTTTTGAGTAAAAATGGCTTAGGATGGATCAATTTAATTTTGAATTGAGAATAGTTGTTCTAAATTAACTTTTAAGCTTTATAAAGTACTTTAATTTTTAGTTTTGAATGTGATAATTGTAATTTTTGTTGCTATAAATAAGTAAAGTCATAAAAGTTAGTAGCTTCTTGTTGTAAGTGTAAAATTATTTTGCGACATCGTTTAAATTTGTGAAGTGCGAAAACTCATTATATACCTGTTCATCTTTTTAATTGTATCCAATATTGGGTTCTTTCAGCAGTTTTATAAACTGCCGATATTGCTCGAGCATTTTAAGGAACATCAGCAAAGGCATGATATCAGTTTTTTTGATTTTTTAGAAATGCATTACTGGGGAGAAGATTTAAAAGACAATGATTCTGATCGTGATATGCAGCTTCCGTTTAAGAACATATCCGGACCTTACGTACAGTTGGTGTTTGTTCCGCAGGACAAACCCATATTTTATATTCCTTTTACTGTTGGATTTTCACAATCGGGTACAATTCCTTATACCTCAGATTTGTATTCAAATCCTTCCTTATTTTCGGTATTTCGCCCTCCTGTAGCCTAATTTGATTTTATAGAATTTTTATTGTGGTTAAGACATTTTTGATGTTTTAGCCCTGGCATTACTATATTCAAATAAATTAAATTATGCTTAATAAGATCATACAATTCTCAGTTAAAAATAAACTGGTAATTGGGATCTTCACGTTGCTATGGATTATCTATGGCGTGTTTGAAGTAACCCGTTTACCTATCGATGCCGTTCCTGACATCACCAACAATCAGGTACAAATTATTACAACGGCCCCGTCTTTGGGGGCAGAAGATGTAGAGCGTTTAATTACATTTCCAATAGAACAGGCAATTAGCAACATCCCGCAGCTTAAAGAAAGCCGCAGTATTTCGCGCTTTGGACTTTCGTTGGTTACGATTGTTTTTGCAGACGACACAGATGTGTATTGGGCGCGTCAGCAGGTGGCCGAACGATTGCAAAAAGTAGAAATTGCAGAGAACGCCAGTATTCCTGAAATGGCACCGGCAACAACAGGTTTGGGGGAAATTTACCAGTATGTTCTTAAGCCGCAACCCGGATATGAAACAAGGTATTCTCTGGAAGATTTGCGTACTATTCAGGATTGGACCATTAGAAGACAGCTTTTGGGAACCCCTGGAATTGCAGATGTCGCTACTTTTGGAGGGAAATTAAAGCAGTATGAAATTGCCGTTAATCCGTCACGCTTAAAAGCACAAAACCTGACTATAAAAGAGGTTTTTACAGCATTGAACAGTAATAACGAAAATACTGGTGGCGCGTATATTGAAAAAGGCCCAACGGTACTGTACATCCGAAGTGTCGGACTAACCCGAAACATTAGGGATATTCAGAATATTATTGTCAAAAATACTCAGACCGGAACTCCTATTTTAATCAAAGATATTGCAGAAGTAAAAATGTCTTCGGCCATACGCTACGGAGCCTTAACGACAGCTGATATTGGCGAATCGGTTGGTGGAATTGTAATGATGCTTAAAGGAGAGAATGCCAATAATGTTATCGTAAATGTCAAAAAACGAGTTGCCGAAATTGAAAAAATCTTACCCAAAGGTTTGAAAATAGAACCTTTTTTAGATCGTACAAAAATGGTCGATAATGCCATTGGGACTGTTCAGAAGAATCTTATCGAAGGTGCCTTGATTGTAGTCCTTGTTCTGGTACTTTTTCTTGGGAATTTAAGAGCAGGTTTTATTGTGGCTTCGGTAATTCCGTTAGCGATGCTTTTTGCTATTATTATGATGAACACCTTTGGCGTAAGCGGGAATTTAATGAGTCTGGGCGCGCTTGATTTTGGTTTGATTGTCGATGGTGCGGTAATTATTGTGGAAGCCATTTTACATCATATTCATTCTGCTAAAAAATACAAAGAAATCGATTCTATTTCACAAGAGGAGATGGATAAAGAAGTAACTGGTTCGGCAGGACGTATGATGAATGCAGCAGTATTCGGACAGATTATTATTCTGATCGTTTACCTCCCAATATTGTCTTTAGAAGGTATCGAAGGAAAAATGTTCAAACCAATGGCACAAACTGTTGCCTTTGCTATTTTGGGTGCTTTTATACTTTCCCTCACTTATGTTCCAATGGTGAGTGCCTTGTTTATTAGCAAGAAAATAAGCCATAAGCCCAATTTATCGGACCGCATAATGGTAAAACTTGAATCTTATTATGAAATTGGATTGTCCAGAGCATTGCAAGTCAGAAAAGGAATTGTGATCTCGGCATTCGTTCTGTTTGGTATTGCCTTGCTGCTTTTTAGCCGAATGGGAGGTGAGTTTATCCCACAATTGGAAGAAGGTGATTTTGCTGTAGAAACCCGTTTACTACTGGGGACAAATTTATCGACGACCACAGCAACCATTGAGAAAATTTCGACTGCATTAAAAAATACTTATCCGGAAGTAGAAAAAGTAGTTTCCAGAATTGGTAGTGCCGAGATTCCGACAGATCCTATGCCTATAGAAGGTGGAGATATGATTATTGTGTTGAAAGACAAATCAGAATGGACAAGCGCTTCTTCGTTTCCTGAATTAGCAGATAAAATGACTCAAACCGTTAAAGAAGTTGCACCCGGAGTTACGACCGGTTTTCAGTTTCCGGTTCAAATGCGTTTTAACGAATTGATGACCGGTGCAAAGCAGGATTTGGTTTGTAAAATTTACGGCGAAGATCTCGATAAATTGGCAAAATATGCCGAGCAGTTAGGCGCAATTAGCACTACAGTAGAAGGTGCTACCGATCTTTATGTGGAGAAAGTTACCGGAATGCCTCAGATTGTTATTGATTATGATTGGGCTGAAATGGCGAAGTACGGAATTTATGTTTCAGACATCAATCAAACGGTAAATGCCGCTTTTGCAGGAGCTGTAGCAGGAAGCATTTATGAAGGAGAAAAAAAGTTTGATATGGTGGTACGTGTAGAAGCCAGCGGACGAAAAGATATTGATGATGTTCGCAATTTATTGATTGCAACCCGCTCCGGAATGCAGATTCCGTTGTACCAGGTTGCTTCTGTAAAAGAAGTGGAAGGTCCAAATCAGATTCAGCGTGAAAACGCTAAGAGAAGGATTATCGTTGGTTTTAATGTGAGAGGGAGAGACGTAGAATCTATTGTAGAAGAATTACAAAAGAAAGTAAACAGTCAGATCAAATTTGAGCCTGGTTATTATATTACCTATGGCGGTACTTTTGAAAACCTGCAACAAGCAAAATCCCGTCTGGGAGTTGCGGTTCCGGCGGCTTTGTTTATGATTTTGGCATTGTTATATTTTGCTTTCCGATCTTTTAAAGAAGGAATTATCATTTTTACAGCCATTCCATTATCGGCAATTGGCGGCGTGTTTGGACTGGCTTTGCGCGATATGCCGTTTAGTATTTCTGCCGGAGTTGGTTTTATTGCGCTCTTTGGTGTAGCCGTTTTGAATGGAATTGTTTTAATCTCCGAGTTCAACCGTATACAAAAACACGGCGAAATTACCGATCCGCTACAAATTATCATTACAGGAACCAAAAACAGGTTGCGTCCTGTGTTGATGACAGCTGCTGTTGCTTCTTTAGGATTTTTACCTATGGCTTTGAGCAATGGCGCAGGAGCAGAGGTACAACGTCCACTTGCAACCGTTGTGATTGGTGGACTGATTACAGCTACTTTGCTGACGCTCTTTGTACTTCCGGCTATTTATTTAATGACGTATCATACTAAAGTTTTTTCAAAAAAAATTAAAAAAAATAAGATGGATAAACTGACTTTACTATTGCTGGCTTTGTTTCTTACGGCTTCGGTTCAGGCACAAGAAGTACCCATATCTCTTGACGAATCTTTGTCGATAGCGCTTCAGCATAACAGAAGAATTAAATCTTCGCAATTGAATGAAAGATCAAAAGAACAGTTGGAAAAAACAGCTTTTGATCTTCCTAAAGCATCTCTGAGCGCCGATTATGGTCAGTTTAACAGTGCTGTAAACGACACCCGTTTTGGGATTAGTCAGACTTTTGCTTTTCCAACAGTATATGCGAATCAGAAAAAAGTACTGAGAGAACATCACAATGCTGCAAAAGCAGAATCGCAGCTAACCGTGCAACAGGTTAAGTCGAATGTGAGGAACTTATTTTATTATTACATCTGGCTCAACAGTAAAAAAGAATTGCTGACTTATGCCGATTCGATTTACAGATTAATGGAACAAAAATCAGAGCTGCGCTATAAAACAGGAGAAACTAATGTTTTGGAAAAAACAGCTTCTCAATCTGCACGGCAGTTTTATACAAACCAGCTAACGATGGTTAATAAAGATATTACTATTACCTTAAAAATGTTTAATACGGTTCTTCAGGATAGTATCGTTCATGTGCCTTTTTCTGATAAGATCAAGAATGATTTTGCTGTTGCTTTAAATCAAAGTAAAAATATTGCAACGCTTCCTCAGATACAACTTTCGATGTATGAAGCAGAAGCAGCAAAGTGGAAATGGAAAACGGAACAAGCCAGATTAATGCCCGATGTTACAATAGGGTATAATAATTTGAGTATTGTTGGTACACAAACGAGTTCTTCAGGTCAGGATGTTTATTATAATAACAGTCAAAGGTTTAGTTATGTTAATCTTGGGTTGTCTGTTCCATTGTTTTTCAGCAGTCAGTCAGCTCGTAACAAAGCTGCGAAAGTAGATTATGAAACGTATAAGATGAGGGCAGAAACGACAAAGATTGAAATGCAGACGGAGATTAGTAACGCCGAAAGCGAGATCGAAAAATACAAGGAAAGCCTTTTTTATTACGAAAACGAAGGACTAAAGAACGCGACGGTAATTATCGACGCAGCGAATAGTCAATTGGAAAACGGTGATATCGATTACCTGCAATGGGTTTTGGTAGTCAATCAGGCGATCACCATAAAGAATGAATATTTCGATAGGATTAACGATTACAATAAGGCCGTGATTAATTGGCAAACCCTTAATAATTTATAAAATAATGAAAATATATAGCAGTATCATTTTTGTTTTTCTATGCCTGGTTTCCTGCCAGAGCGACAAAAAAGAACCACAAAGTAAAAAAGTACTAACACCCGAAAACAGTATTCAATTAAGCGATGCACAGATCCAAAATGCAAAATTGGTTGTTGGTCATCCTGAAGAAAGAACAGTAAAAGGAATATTACAGCTTCAGGGAACAGTGACGGTACCTCCGAAGAGTGTTGTAACAGTGAGTATTCCTTTAGGAGGTTACATCAAAAAAACGGATTTAATGACAGGTATGCATGTTAGAAAAGGGCAAGTATTGGCGGTAGTCGAGGACATGCAATACATACAATTGCAACAGGATTATCTTACCGCGAAAGAAAAATTTCAACTGGCTCAAAGTGAGTTTAACCGACAAAAGGAACTTAATGCTAAGAAAGCAAGTAGTGATAAACTATTGGAACAGAATGCAACTGAGATGCAGACACAACACATTTATATGTCATCGTTAGCCCAAAAACTGGGGTTGTTAGGGATTAATGTCAAAAAACTCACCGCTTCAACGATAAGCAAAACGGTTGTGATTCATTCACCAATCAATGGGTTGGTTGCTAAGATCAATGTGAATGTGGGAAAATACATTTCAGCGACCGACATGCTTTTTGAGTTAATCGAAATGAGCGACATTGTCCTGATGATGAATGTTTTTGAAAAAGACATACAACTGCTTTCAGTCGGGCAGGTCGTTACGGCTTTCACTAATGCTAATCCGTCTAAAAAGTACAAGGCAAAAATTGCTTACATCAATCAAAGTCTGAATGACGATCGTGCAGCAGAGGTGATTTGTAAAGTGAATCAATATGAAAAGTCATTAATTCCGGGACTTTTTATTAATGCCGAGGCAGAATTTGATAATGAAAAAGCTCTTACAGTTCCGGAAGATGCCGTGGTAAGATGGCAGGGTAAGTTTTTTGTTTTTTTGAAAACTGGCGGGCACAATTTTAAAATGCTTCCAATTGAATTAGGTACTGCCAGTGAAGGATATCGTCAAATCAAATCTTCGGCTATCGATACTTCTTCGGATATTGTAATCAAAAATGCTTACACGCTTTTGATGGCTTTCAGAAACGGAGGAGAGCAGTAATTTTAAGTTAAAAAGAATCCCCCAGCTCCATAGGGATTGGAACTGGGGGATAATAAAAAAATAAAACACAATCTTTAGAACGTATACCTCACTCCAAATTGTCCTTGGAATCTTGAGGCTAACTGATCTACAGTATAAGGTGATGTCGAAGGTTTCTGGAAAGTATAAGTTGGATCGCCAGTAGCAACTCCGCCTAAATTCCCTGATTTTGTTAACCCAAGATTTGCCGTTGAATTGTAAGTGTTTGGAACAAAATAGCTTCTTCCCCAATCTTTATTAATCAGGTTTCCAACATTTGCTATGCTGAATGAAAGCTGTAAAGCACCTGCTTTATTAATTTTGATTTCATCCATTAATTTCAAATCAGCTTGTATGTTCCATGGTGTAGTGGCACCGTTTCTTTCTGTGAAGTTTCCTCTTCTGCTTTTTAAATAATCATTTCCATTGATAAAAGCTTCGTAATCTGCTACCTGCTGCGCTGCTGTAGCCGATGGAACTCCTGCTGCATTTACACCAATGTATTTCGCTGCTTCTGCTGCATCTTTGAAGATATAAGCCAATCCTGCTGCCTGACCTGTTCCTGCAATTGTAGAGTTTACAAATCCCCATGAAAACGGATTTCCGGATTGAGCATTGAAATATACATTTGCTGAGAAGGTATTGTTATCGGCCACTTTTACAGCATATCCAACATTTGAAACAATTCTGTGCTTGATATTGAAGTTTGAAGTTGCTAATTGTGGATTATTTGGTGTTAACGACTGGTTCATCTGGAAGTTACTTTCCATCGAGTTACGGATTCCATTAGTAATATCTTTAGAATTTCCGTAGGTATAAGCCACCATAAAGTTAAGACCAAAATCATACGTTTTTGAGATCATCTCCGTAATACTGTATCGGTATCCTTTGTTGGTGTTTGATAATAAATACGCATTTGAAAATGCAGGATTTATATTGGCTGCATAAATTGGCATCTGGTGGTTGGTATCATAAGAAAAATAAGTCGGGTTATCAGTCTTATTCACTTGTTGAAATTCCAGGTCACGAATTACTTTGGTATAAATACCTTCGGTGGTAAATTTATAACCGTTGATGATCTTATCGATTGCAAGTGAGTTTCTCAACACTGCCGGCATTTTAAATTTGTTATCCACTAAATCGGCCTGTACTTTTGGCGTTGCATCGTGATAACCGTTTAATCCGTTTGCAGCCAAAGGATCTCCAGCCGCAGCAACTTGTGCTGGAGTAAGGTTGTTTTTGTCATAACTTCCGTAACCTACACCATCATTGTAGTAAGCATATCCTAGCCATGCAAATGGAATTCTTCCGGTAAATACTCCTGATCCGCCACGAATAACAAGTGTTTTATCTTCGTCTACATTGTAAGTAAATCCAATTCTTGGCGAAACCAATGCTGTACTGAAGAAGTTGTTTTTAATTTGGCTCAATGGTGTGTATGTATACGTGTTACCGTAATTAGGATCAGCTGGAGAATTTTGTACCTGCGGGCTTAATTTTGGTTTATTAGGCAAGTCAGTATAATCAATTCTTACACCTGGAGTAACTTTTAACTTGTTTCCAATTCTAATTTCGTCCTGTACATAAACACTGTAAAGGTTTACTTTAAACTGTGCATAAGGATTGTTGAAGATTTGATCTCTTGTTGAACCGTCAAAAGGATAAGTTCCACGAACACGGGTAGGAAGTTTGTTGTAGAAATCTGCCAGAGATTTGTAGGATATCCTTCCGTTAAGGGCATTTACGAATCCGTAATTGATGTCGTAGAACTCATTGTGTGTACCAAATAATAAAGTATGATTTCCGGTTTTATAGGTAAGGTTGTCTGTGATTTCGGCTGTATTTTGTTTCATATTAAACACCGTTGCTTCACGATCGTTTCCTAAAAAGATGGTTCCGCCATTATATCCAATTTCTGTTTGGGGAAACATGATATTGCTTGATTTTGGATCGCGATAATCTTTTATAGCCGAGTAACTTGCGATGAACGAGTTGGACCATTGGCTGTTAAAATGGCTTTTAAGTTCTAAAACTGTACTGATGGATTGGTTTTTTTGCGTGAAATCCATGCTTGAAAATCTGAAATTTGCCGCATCACGCTCTAAGTTAGAAGCCTGTGAGATAACGGTATTGTTTCTTAATGATAACGAGTGTTTTTCATTAATTTTCCAATCTAATTTGTTGAAGAATTTTTGACTTTTTGCAAAGTTGTTGTACCCACCGAAAGTTCCGGTGTCAAATCCGTAGTTTGTTTTTACGAAGTCTGAGATTTGTTGTGCGGTAGTGTTGTCTACCAATGAAGTCAGTTTTCCGTTAGAATCGGTTTGTCCTGCATTGTAAAATATAGGATCAGTTCTTTCGGCATATTCCATATTCGTAAAGAAGAACAATTTATCTTTTACAATCGGTAAACCTAATCGGAATCCAATTTGATAATCACCAAAAGAATTTGGCATTTTAGAACCGTCGCCGGCATTGTTACGACCTGTAATAGCTGCGTTTCTTCCGTAACTGTAAATCGATCCCGTAACATTGTTGCTACCACTTCTGGTAACAGCATTAACGCTTCCTCCTAAAAAGTTTCCTAATTTAATATCGTAAGGAGCAATATAAACCTGAATATCCTGTATAGCATCAAGACTTATAGAGTTGGAACGTGTACTGCTTCCCGGCATTCCTGAAGTTCCTGATTGTCCCCCTAAAGACGGACTAAAACCAATCGCATCATTGTTGATTGAACCATCGATCGTGACGTTGTTGTATCTGAAATTGGTACCGGCAAAAGAGTTGTTGGAACTTTGAGGAACTAATTTTGTCACATCCTGAATCCCGCGATTGATTAACGGAAGACCATTGACCTGTTTTTCATTAATATTCGTTCCGTTATTTTTAGAAGAGGGTTTAGAACTTGTAATCACAACTTCTTCCAGTACATTGTTGTCTGCTTTGCCAACCACTATCACCGGCAGGTCATTATCGCCAAGTGCTAAGTGTATTTGTGCATTAGAGTAGTCTTTAGTAGCAGAACTTTTAATTTCTAATTCATAAGGTCCGCCGGCATTTAAATTTTCGAAACTAAATCTACCTTGTTTGTCAGTTACAGCTTTGTACACTGCATTAGTAGGTAAATGAGTTAAAGTAACATCTGCACCCGTAAGCGGGCTTGTACCATCATTAACTTTTGCAGATAATGAAGAGGTGGTAATCTGAGCAAAAATGTTTCCCATAACAAGGAGCATTACAGCCGAAAAAATGAGTTTTAGTTTTGTCATTGATTTTTGAGTTTTTATTTGACAAAGAAACTCAGTTTGCTCCGATCGGATTTAACGCTTTTGTTAACTTAAAATGATAAAAAGAGTTAGTGTTAATTTAAAATTATCAAGCTGTTAGGTTTGTAGATTTTTTTCGGTCTTTAAAATCAATGATTTGTGTAAATTGTTAAAAACAAACGGATTAGAGTTGTATTTAAAGTAGATTAAAGAAAGATTAGAGTGTTAAGTAAAGGTTACCAACTGCAAAAACAGACTGGATTAAGTCCTGCTACTATAGCAGAGAAACGAATCAGATTATGGAAATATTAAGGTAACAGAAGTACCTTTTCCAACTTCAGAATCTACTCTAACATTAATATGATGCAGTTTGAGTATCTGCATGGTAATGAAGAGACCTAAACCTTGTCCTTGTATGTGGCGGGTATGGTCGCTTCTGAAAAAAAGATCAAAAATAGATTCTTTGTCCTGTTCTGAAATTCCGGAACCCTGATCTGTAATTTGTATTAAAAGTTTATTGTGCTCAGAGAAAGTTAAAATATTTACCGGTTTTGGAGATGAAAACTTAATTGCATTGTCTATAATATTGTAAAGGACTATAAAAAGCATATGTTTATTGGCATGAACCGAAAGTAAATTTTCACGATCGGCTAAAGCACTTAGATCTACTGATACTTTAGATTCGGGGTATTCAATTGCTTTTTTCTCCAGTACATTCCATAGTATTTCATCAATCCTTATGGTTTCCATTTGCTGAGGTTCAGACAGCTGAAGTCCCGATAGTACCAGAAGACCATCTAAGGTTGATTTTAAATGCAGTGTGTCTTTTTTAAGAGATTTTAAAATTTCTTCATATTGCTCGTTGGTTCTGGGTTGTTGCAGGGATACGTCAATATCACCAATGATGATGGTCAAGGGAGTTTTGAGCTCGTGTGAGGCGTTTTTTAGAAAATTTTTCTGCGTCATCACACCGGTTTCAAGTCTTTCTAAGAGATAATTGAAAGTGGTTACAAGTTCTTTAATTTCATCTTTCTCCTGAGCTTGCTGCACTTCTAATCTCGAATGCAGATTTTCGGTGGTGATGGTATTTACTTTTGCAATGACTTCTTTAAATGGACGGAAGGTTTGTTTGGCTAAAAATGTTCCCAAAAGATAATTTAGGGGAATGCCTGCCAGGTAAAAAAGGATAAACATTAGACCCAGAATCTCAAGCTGTCGGTTACCGGTGTGATTGATACCAGAGACTACAATTATAAAATCGCCCTGATTGTCTTTGTAAAATAAACCTACAAACTGCCTGTTCTTTATGGTAAACGATTCTATTTTGTTTTTTACAATACTATTCAGTTCATGGTCGCTAAGCTCAATATCAATTGAATCTTTTAAGTATAATTTTTTGGTTTTAGCATCGTAAACCCGAATGGATTCATTATTGATTCGGTGGTATTGAACTTCAATCTCATGGTATCGTTCGTTTGTAAATTCTTTTATTTCATCCTTCTTAAAATAAAATAAAGCAGCGGTCAAGGCATGATCTTCCAGATTGTCATAATAAAGATCTTTCATATGACTTCTGAAAAGCAGGAATGATCCGGTCATCAGTAATCCGACGATAAAAGCAAAAAGCAGGGTAGAATTTACCGCTAATTTATTTTTAAGATTCATAACGCTTTAGGTCTGTTTTTAATATATGGGAACATAATTCAAAATAAGTAGGAATAGCGATGTATTTATTTCCTCTCGCAGATTGCTTCGCCTGTTCGCTATCGCTCGGGTTACCAGATTCAGCAAATTTTTAATCTTTGCTCTTCACTCTTCACTCTTCACTCTTTATTCTTCACTCTTTATTCTTCACTCTTTATTCTTCACTCTTTATTCTTTACTCTTTACTCTTTACTCTTTACTCTTTACTCTTTACTCTTTACTCTTTCAACTCTTCTGCTTCAACATATACCCGGTTCCTTTTATCGTATGAATAAGTGGAGTAGGGAAGTTCTTGTCGATTTTATTTCGCAGGTAATTAATGTACACGTCAACAGTATTAGAGGTACTGTCAAAATCAATGTTCCAGACCGCCTGTGCAATGGCCACTCTTGATAAGGCCGTTTCGCGATTTTTCATAAAGAAAATCAGGAGTTTGAGTTCTCTTGACGAAAGGTTGAGCTCTTTGCCGTCTCTTGTGGCACTTTGTTCTTTCATATTAATTTCGATTCCGGCATACGACTGAAAATCGAGAATTCCGGTACTAAATTCGGCACGACGAAGCTGTGCATTAATTCGGGCCAAAAGTTCTTCAAACAAAAAGGGTTTGGCGAGATAATCGTCGGCTCCGGATTGTAAACCTTTTACTTTTTCCTGTGGTGTATCGAGTGCACTTAAAATTAGGATAGGCACTATAATTTTTCTGCTTCGTAAAACTTCGCAAACTTCAAAGCCGGTAATGTCCGGAAGCATGATATCAAGAATAATGATATTGTACTCGTTTTCCATGACCTCTTTGATGGCTTCAAAACCTTTGGTAATGGTTTTAACTTCATACAAATGTTCTTCTAATCCTCTTGTGATAAATGATGCAACTCTGGGATCGTCTTCAACTAATAACACTCTGTTCATATTCGAAATATAATTGAGGTGTGATTCCTCTTTAGGTAATAAAGTAATTTTTATGATGCGTTACCGGATTTATTTTTTTATCGTTTAATTCTAATAAGGTGTTTTCGATCATTTCAGACATTGCATCGAGAGCAAGATCGTTAGGCTGCAGACCAAATGGATTTTCGAGTTCGTCTGCAATGGCTTCCAACGCCACAAAAGTATAAGCAATAAAAACAATGATAAACGGTGTAATCCAGCCCATAGTTTCGACAAAACCAAAAGACAATAAAAAGCAATAAATATAAACCGTTCGGTGTAATAATACACTGTAGGTGTAGGGGATAGGTGTACCGGCAATTCGCTCACATCCACCAACAATATCGGACAGTTTATTGAGATTTTCTTCAAAAGCCAGTTGTGTAACACTGTCTATTTTATTTTCAGCTTTGGCATCTTTTACCCAAAGTCCCAATTCTCTTAAGATAAGTATTGGTTTATAGCGAGTTTCTCTTAATTGGTCGGCAAACTCTTTGGGTAGTAATCGACTCATATCGGCATCAGAATTGGTTTCCCGAAGCTGATGTTTGAGACTGTATACAAATGAAATAAGCAAATTAGTGAATTTTTCGCGTTTGGCATCGTATTCTTTGTCTGGGACAAGAGTGATGCTTTGTCGGGCAAGAGATCGGGTATCGTTGAGTAATGCACCCCAAAGTTTTCGTCCTTCCCAAAAACGATCGTAACTCACACTGTTTCTAAAACCGAGGAAAATGGCCAGTGCAATTCCAAATAATGTAAAAATAGCAGGATTGATGTGCAGATTATAGTGAAGGAGCCAGGGTTTAAAATAAACGACGACAAAGGAAAACAGCAGTAATAATAAAAGTCTAGGGAGAAGCTGTGGCAAAACGGAACCTCGCCATTCAAAGAGCATTTTAAACCAGGTATTCTTTTTCTTTATAATCATTGATGGTGATTAGATTTAATACCATAAAAGTAATTAAAAGTGCGCCCTCAAACAAAAAATGATAGAAATATATAAGGATTAAACGTGATGTATAGATTGGAGTTTGATCTTTCGCCCTTATTGAGACTTTGTCATTCAGAAATCAATTTGAAAAATTCAGAAAGTCTAATATTTCTACCGTTACAAATTTTTTCTAAAGTATTTACTGGAATATTGTAGTTTGAATTATCTAGTTGAAGAGCTGTGCTTTTTATTTTTCTAACTATACTTTCTTCTACATTGTGATCTAATGCAAATGACCTCTGGGATTTATAAGTTTTAATCCAGTTCTCGTAAATATAAAAACAAATTTTGATATTAATTTCAGTCATCATAGCAAAGTAAGGCAATTCAGAAAATTTAAATGCGCACGAAAGTGCGCGTTTGTAATATGTTTTCTTACATTTGTTTTATTCTTTCAATGGCGATCGGCTAGAGATGTATTTTGAAAATTACATATATGAATAATTATGAAATCGAAGAATGAAAAACAAGATTGGAAAATTGCTTCCGAAATTGAATTGATTTATAAGAATAAAGTAAGAGTTTCGGAACGACCTCATCTTTCATCCTCTAAAACAGCTTATGAACTAGCTTTGAAAGTTTGGGACATGGGGAAAATTGAGTTCTTCGAACAGTGTAAAGTTTTTTTGCTCAATCGTTCAAATAAGGTACTAGGGGTTTACGAAGTATCTTCGGGGGGTACATCGGGAATTTCGGTAGATCTTAAATTATTGTTTGCTTCAGTAATTAAGGCAAATGCATCTGCTTTTATTATGATTCATAATCATCCTTCGGGTAAAACGCTGCCTTCAATTGCTGATCGATTATTTACAAAAAAAGTTAACGAAGCAGCTGCTCTTTTAGATATTAAATTGGTTGATCATTTAATTATTACTTTGGAAAGTTATTATTCTTTTGCGGATAACGGTAATTTTTTTGAAGATGGTTTTTAATCCATAAAAAAAAAGCCGATTTCCCCCAAGAAACCGACTTTTTTAATTTTTCCCGAGCGGGAAAAGTAGTTGTTTAATATTTTTATTTGATAATTAACGTAAAGCAAATCTCAGTTTAAGTCCATAAGAAACTAGTCTGACATTGTTGACGGATGGAGAATCCAATACGCTGTTGTATTGTAGCTGCACAGGAAGTTCCGGATTGTACTGAACCAGATTTTTGTCTCCATTTTTATTGTAGATGTTATTTAGACCATAATCGATATAAGCACCGAGATAGAATGAAGTTCTGTTTCCAATCTTTTGTTTTACACCTGTTTCAAATGTAGCAGAGTAGGACACTTTAGTATCTAAATCCTGTTCGCTGGTTTTTAAATCATTAGTACTTGCAAAACCGGCAAACGCAGGGTTAAATAATTCTACATTGTATTGCGGATAGTAACCGCTTGTAGTAAGGTTTTGAAAGGTACTTTGATAACATCCTTTAATCGCAAATCCTACTTTAGCACCTGCAGCAACGTACAATTGAGTAGTCCCCGGAGTTTCAAATTGAATTGCGATTGGAACATTTATGTAACTTAGACTTTGTTCTTCTCTGAAGTTAGTGGCTTTGTATCTAAACTGAAAGGTTTCATTTTCGGCATCTTTAGTAACATATTGTCCACTAAAAGAAGCGTACTTTGCATCAGAATTATAGGATTGGTACTCGGCTCCAATTCCAATGCTTAAGCCTTCGTTTAAATAATAGGAGTATCTGATTCCTGCACTAATTCCGTTTCCGGGTACGATAGTACCACCGCCACTGTACTTTAGAAAAGAACCGGGTCCTGCGACGGAGATCGATATTTCCTGTTTTTTGTCCTGACTATAGCCCTGGAGGCATATCGCTAAAAACGCCGTAACTGTAGCTATAGATTTTATAGAGGTACTGATATATTTTTTCATCTTAAAGTTGTATTAGCCAGTACCATTTTGAAGTGGTACTGGCATGATTTTGTTTATTTTACAATTACTTTGAATGACTTTTTGATATTGCCTGACTCAATAACTACAAGAACCATATTACTTTCAGTACTTGGAGGTAATTGTACCTGTGTTTGAGCAGTAGATGATTTCATTGTTGTAAGTAGTTTACCAGTAACAGAGTAAAGACTTATTTGCATGTTTTCTAAATCACCTTCTGGTAAATCAGCATCTACAGTAAGCATTTTTCCTGTTTCAACCGGATTTGGATACAATTTGACCTCAAGTGATTTCTGTGTCTTAATTTTAGCAGGGCATGTTTGCAATACCTTACCATCTTTAGTAGTCATTTTTACACTGTAGTCGGCAGTTAGATCTAATTTATTCGCCAGATCGTCTCCTGCTGAAAAGTATTGGTTTGTACCAATTAATTGTCCATTTTTAAACCATTGGTACGAAACAAACTCGTAACCTCCATTGGTTTGAGGATTGTTGTTTACGATAAGTACATTATTGAATTTTTGGTGTACGATATCATAGAATCCAAATGGTTTTTCAACAGTTATAGCATATGTAGCACTTGTACTTCCATCTTCAGAAGTAACTGTTACATTTTGCGCATAAATTCCCGGTTTAGGAGTATTAATGGTAAAATTAGCCGATGGAGTAAAGGTTGCATTCGTTGTATTGGTCAGTGCTACATTTACGTTGTTTTCGTCACATCCCATTAGGTAGTTAAGAGTCTTAGCCGGATTAGGGTATACTTTAGTTCCAATGGTAATTTGAGTAACGGTAATGTCGTTGTTTTTGATTACCAATAGCTGTGTAACATCCGGAGCAGGTAAATAATTGTTGTCACCAGCCTGAGCGGCTACAATTGTTACTTCTCCAGGTCTTAACATATTTACTACACCAGTTAATGGAGCGACAGTAGCAGGAGGTAACGCAGTTTTATAGGTAAAGGCATAGTTTACCGTTAGACCTGAACTGGCAGTAGCCCCCAGATTGAAAGTATTTGATCCTCCAAGAGTTTTTATTCCCAATATTGGAAAAGTAATTTGCTGTGCTGCTTTTTGAATCGTAAGTTGTGCAGTAAGCGTAATTGGTAAACAATTTGGTGTACTTGTTGAAGGAGATACTACGGCAGTAACTGTATAAGTCCCCGCATTTGTTGCTGAGTTTCCTGAACCTGAAGGTGCGATGGAATAAGTAACAGTCGCTCCTGACGGTAAATTAGCAACTTGCACCGCATGTGGATTTTTGTCATAGGTAAATGTCGCATTGCTAAAGGTTACTTGTTGAAGTGCTGAATTCAGTACTTGTACAGTTTGTGTTTGTGTACTAGAGTTTCCACTTGCATCAGTATATTTCCATGTAATGGTATAAGTTCCCGGTGTATTGTAGTTTAACGGACTTGTTGTTGTTGCCGTGATACTACCGCTGCAATTATCGGTTGCAGTTGGAACTGGAATTTGAGCCGATAAAACAGCACAAGAATTTGTAATTACAGGGAGAGTTGCCAGATTTGGTACTGGCGCTGTTACATCCGGAGTTGTAATTAAAGTCACAGTTTGTGTAGCGGTACAACTGTTGGCATCAGTAACAGTTAACGTATAAGTTCCTGCTGCTAATCCGCTAATATTTTTGGTTGTACTACCATTAGACCATAAATAGGTGTAAGGAAGGGTACCGCCGGTTACAGTTACATTTATAGCACCATCACTTAGTCCGTTGCAGGAGATATTCGTTTGAGATGATATGCTTGCTACTACTACAGTAGGTTGGGTTATAATAGTACTTACTGTTGTTGTGCAAGAATTTGCATCGGTGATTAAAACAGCGTAGTTACCAGGAGCCAATCCTGTAGCTGTAGCTGCAGTACCTCCGGTAGGAGACCATACATAAGTATAAGCACCTGTTCCTCCAGTTGCAGTTACAGTAGCAGAGCCATTATTTGCCCCATTACAAGTAACATTTGTTGCAACTATAGTTCCACCAACTGCCGTTGGTTGCGTAATATTGAAATTTTGTGTCACGTTACAGCCATTACCATCTGTAATAGTTACAACATAAGTACCTGCAGTTAATCCTGTAGCTGTAGCTGCAGTACCTCCGGTAGGAGACCATACAAAAGTATAAGCACCTGTTCCTCCAGTTACTGTTACAGAAGCAGCTCCAGTAGTACCTCCATTACAAGCTACATTTGTTTGTGTTGGCACAACTATCAAAGGAGTAGGTTCGCCAATAGTAATATTTTTAACAATAGAACAACCGTTTGCAGACGTAATAGTTACAGTATAGTTACCGGCAGTAAGATTGTTGGCGGTAGCATTAGAACCTCCTGAAGGAGCCCATACATAAGTAAATGGACCAGGAGCACCTGATGGTGTTACCGTTGCAGAACCTGTGTTACCGCCATTACATAAAACATCAGTTTTATTAACGACCGCTACTAAAGTGTTGGTTGTATTAATGGTTACGCTTTGCGTATTGGTACATCCGTTTCCGTCTGTGATGGTACAGGTATAGTTTCCAGCTGTTAAGCCTGTAGCAGTGGCTGTTGTAGCTCCTGATGACCATTGGTAAGTAAAAGGAAGTACTCCGCCAGTTGGATTTACGGTAGCCTGACCTGTAGTCGAACAAGTGGCATCTACTTTAGATGTCGTTGCAGCTAGTACTGCCGGCTGATCAATAAAGAATGTTTTGGTGATAGAACAACCGTTAGCATCTGTAATTAAACAGCTGTAGTTTCCGGTTGCTAACTCTGTAGCTGTAGCCGCAGTACCTCCTGTCGGAGACCATGCATAAGTATAAGCTCCAGTTCCTCCTAAAACGGTTACACTAGCTGTTCCGGTTGCTGTTCCATTACATAAAACATCTGTTTGTGATGTTGTTGCTGTTAAAGCCGCTGGTGGATTTAAAGTAGTACTTGCAGTAGTTGAACAACCATTTGCATCCGTCACTGTAACCGTATAAGTTCCGGCTGATAATCCTGAAGCTGTTGCAGCATTTCCTCCTGTTGGAGTCCATACATAAGTATATCCAGGTGTACCTCCGGTTACATTTACTGTAGCCGAACCATTGCTGTCACCGTTACATAATAGATCTGTTTTTGATATTGTAGCTACTAATGCAGTTGGCGTACCTATTACAATTGTTTTGATTAAGCTACACCCTTTACTATCTGTGATGGTACAAGTATAAGTACCGGATGACAATCCTGTAGCTGTAGCTGCAGTACCTCCTGATGGTGCCCATACATAAGAGTATCCAGGTGTTCCTCCGCTTGGAGTCACCGTTGCGCTACCATTTGTGTTTCCAAAACAACTAACATCTGTGGTCGCAGTTGAAGCACTAAGTATTGCCGCTGGTTGATTGATCGTAAAGCTTTGTATAGTAGAACAGTTATTGACGTCTGTAACAGTTACGTTATAAGTGCCGGCTGTTAAATTTGTAGCTGTAGCAGCAGTGCCTCCTGATGGTGACCATGAATAGGTGTAAGCTCCTGTTCCTCCGGTTGCACTTACAGTAGCAGCTCCGGTTGCATCTCCATGACAATTCACATGAGTAATTGGACCTTGTGAAGCTACTAAAGGGGTTAAAGGCTGCGTTAGAATGAAAGTTCTGGTTGTTGGACAGATATTAGCATCTGTGATGGTTACCGTATAAGTACCGGCAATTAATCCTGTAGCTGTAGCAGCAGTACCGCCAGATGGTGACCATGAATAGGTGTAAGGTGCAGTTCCGCCACTTACAACTACGCCTGCGCTTCCTGTTGCATCTCCGTTACATAAAATATCAGTTTGCGAAGTTGTTACTGAAAATGCAGGAGGGTTGGTAAGAATGAAAGATTGTGTAGTACTACAATCATTTGCATCTGTAACCGTTACTGTATAAGTGCCGGCCGCTAAACCAGTAGCTGTTGCTGCAGTACCTCCGGTAGGTGTCCATGAATAGGTATATCCAGGGGTTCCGCCTGAAGCGACTACAGTTGCACTACCGTTAGTTGCATTATTACAAGTCGGACTAGTGAATGTACCCTGAGAAGCTATTAGGGTTGTAGGTTGAGTAATGAAAAAGTTTTGTGTAACCGTACAGTTGTTAGCGTCTTTTATAACTACACTGTATGTTCCTTGTGAAAGACCGTTTATTGATGCGGTTGTAGCACTATTAGACCAAAGATAGGTATAAGAACCCGCTCCGCCAGTAGGCGCAACTGATGCTGAACCATTAGCGCCACCATTACAGCTTACATTAACCTGAGTTGGATGTGCAAGGATAGGTGTAGCCGTTCCTATTATAATATTATTGATTGTTCTGGAACATATAGTAGTAGCATCAGTGATGGTAACACTATAAATTCCTGCTGTAAGTCCAGATGCAGTAGCAGTGGTGGCTCCGTTGGACCAGTTGTAAGTATAACCCGGAGTTCCTCCAAAAGCACTCACAGTTGCAGAACCGGTAGAAGCTCCAAAGCAAGAAACTGAAGTGGTGCTTATAGACCCATTAAGGGAAGCTGCGGGCTGTGCAACAACAATACCGGTTATCGTTTTTGGACAACCGTTAGCATCTGTTATGGTAACGCTGTAAGTTCCTGCCTGAAGTCCTGAAGCAGTTGCTGCAGTACCGCCAGATGGTGACCATGAATAAGTATAACCCGGAGTTCCTCCCGATGCAACAACAGTAGCTGTACCATTTGATCCTCCAAAACAAGAAACTGATGTAGTAGAAGATGTTCCATCAAGAGCGGCAGCTGGTTGTCCTACGACAATACCGGTTATCGTTTTTGGACAGCCATTCCCATCCGTAATCGTAACACTGTAAGTTCCTGCTGTAAGCCCTGATGCAGTTGCTGCAGTACCTCCTGATGGAGACCAAGAATAGGTATAACCAGGTACTCCGCCCGTTGGAGTAACAGTAGCTGTACCATTTGCCAATCCAAAGCAAGAGACAGAAGTAGTAGAAGTCGTCCCGTTTAAAGCTGTTGCTGGTTGCCCTACAACAATACCAGTTATCGTTTTTGGACAGCCGTTAGCATCTGTAATAGTAACACTATAAGTTCCTGCGGCAAGTCCGGTTGCAGAAGCAGTCGTAGCTCCGTTAGACCAGTTGTAAGTATAGCCTGGAGTTCCTCCTGACGGAGTAATGGTAGCTGTACCATTTGACGATCCAAAACAAGATACATTTGTAACCGAAGGAGTTCCATTTAGTGCAGGAGGGGCTATTAATGTAAAAGGTCTGGTAATTTGTACCAATTCTGCATCTGTAATAGTGGCTGTATAAGATCCTGCTGACAACCCGGTAGCTGATGCTCCGGTACCACCAGCTGGTGACCATGAATAGGTATAAGGAGGAACGCCTCCTGTTGCAACCACTGTAGCCGATCCATTTGTACCGGCATTACAGCTGATATTGGTAAATGAGGTCGAAGAAGTGCTTAAAGCTGCTGATGTAACAAATGTTGATTCGGCACCATAAGCTGTTCCTGCACTATTCTTTGCATAAGCTCTGTAGTGAATAGTCGAACCGGCAGTAAGCCCTGTTACGGTATTACTAAAAATTCCACTTCCGGTTCCTATTTGAAATTTATTGTTTGCGATAGTTGGGTTTGCTGTTACTGCCCAAACGATTCCTCTTTCTACGCTGACATCTCCGCCATCTGCAGTTACATTACCTCCAATAATTGCTTTAGTTGAACCAACATTTGTAGCTGTTGTCGTAGTTACTGCTGGTAAACCTACACCATCGACCCAGGTAAAATTATCAATTGCAAAATAATCGTAATTGGCGCTTAGCTGAATTTCAAGTTGGTCAATGTTGATATTGGTAAAATTAGAAACTCCGTCTGTCGCAAAGTTGACAGGGGTAAAACCCTTTCCAGGTAAGGCAACGCCTATGTTAGCTCCGGTTGTGTTTTTTACAATCGTGAACTGCGTTACACCACCAAGTTTCCCGATTAAGGTAACCGAACCAGGTGCGCCGTCAAAGGTACTATTAGGGGTCTGACCAGAAGTACCTGTAAGGTAAATCCATAAACTATTCATTTTAAAGCTTCCTGTAGCTGCAGTAATGAATCCGCTTTGTCCTAGACTTTCTGTTGTAGGACCATCTGTAACCTGTATAAATCTGTTTGAACCGTTATACCCTTGGCCTGCAAACTGAACACTAGTAAAATTAATATAAGTGCTGGTTAAGTTAAAGGTCTTACCATTGCTTACAAAGTTGGGCTGACCTGTAGGTACACTTTCAAAGGTTTCTACTGTTTGCGCAGTCAATTGCTGCAGCGTAAAAAACAGTAGGATTAGTAATAAGTAGAATTTTTTCATAATTAACTGATATTAGATTTATCATTTTGTATTCTTACATTTGTTTTTCCAGTTTCAACTTTAAAGCTTTAACTAAAATTGAGTATCATGTATAAACAAGAGCTTACGATTATTGTTCAATCTATCATTGCGTCAAATACTATTGATGAACACACCACATGTGCGCGAAACCTTTCAGAATTTTATGAAAAAATCGCAACAGTTGACCACTTTGAGAACAACGAAGTTCTTGTTAAAGGTGGCATTGCTTTGTCAAGCTCTGGTGCGGCAGACTGTGTTGACGATTATTTACGCACAGTTTATTTCATAAAAGGCGTTTATAAGGCTCTGACAAAATTGTGTAATGATTTCCCTGAGAGAAGTATTAATATTCTTTATGCGGGTTGTGGCCCTTATGCAACTTTAATTCTTCCTTTACTTCCCTTGTTTCATAAAGATAGAATTAAAGCCATTTTGTTAGATATCAATACTGCTTCAATAGCATCTGTACATCATATTTTATCGGTGACCGGTCTAAACGATTATTCATTAGAATTAGTCGAAACAGATGCCATCACGTATACAAAACCACAGGAGTTTACAATTGATTTGGCCATTTCCGAAACGATGCATTATGCTCTTACCCGAGAGCCGCAAGTGGCGATTACACGAAACATTGTTTCGCAATTGTCTTCACACGGAATTTTAATTCCCGAAGAAATCAAAATCGATTTGGCTTTTACCTTTTTCGATCATGAGCCGTCACTTAAAGATGCTAAAACAGAGGTTAAGGGCCGCAATGAAATGCAGCCCTATCCTCATAGTGTATTTGTAGATAGATTATTTACAATAAGCAAAGAACTTTTTGGCAATGCAAGTCAGGACTTAGAATTTAAAAGTGACTTTTATAACTTGCCGGCTGATTTCAGTAATTATCCTGATGTGTGCATTTTTACTGAAATCACGATATTTGAAGACATCGAATTAAAAACTGCGGAGTCTTATATTACAAACCCTTTTTGCATTGCTTCTATTTATAGTCTTACTGAATATGCTGAAATTCAATTTTTGTATGACTTCAGCGATATACCCAAATGGTCTTATAATGTAAAAAATGTGCTTAACTAGTTTAATTTCTGGAAGGGAAAATTCCTTCTAAACAAATGATATAAGACAATGCTACGTAAGGCTGCATTACTGAGATAGGAAGATTACTACCAGTTGCACCTGTTGTTACATTGCTTAATAGATCAACACTTGGGGTTGCAGTTGCAAAACCTAATGTTGGTGCGAAAACTCTGGATACAAGAGCTCCAGGTACTGCAATTGAGGCTCCTGCTACGGGCACTGAGTCTGTCGAATTTCCCGCACTTACAGAAATTTTACCTGGTCCTGCGTGAACGTGAGCAGGAAGGTTGCTTGTTAAAATTGAAACGTTTGGTGTACCTGCAGCTTGTCCAAGAACGTAAGTCCCTCCAGGTGAAGTTCCTTGTCCAATAGCTGTTGCACCTTGTAGATTTGGTAAAGCGAAAGTAGTCTGACCATTTCCTCCATAGGTTGTACCAAGGATTGAGAATAATGCCGTATTTTGTGCAATTGACAATATTTGTCCGTTACAAAATGCCCAGCCTCTCGGGGCAAAATTTCCCGCAAAAAGTTTTACAACTCCAATGAATTCTTCCATAGTGTTTAGTGTTAATAGGTTAGTGTTTATATTTGTTTTTGATATTACTTGTGTTTGTAACTAAGAAATAAAAGGACAATTTTTATATTTCAACTAAGATATAAAATATAAAACTCTCAAAAACAGGTGTTTCTACCTGTTTTTCGCTTCTAAAACAGGTTAAAACTAAACATCTTCCGCACCGAAACTGAAAAATATGTCATAAGGCGGGTTTTTATTGTCATGAAATATCTTATTTGTGTTGGAAAAAGATATATTGAGGATAGAAAAATCACAAATCGCTTAAAAATAGACCACATACTGTATTTACTGGTGTTTTATCTCTTTTAGCTAGAAAAAGTTGATAGCTGTAGGAAGTATAATACAAGTTTGATGTTCTATTGAAACATCAGAATTAAAGTAATAGGAAATTTGTTTTCAGTAAGGCATAACATGCTTGACCAAATTCATAATTAGTAGCGATATTATCAGGTTTAATAAGTAACACTTTACAAAGCCGGTGCCTAACAAAGTGTCATTTAAAGACCTACATAACATAACACATCAGATGTTAATATAATGTTTTATAATAAAGGCTTTTTATTAATGTAAACGTAACCTTGCAGACCTACCCTCAGCTTTAATTTTGGAGACATATTATAAAACAACACAATTGTAGTATATGTCATTTTTTAAAATAAGAATACATCGCAGTATCATAATAGGAATGGACGTTTTAGTAAGAGCGATTTGTTCGCCAAATCATTCAAAACTGATGCATTATGTATAAAAAGTTTACGGATGAGGAACTTGTTGAATTATTAAGACAAGGAAAAGACAAGGCATTTGATGAGTTGTATTTCCGTTATCGTGATGTATTGGTTCGTTTTGTTTATATCAGAATGAAATCGGTTTCGGTTTCTGAAGAGATTGTTCAGGAAGTTTTTACTGCTATTTGGGAAAGGAGAAAGATTCTGGTTATCCAAAAGAAATTTTCGGCTTACATCTATACCTCGGTTCGATATGTGACTTTAGACTATATAAAATCGCATACTGTTACCGACCAATATGTGAAAGAGGTTATAGATAGAAATACAAATGATTTTAACGGAAGTAACACTACTGAGGATTCCATTTATTATGAAGAACTGCAGGAAGCAGTCGACAAAGCAACTTTATTACTTCCAAAAAAATCAAAAGAAGTTTTTATTCTCAGCAGGATCAAGCATTATACCAACAAAGAAATAGCCGAAGAACTAAATGTTTCGCACGAAACAGTAAAGTATCATATTGCCTATGCTTTAAAGTTTATGCGAAGCTATCTGGGCGAGTTCAATTAAAAGCAGATTTCGAATGTAAGGTTGCGCTTTCTTTTCTTAACAAAAGCGTAACCTTAGTCACCTACCTGAAAATACTATTTCTAAGACATACTATTAAAGAGATAAACACATTATAATGCCTGAAAAATTAAATCAAGATATAAAACATTTTTTAGAAGGTAAGCCTTCTCTAAATGGGGAAGAATTATGGAATAACTGGTACAATCACCCTGAAGAAATCTTTGATACTATAGCGACTATTACCTCAGATCGTTCGAAATTAAAAAAAGAGATTCAACAAATAAAAAAAACCGATAAGGTTATTTTTCTTCAATATAGGAATTGGACGATGGCAGCTTCTCTCTTTCTTTTAATGGGATTATCCTGTTTTTTTTATTTATCAACCGTAAAAACGATTTCGAGACAATACGCTACCAAGGCGGGAGAACATGCTAAAATAGTTTTAAGCGATGGAACCCAAATATGGCTTAACGCGGGAAGTCGTGTAAAGTATCCTCTTGCCTTTAAAGGAGATACGAGAGAAGTTTATTTAACGGGAGAAGCTTTTTTTGATGTAGCCAAAGACAAAAAACATCCTTTTATTATTCATACTGCTAAAATGGATACAAAAGTACTGGGAACCAGTTTTAATGTGCAAGCCTATCCGGATCAGACGACTCAGGAAGTTTCGGTTCTTACCGGAAGAGTAAATGTAAAATCAACCGTCACCGAAGAAAACGTATATGTAACTCCCGGTCAAAAAGTGGTTTTTAAATCACATGATAACAAGTTGCAGGCTTTCAAGGATGTTCCGGTGAATTCTATTTCGCTTTGGCGCAAAAATATTATCGTTTTTGAAGATGCTCCTTTAGCGGAAGTGATAGCAACCATCAATCGGAATTATAATGTAACCGTCGAAATTGGAAATAAGAATTTAAATAATTTAAAAATCAGTGCTTATTTCAAAGAGCTTCCGGTAGGACAGGTTGTTGCTTTGGTGTGCAACATCATCAACGCCGATTATAAAGTAGAAGCAGGGAATTATGTGATACGATAAATCGTAGAACGGGCAAAAGAAACATAACATACAGCAACACCATTCGTATAGCGCTATGCGATTTAGTGGGAGTAACTGTATCTATTCGTCAGAGAACAATTCGTTACCAATCCAATTAAAAAAAAATCTACGTAGAAAACTGATCCATAATCAAAAACAATTAAAAAATCACAAACATGACTAGAAAGCAAATGCGGTATGTTCCAAACCGCGAGAGCATTAAAAAATCGGTACTAACGAGAGCGCTGCTTTTTATAGCTCTATTTTTTATCGGATTAAGCGTAAAAGCCGGCAGCTACGATATTGGCAAGAGAGTAACATTAAAAGTAGAAAATGAAAGCATAAGAAATGTTTTTCAGAAGATTGAAAAACAAATTGATGTGCATTTCATGTACGAAACCAATCAGGTGAATACCAATCAAAAGATTAGTTTAAAACTCAACAATGTACCCTTAGAACAGGCGCTGGATAAAATATGCAGCAATTTATTATTGAGATACGAAATTGTAAGCAATAATATTGTCATCAAGAAAAATCTGAAAATATCAGATGCTGCTCAGGGTAAAATAAGTATTTCGGGAACTGTTTTTGGAGGAGATGATGGAATGCCGCTGCCGGGTGTAGGAATTAAAGATAAAGATTCAGATGCAACTGCAACGACAGATTTTGATGGAACTTTTAAGATGGAAATCAATTCATCTGCGGCAGTCCTTGTTTTTTCCTATGTTGGTTACGTTACGCAAGAAGTAAAAGTAACACAATCGGATAAAAATATAAAAATAAAATTATTAGCCGATATGAAACAACTGCAGGAAGTTGTAGTAATGGGATATGGAAGTGTAAAAAAGAATGAAGTTTTGGGAGCTGTGGGTACTGTTTCGATGAAAGAAACTTCGAGCAGAACTTACAATAGTGCAGCAGAATTATTGCAGGGTACAGTGGCTGGTGTTACCGTAATTAATAATGGTGGTGACCCAACTGCCGAGCCAACAATCAATATTCGTGGTATTGGATCTTTGAATGCCGAAACACCTTTGATTGTTTTAGACGGAATTATTTACAGTGGTTCTTTAAATACCTTAAATCCGAACGATATTGCTTCGATCAGTGTTTTAAAAGATGCTGCCTCTGCTGCAATCTACGGAGCAAGAGCTTCTGGTGGAGTAATTTTAATTACTTCTAAAAAAGGAGTTTCAGAGCGAATTAACATCAATGTAAATTACCAGGGAGGTTTTCAAAGTGTAGCAAAAAAGCTAGACGTTTTAAATGCTGCCGAATATGCAGATGCCATGAATGCCGCCAGAGATAATGCTGGTATGCCAAGAATTCCGGCTTTTGATACGGCATTTGAACCAACGGCCAGAACTACTAAAACGAACTGGATGGATGAAATCTTCCGTACAGGCGAAATTCAGGATTTGTCCATTTCAATCAATGGTAAGACCGAAAAATCTAATTTCTTTATCTCTGGAAGTTATCGCAAAAACGAAGGGATATTACTCAATACTTTCGGAACCCGTTATACAGCAAGAGCTAATTCTTCTTTCAAACTGGCACCAAATTTTACAGTGGGCGAAAACCTGTCGTATTCCTTAACAGACGGTCAGGCGGCCAACACCTCAAGTGGGTATACAGGTGCTATTTTAGCAGCAATTTTTTATCCACCCAATGCTACAATTTACAGAGAAGACGGTTCCGGAAATTTTGGAGGGGTTCCCGAAAAATATATCGGTTCATATGGAGACGTCATCAATCCGGTAGCCTATTTAAAAAGACTGGACAACCGCAATCCGATTTCTACTGTTTTAATTAATCCTTATGCGGAGTGGGAAATGGTATCAGGCTTAAAATTCAAATCAAATTGGGGTTATACCAGAATTCAGAACAATGCAACTGATTTTGCCGTTAAAATAACAGAGCCGGGTAAAATATTTGATTTTAACCGATTGACACAAACGGCTTCTACTACAACAGATTTGTTGAGTGAGCAGACGCTTTCTTACGAAAAATCATTAGGAAAACACAATTTTAAAGCATTGGCTGGATACACTTATCAACAAACTAAAAGAGATTTTTATACCGTACAGGGAACTGGTTTTGACAGTGAAGATGCCTCACAGCGTTATTTGTTGAATGCCAAATTAGTACAGCAATTGGATGCAGGGATGTCTGAGGAGATCATTTCTTCTTATGTAGGAAGGCTGAATTATGACTTTAATCAAAAGTATTTAATTTCGGGAATTGTACGCCGCGACGGTACTTCAAAATTGATTTCTGAGAACCGTTGGAAAGTATATCCTTCTGTTTCTGCCGGATGGTTAATCTCAGAAGAAGGATTTATGAAAAATATAAATCCAATTGTCAGCAACTTAAAATTACGTGCTAGCTGGGGACAAATTGGAAACTTAGGAAACCTTGGTCCATATCAGTTTAGTGTGCCTTTAAAACAAACACAAGCTTTAATCGGAAGCAGTCCGGTAATCAGTTACGGTTATTCAGAGAGCGAATTGTCGAATCCGAACTTAAGATGGGAAAGCTCCGAACAGACCAACGTTGGATTGGATTTTACGATGTTTAATAACGCGCTGTCAGGTTCTGTGGATGCTTACATCAAAACCAATAAGGATATGCTGGTTCGCGATCAGTTACCGGGTGTTTCGGGAACTCCGTTAGGAAGAATCGTAAACTCCGGAAATGTTGAGAATAAAGGAATCGAAGCAAGCTTGACGTATCAAAAAACACGTGGTGAATTTAAATTTGATATAACGGCAAATGCAGCTTTCTTAAGTAATAAAATTGCTTCGATCAAAGATGATTTAACATCCCTTGAACCGCTGAATTTAAGTAGAGTACGTAGTTTGCCTTTGGCTAATATTTATCAGGTTGGAAGTCCTGTAGGAGCTTTTTACGGATATTCGACAGACGGATTATTTCAGAGTAATGCCGAAGTAAAAGCGTATGTAAACGATAAAGGAGTCGTATATCAGCCAAATGCGGTTGCCGGAGATATTAAATTTAAAGATATAAACGGTGATGGAGTAATCAATAACAACGATAGAGTAGTGCTTGGAAATCCTTTTCCGAAAACTACTTTCAGCCTGAATACCAATTTCAGATACAAAGGATTTGATATGAACATCTTTTTAAGCGGAACAGCCGGAAACAGTGTTTTTAATGCTGTAAAACATACAGGTCTGAATGCCTCTTTCCCGGGCTACAATTTACTGGCTGATTCTAAAAATGCCTGGTCACCAACAAACACCAATACCAATATTCCGGTTCTTTCGTCAACAGACAACAATAATAATTTTGGACGAATCTCTGATTTTTATATCGAAGACGCTTCTTTCGTGAGATTAAGAAATCTGTCGATAGGATATACCGCAAAAGAACAATGGTTGAATGGAAAAGCAAAACTTAGATTTTTTATCTCTGCGCAAAACCTATTTACCATTACCAAGTATTCCGGAATGGATCCGGAAGTAGGACTTAAGAATTTTGGTATGGACTTAGGGAAATATCCACTTTCCCGTATTTATATGACGGGTGTAAACGCAACTTTTTAAAAAATATACAAATAAAATGAAAAAATTAAGTCTTTTAGTATTGAGTTTTATGCTTTTAATAGGCAGCTCGGCTTGTGAAAATGAACTTGATTTAGTGCCTCAGGGAGCACCTTCAAGTGGTAATTTCTGGAAAACACCTGCCGATGCAAAAGCAGGAGTAAATGCAATCTATGCCCTTTATTCTGATGACAATATGTACGGTCGTGGATTTTTCTGGCTCAACAATGCAAGTGATGACATTGGGACCAAGCCAAGGCAAAATGCAGAACGAATCAAGAACTTTATTGTAGACGGAGCAGAGTCGGATACCAAAGACATTTGGAGACTGCATTATGAAGTAATGAAACGTTGCAACGATGTGATTCGTAACATTCCGAAGATTTCTTTAGACGATAAAACAAAAAACATGATGTTGGGAGAGGCTTATTTTAATCATGCCGTAATGCACCTGGAATTAGCCTATCACTACGGAGACGAACGTGCCGGAATTCCGATTCAGGACAGAGACAATCCAACCAATGTATATGTACCACGTGCTAAAAACGTAGCCGAAAACTATGCTTACATCGCCGCAGATTTGGTGAAAGCAGCCGATTTACTGCCTTATTTTAATGAGTTGACTACAGACAATTACGGACGTGCCCATAAAACAGCCGCATGGGCTTATTTAGTGCGTACCTACTTGTATGCAAAAGACTGGGACAATGCTATTAAGTATGCGAATTTGATTGTGAACAGCGGAAAACACAAGTTACTGGATAATTTTGAAGATGTTTTTAAAATTAAAAACAACTGGTCATCAGAATACATCTGGTCCGTAACTTCCAGTGCCGAAAATACAAGTCTGGGCTCTATTTTTCCGGGAGTATGCCTTGAAGATAAAGGCTGGGGTGTTTACAATGGCTGGGGAAATTTTTATCCTACCAAGGAGTTATTTGATACCTATGATCCGGCAGATAAAAGACGTAGTGCGACCATTTTACAAAAAGGAGATAAGTTTATGTATTTTGGTGAATTAGTGACTTTTAATGAAGGAAAATATATAGTAAGTTCAAGTAACAGAACCGGTTATCAGTTTAAAAAATACATGGAGCCGTTTGGTTACCCAAAAACAACTTCGGGTGGAATTGACATTCGTTATGTAAATGCAAACGGAGATAAGCCTTCAACTGCTTTAAATGTTCCCCTTTTGCGTTATGCTGATGTAATCTTAATGCTGGCAGAAGTAAAATTAATGAAAGGACTGAGCGCTGATACTGAAATAAACATGATTAGAAATCGTGCTGGTTTACCAAGTATCGGAGGAGCAACCTTAACCGATCTGAAAAGAGAAAGACGTTGTGAATTGGCCGGAGAATGGACAGACCGTCATTTTGATTTAGTACGCTGGGGCGACGCTCAGGCAACCTATGCAAAACCTTTACACCATTATAACGGAACGGTGATTTATCCCGCCCGTAATTTTAACCCTGCTATTCACCATGTGTGGCCAATACCACCGGATGAGATTGCAGTGAGCAAAGGAGCCCTTTTCCAGAATAAGGGTTGGTAGTTAGTAGTTTCATTTTGTTTGTTTTTTTTACGCTGCAAGCTTAGTTGTGAAGCTTGCAGTAGTAAAAAAACAAATGATTTTTAATCCGCTAGGTTTAATTTTTTTTATAAATAACACATAGATACATTGATTTTAGTTGAAAAAAGAGAACAAAAAACAAATATATTTCTTTCACATAGTAAGATATGTGTATTAAAATGGAGTGAAATGTCTTTTTTAGGAATACAGAATCTATGTAACTATGTGTTGAAATAAATTAAACCCAATGGGGTAATTTTTATATAAAGTATATTTCCATGAAAAAAACAATAATCCTTTTGTGCCTTCATTTTTTTCTGTTTGCACAAGCTCAGGAATACAGTTCTGTCAATATTCATTCGCACAATGATTACGCAGGTAAATTACCATTTTATGAAGCCTACTCCAATGAAGCAGGTGTTATCGAAGCCGATGTTTTTCTGGTAAATAGCGAGCTGTTTGTCGCACATACTTCAGAAGAAATCAAGACCTACAACACACTGCAAAGTCTTTATTTAGACCCTTTGTCGAAAAAGCTAAAAACCTTAGACGGCAAAGCATACCCTGACAGCAAACCTTTAATTTTGATGATCGACATCAAGTCAGAAGCAACGGCAACACTTAAAGCGATTGTTCAGCAGTTAAAAACGTATCCGGAGCTGATTTCGAATAAAAATCTAAAAATAGTCATTTCAGGAAGCAGACCTTCACCGCCAAGTTGGAAAGAGTATCCGGACTTTATCTATTTTGACGGAAGGCTGAATGAAAATTATACCACAGAACAATTGTCACGTGTAGAAATGATTAGCGATGATTTAAAAGAACACACTGTTTGGAACGGTAAAGGCGTGATGACGCAGGCCGATTTAGAAAAAATACAAGCTATCATTAAAAAAGTTCACGATCAGAATAAAAAGATCCGGTTTTGGTCGACACAGGATAATGTAAACACCTGGATGACTTTAAAGAATCTAAAAGTCGATTATATTGGAACTGATAATGTGCCGGCACTGACCGAATTCATTCAGAAAATAAAAACTACTTTTTATCAGAATACTGAATTCCATGAGGCCTATGTACCAAGGAATGCCGCTTTGTTTTCTAAAAACAAAAGACCTAAAAATATAATTTTGCTGATTGGTGACGGAATGGGACTTACTCAGATTTATGCGGGATATACAGCCAATAAAGGGCAGTTGAGTCTTTTTAATATACCAACTCAGGGGTTGTCGATCACTAAATCGTCAGACAGTTATATTACCGATTCGGCCGCGGGTGCTACGGCAATGGCAACCGGGCATAAAACTAACAACCGCTTTATTAGTGTAGACGAAAACGGAAAAGCGCTGGAATTAATCACACAGCAATTGGCGAAGAAAAAGTACAAAACAGCCATTATTTCTGCCGGAAATATTACAGATGCTACTCCGGCCGCTTATTATGCACACCAGCCTGAAAGAAGTTTTAGCGAACCAATTGCAGCAGATTTTATCACAAACCCTTCCGATATTCTGATTGGAGGAGGAGCAAAAGAATTTAAAAACAGAAAAGACGGTAAGGATCTGTCTAAGGTATTGGAGAAGAAAGGATATACTTTTTCGGATCAGTTTAAAACTCTGGACACTATTAAAAATAACCGATTTGTAGTTTTAGAAGATGCTGCAGTAGTTTCGATGAAAGAGGGTAGAGGTGATTTTTTAAGTAAGTCTTTATCAAAGACGACAGCTGTTTTTTCAAAAACAAAGAATCCATTTTTCATAATGGCCGAAGGAGCACAAATTGACTACGGCGGGCATAAAAATGATCTTGAGTATGTGGTTCGTGAAATGCTTGATTTTGATAAACTGGTTGGTCAGGCCATGGAATTTGTAGATCAGAATCAGGAAACGCTTTTAATTGTAACGGCAGATCACGAAACCGGAGGACTCTCCTTAATTGATGGCAGTATTGCAAAAGGATATGTACAGGGAAGTTTCAGTACCAACGACCATACAGCAGTACCAGTTCCGGTTTTTGCTTACGGACCCGGTGCTTCGAATTTCATGGGAGTGTATCAAAACACAGAAATTTATACCAAAATACTCGAAGCGCTTTTTGCGAAGCAGTAGACATCATTTAATTTTATTCTTTAAAATAAGCAGTAACGATTTTTTTGTTACTGCTTTTGTTTTGTAATAAGTGTCTTAAATACTTTTAAATAAATGAGATGTTTTTAGAAAAAACTGTTTTTGAAAAAGCGGCAAATGGCTTTATTTTAGTGGGGTTCTAAAGTTTATAAGTAAATTAAACAAGAAAAATAGGATTAAATATAGCTATGTAAAATTGTGAATTTTTTAGGATTAATTTCATTTTCTGTTAAAAACTTTTACAAGAAAATTTCTGTTCTTTGTAGCTTAAGATTGGTTAAGAAAAAGACTAAGGAAGTCTTAGGTGATTCGCTTTCGAGCACAATATTATTTTAGACATCGAGTTTAGACTAATTATCATATTTGCGTTATGGACAACAGGAAGTTTATATTAAGTTTAAAAAAAGGTAATGAAGCCACTTTCAAAGAAGCTTATCTCAATTACTATGATAAACTGATAAACATAGCCAAACGCTTTAACTTTACAGTACTTACCCCACAAGATTTTGTTCAGGAAACATTCTTACGATTGTATAATAAAAGAGAATTGCTTCACGAAGATGTTTTATTAGACAAACAAATATTTGTCATCTGCAAGAACATCATCCTTAATCATCTCAACAGAGAAAATAAAATAGTACAGCTCGATCCGTTGCATGTGGTAATCGAGGAGGAGGATAATGATACTGAAATTTTTGAGGAAAGACAGGAAAAGCTAAATAGTTTTATAAATCTGCTTCCGGAACAGCAACAAAAAATTTATACCTTACATAAACTGGAAAACCTTAGCTATAAGGAGATTGCAGCCTTAACGGATCTTTCTGAAAAGACTATAGCCAATCATATTTATCTTGCCAGTAAATTTATTCGAAAAAAAGTCGAAAACCATTAGGAACTTTTTTGTTCTCATTTGTTATCTATAAAAATGGGAACATAAAATGAATATTGAAACTTATAAAACGGACGTTACAACTAAAGAAGATGCAAGATTTGTTGTAACGCTTCTTCAATTTGTTATTTCTGATTGTATCATGAATTTTGATGTAGAAGATACAAATCATATTCTGAGAATCGAAACCAACAGGGAGATTAAAGAAATGGTTTACGGTGTTTTTAATAAGCAGGGATTTTATTGTCAGAAACTTTAACGCTCCAAAGATATGAATGATAAAAAAGTAGAAGAAGAATTAAAAAAGATCTGGGATGATATTCCTATTTCGCATTCCAACGAGGAGAAAGAAGCTTCGTGGGAAGCGTTTCAATCTAAAACCTTCGCTTCGAAGCAATCGAAATTTAAAGTATGGCATTATGCCACAGCGGCAGCTGTTTTACTTTTCGGGTTTATTGGTTCAGGGTTGTTCTTTAATAGAAATCAGGACCAATCAGAAGTTAAATTGGCTTCGAACGTAATTGAAAATACCACTTCAATTGTAAAAACAGTTTTTTTACCTGACAGTTCGAAGGTAGAGTTAAGTCCTAATTCTAGAATTGAGTATGCTAATAATTTTACAACCAATCGTAAAATTGAAATTAAAGGAGAGGCGTACTTTCATGTAAAGAAAGATAAAAAACACCCTTTTCAGGTTTTTTGCAATGAAACTACAACCACTGTTTTAGGAACTTCTTTTTTAGTAAAAGGATATACACAGAAAGAGGTAACGGTGGAGCTTTTTGAAGGAAGCGTTGAAATGAGTGTGAAAGATCAGGACAAAAAATGGATACTGGTTCCGGGTGAAAAGTTTACCTATGCCAACAATACGGTTGAGGTAACAGAGTTTGAAAGATTTACCGATTTTGAAAATGAAAAGCTAACGGTTTTAACTACCTACATTAAAACCAATTACGGCTACACGATGACCTTTCCAAAGGAGTATTATGAGCAGCGCATTACATTGAGAATTAATAAGAAAGAAGATTTAAAGATAATTATCCAACTCATATCCGAAATGTATAACCTAAATTTTGAAATAAATGAAAAATTAAAAGAAGTTACTTTTCAATAGAAAAGAAAAAGGATGCACTAGCCGCGAAACTAAACATCCTTCTCATGGTCAGGATAATAGGAAACTATCCTGTTTAATAATACTCAAAAATACAAAATTTTATGAAACATATAATTTCAGCCTGTTTTTGTTATACGTTAAAATTTCCGCAGGAGTACTATGACCATCGTATTACAATGCGAATTAATAAAAAAGAAGATTTTAAAAAACTTATCCAATTAATATCCGAAATGTATAACCTAAACTTTGAAATAAATGAAGAATTAAAAGTAATTACTTTTCAATAGAAAAGAAAAAGGATGCACTAGCCGCGAAACTAAACATCCTCCTCATGGTCAAGATAGTACGAAACTATCTCATTTAATAATTTTCAAAAATACAAAAATTCATGAAGCATATAATTTCAGCATGCTTTTTTTTATTCAGTTGGGCGGTGTTTTCTCAAAATGTAACCGTAACTGTTGATAAATCAGTAACATTAAAAGAATTCTTTAAGCAAATTGAAAGCCAAACTGATTTCAAGTTTGCCCACACGGATCAGATTAATACCGGTCAAAAGTATTTTACTCAAACCAGGACTTACAAAAATATCAGCGTAAAAGAACTTGTCAATGAACTCAATAAGAGCGCATCGGTTCAGTTCTCCATCGTAGGTAATAATATTTTTGTAAAGCAAAAAGTAACCAAAGCACCTAAAAAAAAAAATAAGCTGACCGGTCAGGTCTTTGATGAAAACAAAGAACCGGTTATTGGTGCGAATATATTTATCAAAGAGCTTTCTACTGGCGCTACAACCGATGCAGATGGAAAATTTGCGATAGAAGTAGATAAAGGAAATTATACCGTATTAATTACATATCTCGGCCTAAAAAACAAAGAGAAACAAATTGAAGTTGCTGACGATTCAAGAATCAATTTTTACATGGACGCCGATAGTCACGAACTCGAGCAGGTAGTCATCACCTCCAATAAAGCGGTTGATGTTAAAAATACTCAGATGAGTGTGAACAAACTTTCGATGGCCGAGATTAAAAGAATTCCGGTTGCTATGGGGGAAGCAGATCCTTTAAAATCGATATTGACATTACCGGGAGTAACCAACGCCGGAGAACTTTCATCTGGTTTTAATGTGCGTGGAGGAGCGGCCGATCAGAACTTGATTTTGATAGATGGAGGTCCGGTTTACGCTGATTCACACATGTTTGGGTTTTTCTCTATTTTTAATGCCGATATTGTAAATGGGTTAGATTTATACAAGGGAGGAATCCCTTCTAAATATGGGGGACGTGTTTCTTCTGTTTTAGATATTTCACAGCAAACCGGAGACTATGAAGAGTACAAAGTAAATGGAGGGATTGGTTTAATCTCGAGCCGTTTATTGGTACAGGGACCTATTCAGAAAGAAAAAGGATCTTTCATCATTGCAGGACGTGCTTCGTATGCTCACGTATTTATGAAACTGACTGATAACAAGAACTCCGCTATGTTTTATGATTTGAATGCTAAGTTTAATTATCGTTTTGGAGCCAACAATACGCTGTCTTTTTCGGGATATTTCGGAAACGATGTTTTTGATTTGAACAATCTTTTTGACAGTACCTACGGAAATACGATGGGGATCTTAAGCTGGAAACACAAGTTTTCGGAGAATTTAAATACCAATTTGTCTGTTTACTTCAGTGATTATAAATTTAATCTGGGATTAGAAAGAGAAGGTTTTAAATGGAATAATAACATTCAGACTTATGGTTTTAAATATGGCTGGAGTCAGACTTTATCAGAAAAATTAAAACTTAACTACGGAATAGACGGCCAGTATTATGATTTTAACCCAGGAACAGCGAAGCCTACTACTGCGGGTTCACAGTTTAATTACAAGCAGTTGGCTAAAAAGTATGCTTTTGAATCTGCTGTTTATCTGGACTTCGAACATCAGCTAACTGAAAAACTGAACCTTCGTTACGGTCTTCGTTATAGTATGTTTTACCGTTTAGGAGGGGAGGAAATAAGTACTTATGAGGATGGAAAGGCAGTAGTTTTTAATCCATTGTATAAAATTTATGAAAATGGAACTCCAACAGGAAGTATATCTTATAAAAGTGGAGCGACCATAAGTAAGTTTGATAATTTCGAACCACGTGTCGCATTATCATACGCCTTTGATGAAAATACATCAGTAAAGGCAAGTTATAATCGAATGGCGCAATACATTCACATGTTATCCAATACCCAGTTTCCATTGCCAACTACGATCTGGACACCAAGCGGACCTTTTACAAAACCTCAGTTGTTAGATCAATATGCCGTTGGTTATTTTAAGAATTTTAAGGATAAGGAATATTCTTTTGAAGGAGAGTTATTCTACAAGAAAATTCAAAATCGTATTGACTATATTGACGGAGCAAATATCCTGGCAAATGACAATATAGAACAGGTGATTTTGAATGGTAGAGCCAGATCATACGGTATGGAGTTAATGTTGAGAAAAAATACAGGAAGATTGACCGGATGGGTTTCTTATACTTTGTCGAGAGCTGAACAAAAAACACCTGGCAGGACGACCGAAGAATCTGGAATCGCAAATGGCGGATGGTATTTATCAGGATATGACAAACTGCACAATTTAAGTATTGTGGGGAATTATGAATACAATAAAAAATGGTCTTTTAATGCCAACTTTAGCTTACAGTCGGGCCAGCCGGTAACGTATGCCAATGGGTATTATGAATTTGGAGGTATTAACATTCCAAACTTTTCATTAAGGAATGAAAACAGGCTTCCACTTTTCCATCACCTGGATGTGGCAGCCACGTATACGCCAAAGCCGGATAAAAAGAAAGGATGGCAGAGCTATTGGGTATTTAGTCTTTATAATATTTATAATCGACAAAATGCGGCTTCAATGACCTTTAGAACAAATGATGATACAGGAGCGAATGAAACCAGAAGACTTTCTATTTTTGGAATAGTACCAGGTGTTTCTTATAATTTTAAATTTTAATGAATATGCAAAGGATAGATATAAAAACTTTTAAAAAGAAAGTAATGGCTATTTTAAGTCTGGTTTTGGTGCTGTTTTTCTCATCTTGTGAAGACGTGGTAAAACTTGATTTAGAAACCGGTGAAACAAGAATTGTGGTAGATGCCGAAATTATCTGGAAAAAAGGAACAACGGGAAGCGAACAAGTCATAAAGGTCAGCAAAACGGCTCCTTATTACAACAATACCACGCCAAAAGTTTCGGGAGCGAAAGTAAAAATCACGAATAGTAAGGGCGATATTTTCATTTTTAATGAAAAAGAACCAGGTTTTTATGTATGTACTAATTTCGTGCCTGTTATCAACATGGATTATGCACTTTCTGTTGAGGCAGAAGGACAGAGTTTCACAGCAACAGAAAAGTTGATTTCAGTAACTCCAATTGACAGAATAGAGCAGAAACTTGTTCCGGATGTAGGAGGAGATGACCTGTATGAAATAGGGTTTTTCTTTAAAGATCCGATTGATCAGGTAAATTTTTATCTGACAGATTATAAAACTGATGTTCTTATTTTTCCGACCTACACTTTATTGGACGATGAATTGTTTAATGGAAATGAAATAAATCCACGATTTTCTGACACCAAATTGAAACCGGGGAAAAGTGTTGCGGTTATAAATCGTGGTGTTTCTAAGAATTTTTATAATTATATGAGCTTGCTTTTAGAGATATATGGAGGTAGTCCTTTTTCTATTCCCCCTGGAAATATCCGAGGCAATATTATAAATACTACGAATGCCAATAATTTTGCTTTTGGTTATTTCAGGCTTTGCGAAGCAGATACCTTTACCTATGTTGTAAAAGAGAACGATAACATTGTCTATCCGAGCAAGTAAGATTTTAATTGAAGGTTGATTTGTAACGGCATCTGGCATATAAATATTTATGTCAGATGTTTTTTTATGAATATGGGATACAAAAAATGGACTTGTAAGAAAGTCCATTTTTTGTTTTATTTTGAGAGTAGTAAAATTACTTCGCCACTTTTTTAAAGCGCATCATTGGAACATCATTCAGTAACAAGTTCAGTTTATCATCTTTATCAATAGAATAGGTGTTGATTTTTCTAATCATTTCGGTAAAAGTTTGCTCCCCGCCGCCTTCGCAGAACATCATTGTTGTAGGGCCTTGTTCTCCAAAGCTGATGTTTTGTCCTTTTAAAGTATAAGGAGCGCTGTAGCCATTACATCCTGCGTTTCCAGATACCTGACCCGTACTTTGATCAAACTTTATAAAAGGTTTTTTGTCAGGATACAAGCCTTCAAAAGCTATACGAGGACCGGAAATGTATTCCAGTTCCCAGGTTGTGTCATAAAGAGCAGTACTTTGCGTGGTATTTTTTGTGCAGTTGCAAGAAGTGAAAACTAAGGCAACAGCTGCCAACATTAGGGTGAAGTATTTTTTCATAGGAAAAGTTTTAGAATATAAAATTAACAAGTTTTAGGTTATGATGATCGTTTTTCTAAGAGATCTTAATGGAAGTTTTTAAAATATTGAATCATTCTAAATTTGTAAATTCGTTGCTTAAGAATTTTATCTTTGAGAGCTGAAATCATCGCTTTTTAAAATTATAACCCAGTGTTATTAAAAAATTCTCGTTGTAAATTTTCCATTGCGGGATAGTAGCTGCATTTTCGATAAGAGGAACAAAACCGTGCAGATACCTTGCGCCAAGAGTTAAACCATTCGGAAACTCATACGTTAAACCGGTTACAAAACCCGCATCCATTTTCTGGCTGTAGCTATTCGAAGCTTTCCCCGTTCCGTAAAATGTGGTATCCGTATATAAATTTCCATCGGTATCTTTGCGCTGCACAGAGGCGTTCAGTAAAAAACCGATGTAAGGACCCACATAAACTTGTAAGCCTTTGTAGTAAAAAGCAGGACTAATGGGAAATAAATCAATATATTGGCGTTTTAGCCTGCTGGTGAATCCTCCGTTTATGGTATCTGCGATTTGTAGAGCTGTTTGTTTTCTGCTGTAAAACAATTCGTGTTTTAAACCGAAATATGGGGAAATTTTATTGTCTAAAGTGATTCCGATTGTCAGGCCGTTCAAACCTTTTGAAGCCCCGTTATTAGACAGACTGTCTATATCTTTCCCTTTGAGTAATGACCAGTTTGTACCAGCGCTGATACCAAGAGTAATACCTTCCTGTTGTGCGCTCATTTGCATCGTGAAAAGGAATATCAGGCAAATTGTATATGTTTTTTTCATGATTTCTTCTTGTTTTAAAAATTAATATCCCAAATCCCAGCCGCTTTTTCAAGTTCTACTAAAGAGGCTGCATAACGATATAATGTTTCATAGTAGTTGAGCTGGGTCTCATTGTAAGTATGCTGGGCATTTAAGACATCAAGTAGAGTAGTTTCTCCACGTTTGTAACTGTATATTTTTCCATTGAGTAATTTTTCGGCATCGGTTAATAGACCCGTATTAAATTGACGAACCTGTTTTTGTGCCGTTACATAGACAAACCATGCTTTTTTAACTTCTGTCTGAACCTGCAACTCTGTTTGTCTGTATAATACATCAGACTGAAGTAATCCGTATTCAGCTGCTTTTAGTTCTCCCTTATTTTGGTTTGAGAATTTTAAGGGAATGGTTATACCAGCTGATACAGCATTTGTTGATGGAGTAGGAGCCACAACATTACTCACAACCGATGTGTTTTGTATGCCAAAGTGTATTCCTAAATCTAAAACTCTATTAGCTTTTGTTAATTTTAAAATATCTTGAGAGACATTTTTATTCTGTAGAGCAGCTAGTAAATCAGCACGATTGTTTTGAGCAGTAATCACGAGCTCACTTAAACCAAAAGCACGATCAAATTTGTTTAAATCACCATAAGGAGAATTTAGACTATCCTTTTTTTGCTCTCCAATAAAAGCTCCTAATTCCAGTAAAGAGTTTTTCCAATCGGTTTCACTTTGATATACCTCATTTAACATCGAATTAGCACCAAGTTTACTTTGACGGGCATCAATTTCGGCAATACTTCCAAGCTTAAACCGAATACTGTCAGTAGCAGCGATATTCTTTAGAATATGGTAAGAGTTTAATTGTACCAAAAGAATTTCTTTTTGTTTTAAGCTCGTTAGAAAACTTAAGGTAGCATCTGCACGTAAGTTCCGAAAGTAATCTTCCAGTAAGGTTTTAGATAGTTCCGCTGTGCTTTTTGCTATATTTATGCGTGCTTTTCGTTTTCCGCCAAGTTCGAGCGTCCAGCTAAGTTCTGATGAAAAACCGTAACCCATTTGCATTCGCCGCTGGCCATTATCATTGGCTCCTATAGCCAGTTCCGGATCGGGGAAAACTTTTGAAGCCAGCACATTAGCTTCTGCGATATTTACATTAAATTTTTGAGCAGTAAACTCTAGATTTTTTTTACTGACTAAGGCGAGAAAATCAGTGTAATTCATCTTTATTTTTGTGAAAGTAGTGTCAATCTGAGCATTTGATACTGCCGAAATATTTAGCAGTATCAATATAATTCCCCAGTTTTGTATGTTCTTCTTAATCATAAGGGTTCATTTTATGGATTATTGATTTCATTTTGCAGGTGCTCTTTTGGGAGATCAAATTTTTTCTCGATCAAATAATAAAGTGAGGGTAAAGCAAAAAGTGTTAGAACGGTAGAAAATAGTAGTCCGTAAACGATAACCGTTGCTAATGGTCTTTGCACGTCACTGCCTATTCCTGTGGCTAATGAAGCGGGCAATAAACCTAGTATTGCGACAGTAGCCGTCATTAAAACAGGACGGAAGCGTTGTTTAGCGCCAGTGATTACGGCTTCGAGTAATGCTATTCCGTTTTTACGAAGCTGATTAATGTGTGAAATCATAATAACTCCATTTTGTATTGCAACACCAAATAAAGCGATAAAACCTACTGCTGAGGATACATTGAGCGTCATCCCGCGGACAGTAAGGGCTAACATGCCACCAAATAATGCCAATGGAACAATACTCATTAACAGTCCTGCCTGACGAAATTTTCCAAACGCACCGTATAGCAGCACAAACATTAAGGCTAATGCAAGAGGGAGAATAATGGCTAAATGACTATAAGCTCGTTCCTGATTTTCGAATTGTCCTCCCCATTTTAGTTTAAATTTTGCGTGGTTGTATTTTACTTTTTCTTCAATTTTAGATTGTGCTTCCTTTAAGAAAGAACTTAAATCGGCTCCTCTTAAATTCAGGCGAACCGTTAGATGGCGCTTGTTCATTTCACGGGCAATGGTACTTTCACCGGTATTAAGTTTGATATCGCATACTTGTGACAACGGGATTTTGACACCTTCGGAATTGGTAAGCATCAGGTTGCTTATTTTTTCAGGATCATTTCGGCTTTCTTCGTTATAGCGTGCGGTAATATCATATACTTTATTGCCGACAAAAATTTGCGAAATGGCTTTTCCACCCATAGCCACTTCTATTAATTCTGAAACAGCATCGATATTTAATCCGTATTGCGCTATTTTCTGGCGGTCTGCAATTATTTGTACCTGAGGCAATGGCGGTTCCTGATCGATAGCAAGATCGACGGCACCTTTTACCTCCTGAAGGGTTTTAATGACATCTTCCGCAATTCGTCTGGTTTCTTTGTAATCCTCGCCATATATTTTTACCACCAGTTCACTGTGAGCACCTGAGATTTTGTCCATCACCCCATCGATCATGGGTTGCGAAAAACCAATATTATAGCCCGGCATAGTAGCATATTCGGCAGATAATTCTTTTATTAAATTCTCTTTTGTTTTTCCTGATTTCCATTGCTTGTAGGGTTTTAGGCCCATGCTGCATTCGTAATGCGAAGGCGTCCAGGCATCAGTCCCGTCATCATTACGACCTGCCTGTACCATCATGTAAGTTACTTCTTCGTGTTTTAAAGTACGATGACGCAGTGTGTCGCTCATTTCCTTCGATTTTTCTAAAGTAATACCGGGAGGTAAGGTCACCTGCAGCCAGATCGATCCTTCATCCAATGGTGGTAAAAAATCTTTTCCGACCACGGCAGTAAGTATAAAAGCGAGAACTGATACTGCAATCAGAGGTGTAAATACTTTTTTAGGGACCTGCATTATTTTCTGTATGCGATGATGGTAAGCACTGGTTAGTTTTTCCAGCCATTTGTTATGATACATTTTTTGTGGCTTGCGATAGATGAAATAAGCCAATCCGGGTATCAGCAGTAAAGCAACCAATAAAGCGCCAAAAAGCGCATATCCTACTGTAAAAGCCATAGGAGTGAATAATTTTTTCTCTACACGCTCAAATGCAAACAATGGCAAATACGCTGTTATGATAATCAGAGTGGCAAAAAAGATGGGACGTGCCACACTTTTTACGCTGCTGGCAATATTATTTTCGGTGAGTTCTTCATCTTCGTTATCTTCCCGTTTTTTTAGAATGGTTTCCATCATCACAATGGCTCCATCGACAATAATACCAAAATCAATTGCTCCAAGAGAAAGTAAATTGGCAGGAATATGAGTGAATTTCATCAGAATAAAAGCAATCAAAAGCGAAATAGGAATGGTAATAGCGACCAATAAAGCACCTCTCCAACTGCCCAGAAAAACAATTAAAACAATAATTACGAGTACCATTCCTTCCAACAATGTATGAGAGACAGTAGTAAGTGTTGTTTCTACCAGACTAGTGCGGTCCAGAAAAGCGTGGATTTTAACACCTTCAGGAAGGTAATTTTTATTGAGGTCGTCCACTGCTTCGTTGACCCCTTTTAATACCACAGAGGGGTTTTGGTTTTTGAGCAGCAATACAATTCCTTCGATATTGTCCGAATAGTCAACTCCGCGTTTGTCGGTGTACCCTAAAGCTCCTTTACGTTCCAGATTACCATATTTTAACTTTCCGATATCACTCAAATAAATAGAGACTCCATTTACCGATTTTACAACAATGCGTCCAATATCTTCCAGATTTTTTACCAAACCGATTCCGCGTACCACATACGACTGGTCTCCACGATCGATAACACTTCCTCCTGTATTTGCATTATTTTTTTCGATGGTTTCTGTTACTTCACTTAAGGATAAACTATATTGCTCAAGTTTAGCGGGATCGAGTTCTACTTGGTATTGTGTTGTGATTCCTCCAAAATTAGTGACATCAGCCACTCCCGATACCTGTTTGATACGCGGAATAATGGTGTACTCCTGTAGTTCGCTCAGCTCTCTTAGGTCATGGTTTTTGCTTTCAATGATATAGCGGTAAATTTCACCAGTAGGAGAGGTTAGTGGGTCTAAACTCGGAACAGCACCATAAGGCAGTTGGACATCATTTAAGCGCTCCTGAATTCTGGTGCGGGCAAAATAATCTTCAATACCGTCATCAAAAACGATCGTTACCATTGATAAACCAAAAGTACTTTTGCTTCGCATTACATGTAAGCCAGGTAAACCGTTTATGGCTCGTTCTATCGGAATGGTGATTTGCTGTTCAACTTCTTCCGCTGCCAAACCCGGAACCTGCGTTACGACTTGTGAGGTGACATCGCCGATATCAGGATAAGCCTCAACAGAAAGTTGCTTCCAGGAATAATATCCAAACAAAGAAAGAAGTAAGAATAATGCCAGTATTAACCAGCGTTTTGCTATTGTTGTTTCAAATATATTTTGTTTCATAAAGTCATTTATTTCGCTCCAAGGAGATAAAAAGCTCCTTCACTGATAATTGTTTCATTTGATTTTAATCCTGAGAGCACGGCTATTTTTCCATTTTGCGATATTCCGGTCTCGATGTAACGACGGACGTATTTGCCCGGCTCTGATTGGACAAAGACGAAGCTTTTGTCATTGATTTGTAATACTGCTTTGGCGGGTATGAACAAGGTATTCATGGGCTTGTCTGTAAATTTTACAGAGACAAACATTCCCGGTTTAAGGATATGATCGGTATTGTTGCAGGCTATTAATACCTGTACGCTTCGGGTATCCTCGTCTATGATTTCGTCGACATGATAGATTTTGCCTGAAATTTTTGTGTTCGGATAAGCGCCGGAACTGATTTCGGCCCCTTGTAGTTCTTGCAAAAAATGAATGTCTTTTTCTTTAATCTGGCCGGCAACCCATACTTTTTTGAGATCAGCAACTTTTGCTTTCGGTCCGGCATCTTCTTTTAAATACTGTCCCAATACCAGTTCATTGGTGATCACTTCACCGGCAATGGGTGAGGTGATGACTAAGGGCTGACCGAAAACCAGTTTGTTTGTGTTTACTCCAAAAATTTTAAGACTGGCAATTGCATTTTGATATTCTTTTTCACTGATTTCGAAGTTGGTTTCGGCTTCTTCGAGATCTTTCTGAGAACCAACACCGTGAGTTTTTAAGTCTTTTTGCCGTTTTAACGAGAGTCTGGCAACCTCATACCCCGATTTAGCCTGGAAGAAGTTTTTCTGGGCAGCTGTAAAATCAGGAGAAACCAATTCAAATAAAGGTGTCCCGGGCAATGTTTTCATTCCTAATCTTGCATGTATTTTGGTGACTCTTCCTGAAAAAGGGGGAGCAATTTCGGCATACGAATTTGGAATTGCTTTGACAGTTCCGGCAGTTTGTAATTCGAACTGATAGGGCTCATTTTTAACGGTTTGGAACTTTAGTTTGAAGGCAATATTTGATTTTTGCGGAATCAGGACCGTATCTCCTTTTAAAGAAAAGTTTTCAACCTCTTTTTTTTCGGTTTTGTTCTGGCAGGCCACTAACATTGAAGCGGCCGTTATAGCGAGTAAGAGGTTTTTACATTCGGGATTTCGAGGATAGATTTTTGATAGTTGAAGCCTGAAAAGTTTTGTAGTGTTTAATGTCATGTCATTTTGATTTTTACGCATTAATTAAATTTTGTGGTTCGCTATAGGTACAGCATGACCGCAGAAAATTTGGGAACAGTAGTATTGGTAGGGTAACACATCGTGTGCTACAGCAACAAATCATGATCCTTAAATCTGGCGCAAAATTAGACAGGCATTCCCGAAAGAGCCATTAGAGACCTTTTAGAAAAAAATTAGAATTCTATTAGAAAATAGTGCAAAACTGCTTTTGGATTTTAGAAAATAAGCGGATAAAATAAAGAGAATACACCGCTGTTTGATGCAAGTATTAGGAATAAAATACAGGATATTTCTTTTTAAAGCTAATAGTGAGTAAAACGCATTTAATGATCTGAAATAAAGCGTGTTTGCTTGGTGTGTATGCCTGCCTTGTCATGCTTTTTGTGACAGCCATTTGAGAGTGAATAGAGAAGCTATAGAATTGAAAAAATGCTATTGTAAGTTGAACGCTACGATAAAAGTTGTGCCCTTATTTTTTTTGGAAGTAACGGTGATATTCCCTTTGTGGAGCAGAATGATTTTCTTTGTTAAGGAAAGACCAATACCATTTCCATCGGCGTAAATTTTATTAGAACCTCTGTAGAACGGAGTAAAAATATGTTCGAGTTCTTCTGGTAAAATACCAATTCCATTGTCTGAAAAATGAAGCTCTATTTTATTATTGAGAAATGAAATAGATACAATACTTTGATGGTCATCAGAAAATTTACAGCCATTTTCAAATAAATTGACAAAAGCAACTTTTAGGAGATACTCGTTTCCATGAACTGAAATTTGACTGTCGTCTTCAAAATCGTTCTCGAAGTGGATGGTTATATTGTAGTCCGGATTTGACTTTTGAACTTGTTGGCGGGCATCTAATAAAACTTCATCAATACGAAGTTGTTTAAAAGCAATTTCTGAAGGATCATAATTGGCTTTAGCAAGATCAAGTAAACTGTTGGAGAGTTTGGCCAGTTTTTTAGCATCCTGTAAAGTATTTTGAATGACCATTTTATATTCGTTGTTATTGCGTTCTTTATGGGTTGAGAGTTCTAATTCGGCAATAATTGCAGAAAGCGGTGTTCGTAGTTCGTGTGAAATGTTTGAAACAAATTGTTTCTGAGAGTCGAAGGAATTTTCGAGACGGTTTAGCATTTTATTGAACGTAGTAGCCAGTTCGGTAATTTCATCTTTGTTTTTGGAAGTGTCCAGTCGCAGATCAAGATTTGTAGCCGAAATGGTTTTGGCTTTGTTGGTCATTTTAACAATAGGTTCAAACGCTTTTTTCGAAAAAAAACGACCGGCAACGTACAGCAACAAAATCGATAAGATAAAAACAATGATGCAGGTCTCAAGGAGGTTGTAGAATTTGCTGTATCCAAATCCGTCGTATGCAGCGGCAGTAATAATGTATTCTTTTCCCTGGAATCGATAGGTCATGCCTATAACTTGCCAATCTTTTTGATAAAATTTTATTTCGCCTTTACGGGCAATTTCATTAATCATTGACTTGGTTTCTTTGACCACATCAATCTCAACAGCATCGTGATAGAGTAGGTGGAAAGCAGGGGTATAAATGGCAACTTCAACCTCGTTTAAGGTGGCTCTGTTGTTTTTGTAAATGTCCTGTAGTGTTTTACTGTCGACTTCAGCATTCAAAAATAAATTGGCTTTGGTGATCGCCTCTTTCTTTAACAATGCATAGAATTCTTTTTCTCTGTTTTCTTTTGCCGAAATCAGAATAATAGCAGCAAACACTAATAGAATAGTGGCCGTGACAAGGGTAAATAATAGGGTTAGCCGGGTTCTTGTTTTCATTCTGTTTTCAAAATAAATCCCATCCCCGATTTTGTATGAATGAGTTTTTTATCATAATCCCTGTCAATTTTTTTCCTCAGATAGTTGATATAGACATCAATAAAATTGGTGCCGGTATCAAAATGAGTATCCCACACTTTTTGGGCTATTTCTACTCGGGAAAGCACTCGTTCTGGATTTTGGAGCATATACTCTAAAAGTTTAAACTCTTTTGGAGTAAGGCTTATTTCAGTTTCATTTCTTCTGATACTTTTGGTTTGCAGGTTCATTTCAAGTTCGTCATACTTTAAAATAAACCCGGTGGTATGAATTGAATTACTACCGCTTCTTTTTAGCAAAGCTCTGATACGAACTAACAGTTCCCTCATTTCAAAGGGTTTTGTGAGATAGTCATCGGCTCCCGCATCAAAACCTTCCACTTTATCATCTGTTGAGCCCAAAGCAGTTAACATAATGATAGGAAGATCAGGTTTTATCAAACGTATCTCTTTACACAAATCAAGCCCGTCCATTTTTGGGAGGATGATATCGGTAATAACCAGATCGAAAGGATTCTGCAACATCAGTTTTTTCGCAGAGAGACCATCATAAGCCACTGTAGGGAAAAATCCATGTTCAGTAAGTCCCCGCTGAATCAACTCAGCCACTCTTTGGTCGTCTTCTACTACTAAAATTTTCATCTCTACAAAGTTATACGATTGAATGTAGAATGGAAAAAAAAATAGTGACTAATTAAAGATGGGGTTTAAACTCTTCTGGGATCTCCTTTTAGATACGTTTTGCTATATTTAAAATACTCGGTTGAAGTTCTTTCTCCCGCTTTGCCGTCAATTCTTAGGACGCTTCCGGCACTATTTAGCAGTTTTTGTAATTCTGTTGCTTCGCTGGTAACCGTTCCCGAGTAATAGCTTGTTTTATTTCCCTGAAGTAGTATGCGCTCTACGATGTGGGGATTGGGCAGGGTAATCAAATGCTGCTCCATCATACGTCGCAACAAAACAGCGGCGCCGCATTGTTTAGAAACTGCGTTTGGATCATACTTACCATCCTGAACGTATTTGCCTTTAGTATAGTGGTTGGAATAACTCCATAAATAAGGTGAATTAATTCCTTGTTTGTAATAACCTAAGCCATTAAACAATTCCAGTCTGTAGAGAATTCCCGAGATACTCCAATCGGTCCATGAGTTTAGTTTGTCATAGATTAAAGCATCATTAGCGCTGAATTCCCATGTAAATGGCGGATTTCCGGCTTTTGGAAGTCCCACGGGAACGTGAACCGTACGCTTGGTAAGCGGATCACCGTTGTGAAGGTGAGTGTCAAACCTTAAACTTCCTTCCATACAGTGTATAATTGAAATGATATACCAGGGAATATTTAAGGGATCACCCACAGATTGATACCTGGTTTTGTTCGAGACTATTTTTGCTACCAGCGCATCGATTTCAGGATACTTAGCTTCTTTAAGGATACAGGAGGCAAATAATTTTTCGTAATTGCTTTTTTTGTCTGGAGGTACTGTTGTCGCCATGATAGTTTGTTATAATTTATGAATTGGTTCTGTTTTATTTTCAAAATGAAGTACTTCTAAAAAAAATCATTTTTCTATCTGCCGGAATAGTATGATCTTGAATGATAGTCAGGGGGTAAGTTTGGATAATGTAAAATTAGTTAAAAAACGGATTATTGGTTTTAACTGGTTTAAAAACAGGTATTTATATGGTTTTATTGAAGAGTGGATTTTGTTTAATAGAAGTAGGTTAATTGTGGAATAGAGATTTTCGATACAAAAAAACGCGATTAGATATTCACTGGTTCTAACAGATTACCATCGTATTTAATTGATTTAAAATCACGGAAAGTCAAAACAATTATGCCAAAACAGGCCAAGCTTTTGGTTAACATTGTTGTAACTATTTTAAAAGGATTTACTTAGTGTGTCCTTAACATTTTTTGATAAAACTTAAGAACAAGTATGAGTTGATTTTTATAGATTTGTAGAATCAATTATATTCCCAAAAATGAATTGGGGAGCAATTACAAAACTTTAAGACAATGAAAGCTGTTACTTCAATATTTTTATTTTTAATGTTTGTCAGTTCAACTTCTTATTCACAATTAAGTTCAGATAAAATATTCGAAAGTTTTAAGCAGGGAGAACGCACCAATTGTTCATCGATTGCTTTTATTAAAGCCTCTTTAAATGTTTATGGGTTAGACAATCTTTTTATAAATGAGAAAATGGAGGATAACTCACATAAAATCATTTTAAAAAATAATGCATCATTCAATCTGAAAGAAGAAGAAATAAATAAAGCAACAATATCTGCTGGTTTTATCTATATAAAAGACAATTGTGAAAGCGAAAAAATAACAGATTATGCAATATTGACCTACGCAGTAATGGCAAAATACAAGCAAATCATAGATAAGATATCAACTTTTGATGAAGCATTGGAGGATTTGGAAGATGGTTCAGTATATACTCCAACCATTTACAAATATTTAGGGTTTAAAGAAGGCAAACAAGTGTTAAAGTTAAAGCGACAATCGGGAAGTGAATTTTGTGGAGTTGTTGCCTGGTCTACGGCACATGCCGTTTTTGTTTGTGAAGATTTTATGGATTATTACGGCAATAAAAAAAGTATCTGGATAAAGTATCCGGGACGTTTTAGGGTAATTAAATCGTAAGCGACCGGAAGAATTTCTGTAAAATTTTTTAGGTTTTTTTTAATATGATGAATTGTTATAGCCGTAAAATGTGCTCTCCAGCACCTCAGAATTGTCCTATAGATTGATATAATGCAAATTGTTAATTTTTTTTAAAAAAAAAGGAATCATTAAAGTTGCCGCTTAAGTTAAATTGTATACTTTTGTTTTCCTCAACAACCAATTACATTAATAAAATGAAAAATAGTATTATTTTAGTAAGTTTCTTTTTCTTTCTGGCAACTGGTGCTATTTCAGCACAGGCAAAGAATGCTCCAAGAAGTATAATCAGTACAACAGCCATTATCCGCAAATACCATGATCAAAAAGAATTGAGTGGTATGCAAAAAGGAGAACTTTTGGAATTATACATTGAGCGTATTAAAGTTTTAGTAAAAACACTTCCGTACATCGCTTTGGTTACAAAACCTGGAGTAACGATGTCTGACTTAGGTATTCCGGACGATAGTGAACACAAAAAAGTATTAGACGGTCAAGCCGAAGGAACAACAATATTTTTGGATACAACGGTAGATTTTCAGAGAAAAATGATGCCTTATTCAGATAAAGGGAATTTAATTGCTGCAATTTTATTTTACGAAAGCACATTGAAGTCATTACACGAGTTTAACGACATAAACTAATGTAAAATAGGGATTCATTCCACAAAAAAATAGAAACCTCCAAAGTCATTTGATTTTGGAGGTTTTTTTTGTTTAAAATGTCTAGTCCTGAAATAGCGATACACAAAAAGTATCATTATGGAAGTACCTCAAGAAATACGCTATGTAAAGCGTACACAAAAAGACTACTCTA
>NZ_CADCST010000044.1:309-83866 GCF_902804485.1 Flavobacterium collinsii | reverse complement strand
TGAAAGACCACATCAGGGAATTGATGGAAAAAAGCCAATTGAAATGATAAATCCGTTACCGAAATAAGTAACTTTTACAATTTCGACGAAGGAGAAATCCTCGCGAGAAGCTCGACAAAGATTGGGTTTTCGTTGCGGAGTTTCTTAAGGAGATTTCTCCTTCGTCGAAATGACAACATTGCGGAATCTGGAATTTAAGTCTTAGCGATAGCGAAGAGGCGAAGCCATTTTAGTATTGAAATTTCCTAATGGGAATTTGGAATTTAAAAATTTTGGAATTTAAAAAATGTATTACGTATTTAACGATTTATTTTTCCCACCCGTTTCAGAAGCCGATGAAGAAGGAATTTTGGCTATTGGAGGAGACTTACACCCGGAAAGACTGAAACTGGCCTATAAAAGCGGAATTTTCCCTTGGTTCAATGAAGGAGAGCCAATTTTATGGTGGTCACCGGATCCCAGAATGGTTTTGTTTCTGGATGAATTGATCGTATCAAAAAGTATGCGTAATATTTTGAATAGAAAGCAGTTTAAAGTTACTTTTAATCAAAATTTTGTGGATGTGATTTCGAATTGCCAAAACATAAAACGTGAGGGGCAGGACGGAACCTGGATTTCAAACGAAATGATCAATGCCTATTGTAAATTAAACGAACAGGGTATTGCAAAATCTGTTGAGGTTTGGCAGGATGAGGCTTTGGTAGGAGGTTTGTACGGTATCGATTTGGGTCATGTTTTTTGTGGAGAAAGCATGTTTTCAAAAGTATCAAATGCTTCAAAAGTAGCTTTCATAGCTTTGGTGAATTATTTAAAAGAAGGAAACTACAAACTTCTGGATTGTCAGGTTCATAATCCGCATTTAGAAAGTTTAGGTTGTCGTGAGATTGATCGTGAAGAGTTTATATCTATTTTAAAAAAGGAATAAAATGAGTGCAGTTCATATTGTAAAAGAGCTTTATATCTATCCTGTAAAAAGTCTGGCAGGAATAAATTGTCAAAGCGCTTATGCCGAAGAAATGGGTTTTGAAAACGACCGCAGATGGATGCTTGTTGATGCTGAAAACAAGATGCTGACACAAAGAGAATATCCCATCATGAGTCAGTTTTATCCTCAGATTTCAGAAGGTAAAATCAGTATTACATTTAAAGATCAGAATCATGATTTTTTAATCGGAGAACATTTAGATCAGCCCATTGCCGTTAAAGTGTGGGAGGATGACAGTGATGTTGTTGAGGTAAATAAAAATACTTCTACCTGGTTTAGCGAACATTTGGGTTTCGAATGTAAACTGGTTAAAATTATTAGAAAAGGAGATCGTAAACACGAAAGTTCAAAGCTAAAAGAAACCTTTAATGTTAGTTTAGCCGATGGTTATCCATATTTAATGATCGGAACCGAAAGTTTGGATTTTCTAAATGAAAAACTGGAAGACAAAATTACCATTTTGCGATTCCGTCCTAACATTGTAATCAGCAGCCAAAAGGCTCATGAGGAAGATGATTTTGTTGCTTTTAAAATCGGCGAAGTACAATTTAGAAATATTAAACCCTGCGGAAGATGCATTATGGTGAATAATGATCCGCAAAAAGGCGTTGTAAAAAAAGAACCATTAAAGACTTTAAGTAAATATAGAAATGTAAATAATTCTGTCTTATTCGGAACCAATATTGTAAGCCTGAACTCAGGGCTTATCAATGTCGGAGATGAGATTGTTTTTTAAAAGTTAAGTTTCATAAAGTTCCAGTTTATCGTATTAAAAAGTACTAACTCATTGTTTAGGGTTGGCAAATCCAAAATCAATTTAAGAGTTTCATGCGCCATCATTGTGCCAATAATTCCGGGTAGAGTACCTAAAACACCATTTAGATTACAATTCGGAACGTCTTTTGGATCTGGCATTTCGGGGAATAAATCGCGTAAATTTTTACTGCCCTTATGATTGAAAACAGCAACTTGTCCTTCAAACTTTAAAATACTGCCATAAACTAAAGTTTTTTGCAAAGCCACACAAGTATCGTTAACCAGATAGCGGGTTGTAAAATTGTCTGAACCATCTACTATAATGTCATATTGCTCAATAATTTGGATAGCATTTTCCGGAGTTAATTTTTCAACAATAGCTTTCGCTTTTATTAATGGATTTAGTTCTGAGACCACTTCTTTTGCAACAAGAGCTTTGAGTTTACCAATTTCATTTTCGGTATATAAAATTTGTCGGTGAAGATTATGAATTTCGATAGTGTCAAAATCCATAATGCCAATGCAACCAACTCCGGCTGTGGCAATATATTGTAGAATTGGGCAGCCTAAACCACCAGCGCCAATCACTAAAACTCTGGCTTTTTTGAGTTTTTCCTGACCTTCATCGCCGATTTCGGGAAGAATAGTTTGTCTGTTGTAGCGGAGAAATTCTTGTATAATGCTCATTTTGGAATTTTAGATTTTAGATTGTTGATTTTAGATTGTTGGAATTTGGAATTTGAATATTGAAATTTCTTTAACAGTAACTTTTGTCCCAGTCTTTCCAGACAGGTTCATAACCTGAATTGGTTATAATTTGTGCAATTTCTTTAGCAGAACGTTCATCGCTAATCTCAAATTGTTCCAGTGATTGCGGATCGACAACATAACCACCGGGATTGGTTTTCGATCCTGCACTCATGCTTGTAACGCCAATTGGTATAATATTATTTCTGAACCTCTCATTTTCACGTGTAGAAATCGAAATTTCCAGATCTTCATTCCACAAACGATAGGCGCAAATCAACTGTGTCAGATCTTTATCATCCATAATAAAATTTGGTTCGATAATGCCTTCTGCTGGTCGAAGTCTTGGAAAAGAAACCGAATACTTGGTCTGCCAGTATTTCTTTTGCAGATAATCCAGATGCAATGCATTAAAAAAACTATCCGTTCGCCAATCTTCCAAGCCTAGCAAAACACCTAGTCCCATCTTATGAATTCCTGCAGTTCCAATTCGGTCAGGAGTTTCCAGTCTATAGTCGAAGTTTGATTTTTTACCTTTTGTATGGTATTTTTTATAGACATCCTGATGGTAGGTTTCCTGATATACCAAAACAGAATAAACACCAGCCTGATGTAAACGTTCGTAGTCTTCAGTAGAAAGCGGCTGGACTTCGACGGAGATGATTGAAAATTCTTTTCTGATTAAGGCAATGGCATTTAAAAAATAATTAATGTTTACCGTATAATTTGCTTCGCCAGTAACGAGTAAAACGTGGTCAAAACCAATATCTTTTAAAGCTTCGACCTCAAGTCTGATCTCAGCATCAGAAAGAGTTTTTCGTTTGATTTTATTGTCTAAACTAAATCCGCAGTAGGTACATATGTTCTGGCATTCGTTGCTTAGATAGAGCGGTGCATACATTTGAATGGTTTTGCCAAAGCGTTTTTTGGTGATTTCATGGCATTTCTGGGCCATTTGCTCCAGGTACTTTTGTGCAACAGGTGAAATTAAAACCAAAAAATCATCGAGATTTCGTTTGGATTTAGACAAAGTGCGTTCTACCTCTTTTGATGTGGTTTGGTATATTTTAGATTGAATAGTATTCCAATCATAATTCTCAAAAACTGATTTGAATGTTTTCATAGTTTTTAACCGCAAAGTGCGCGGAGATTTACGCAAGGTTTGCAAAGCTTTGCGTTCTTAGCGCTTTTCTTTGCGAACTTTGCGGTTAAATTGTTTAGTCTACTCATATAAAAAAGAGGTCAAAGGACTGGAAGCCAAAGCATGATTTTGTTGAGGAGCAATTTTAGCTTCAAAGGCTTTTCGGCCGGCAATAACCGCTTCTTTAAAGGCCTCTGCCATTAGTTTCGGATTTCCGGCTACGGCAATAGCAGTATTCACTAAAACAGCATCAGCACCAATTTCCATCGCTTTTGCAGCGTCAGACGGTGATCCGATTCCGGCGTCGACTATTACCGGAACATTGCTTTGTTCGATTATAATTTCAAGAAAATCGATCGTTTTTAAACCTTTATTGCTTCCAATAGGAGAGCCTAAAGGCATAACGGCTGTTGTTCCTGCACTCTCCAGATGTTTGCATAAAACGGGATCGGCATGAATGTAGGGCAGAATAAAAAAGCCAAGTTTGGCCAGTTCCTCTGTCGCTTTTAAAGTTTCTATAGGATCGGGCATCAGGTATTTCGGATCTGGGTGAATCTCGAGCTTCAACCAGTTCGTTTCTAGTGCTTCTCTCGCTAATTGTGCTGCAAAAACGGCTTCTTTAGCATTACGTGCCCCCGATGTGTTGGGTAATAAATGAATGTTCGGATGATTTAAATGCGTTAAAATAGCATCCGTTTCGGTCTCGAGATCGATACGTTTTAGAGCCACGGTTACCAACTCGCTTCCCGATGCCAAAATAGCCTCTTCCATTTCCAGGTTTGAACCAAATTTCCCTGTTCCTAAAAACAAGCGGGAGGTTAAAGTTTTATCTCCTATGTTAAACAATGACGTTTGCATATAACTTTTCGTTTAGTTGTTGAATGAGTTTTCCTTTTTGATCACTTTTTGTAATCATGCCCGAGACTGCAATTCCATGAATACCAGTTTCCATTAAGGGGGCGATATCGTTTGGCGTTATTCCTCCAATGGCATAGACTGGGATTTCAAGTTTATTCCTTTTTAGATCCTGTATAATTTTAAAATAACCCGATAAACCCAGAATCGGACTTAGTTTTTCTTTGGTTGTTGTAAAACGAAAGGGCCCCAAACCAATATAATCACAGCCATTTTTAATATGGTTTTCAATGTCTTCAAAAGTGTTGGCAGTTGCTCCTATGATTTTGGTATTGCCCAGTATGGCTCTTGCTTCGTCAATTTTCATGTCTGAAAGTCCTAAATGAACTCCGTCTGCCGCAATTTGTTGGGCGAGATACAGGTTATCGTTCACAATAAAATTCGCCAGATACTCTTCGCATAAAAATTTTACAGCTTCAGCCAAAGCAAAAGAGTCTTTTTCAGTTTGATTTTTAAAACGCAGCTGTACCCAATCGCATCCGGCATCTAAAGCTTCATGGATATTATACAGTTGTTCTTCTATTGTTTCTCCTTGTGAGATGTATTGCAATTTATGATACATAATGATGTCCGATTAAAGTTGAAGTGGAATTCAGATATTTTTCTATGTAGATCTTAGCATTCCTGCAGGCTTCTTTTAAAGGTTGATTCCATGCAAGATTTGAGGTAATTGCGGCTGATAATACGCAGCCTGAACCGTGTTTCTCAAAGCATTTTTTATCAGAAGGCAGCAGATCGGTAATTTCGTCTTTCAGAAACAAACGATCGGTTCCGGTTGTCGAAGGATGATGTCCGCCTTTTAATAAAATGTTCGTGGGAATTTCATTTTGAAGCCCGGGTTGATTAGTGGTAAAACCAGGAAATAATAATTCGATTTCGTTGTAATTAGGCGTAATCAAATCAATTTTGGATAAAATTTCGTTTAAATCGAAACGATCGTCAAGGCTTGTAAATTCAAATTGAGTAGTTGATTTTAAAACCGTATCCCAAACGATTAAAGTGTCAGGTGATAGTTGTTTTATTACCGAAAGAATCTGGTTCAGATAATTTAAGGATGGGACAATCCCAATTTTAACAGCGCTGATTTTATACCGTTTGAAAAAGGTTTCGACAGAACGAATTATAAAATTCAAATGGGTCCATTGAATTTCTATAAATTCATTTTCAGTTTGAATGGTATTCGCGGTTAAAATCGCAAAACCGGTTACTTGATGCTGTTCAAATGTTTTGATGTCTGCCAAAACACCGGCACCACCTGAGGGATCAAAGCCGGCTATTGAAAGTGCGATTGGACGATTTGCTGACATAATTTGAATTGTTTTACGGGGTTTTCATTTTTCCAGATACTTCCTAAAAGTGCGACATCATCAAAACCATTTTCGTGTGTTTTTTGGATGTTTTCGGCATTCATTCCTCCTAAAGCGACCAGTTTTGTTTTGTAGTTTGTTCTTGACTTTAAAGCTTCAAAAAGGTTAGTCTTTGGGAGGTAATCTTCTTTGGAAATACTTTTAAAAACAGGACTTAAGAAAGCATAGTCAAACGCTGATGATAAGGAATTGAAATCTTCAATTGAATGGGTTGATGTCGAAAATGTCTTTCGATTCATATCAATTGAAACACTGTTTTTTCTTTCTTTTTCTGAAAAGTGAATCTTAGTAATTTCAAAGTCTTCCGCCAAAATGTGATGACTGTGTAAGACTAAATGGCTTCGATATTCAGGTTTTATCTGCTGAATGAACCGAGCCATTTCAATTTCAGAAAAATCAGGCTTCCGAATATGAAGCAAAGCCAATCCTTCTTCAAATAAGGAATGAACAATGTATGTTTCATTTTTAATTGGGGAAGGATTGGTAATTACGATCATATATTTTTCTCTTTGTTTTATATTCTTTCTTCTATTTTCTTCACTAACTACATTAGATATAAATCTCTTTCCCCTGCTCAATAAACTCTTCCGATTTTTCCTGCATGCCTTTTTCAGCAGCAGCTACGTCACGAATTTCCTGAGAAATCTTCATGGAACAGAATTTAGGACCACACATCGAACAGAAATGGGCGACTTTTGCACCGTCAGCAGGAAGGGTTTCATCATGAAACTCTCTTGCAGTATCTGGATCGAGTGATAAGTTGAACTGATCTTCCCAGCGGAATTCAAAACGAGCTTTGCTCAAGGCATTGTCGCGGTATTGTGCTCCCGGATGGCCTTTAGCCAGATCGGCGGCATGTGCGGAGATTTTATAGGTGATCACACCATCTTTTACATCTTTTTTATTAGGTAAGCCGAGGTGTTCCTTTGGAGTAACATAACATAGCATCGCACAACCATACCAGCCAATCATTGCTGCTCCAATGGCAGAGGTAATGTGATCGTAACCCGGTGCAATGTCCGTTGTTAGAGGGCCTAAAGTATAAAAAGGAGCTTCATGACAATGTTCCAGTTGTTTGTCCATATTTTCTTTAATCATGTGCATCGGGACGTGACCTGGACCTTCAATGAAAACCTGAACATCGTGTTTCCAGGCAATTTTAGTTAATTCTCCTAAGGTCTCTAGTTCTGCAAATTGAGCTGCATCGTTAGCATCTGCAATAGAACCCGGACGTAAACCATCTCCTAGAGAAAAAGCAACATCATATTGCTTCATGATTGCACAGATCTCTTCAAAATGAGTGTATAAGAAGTTTTCTTTATGATGAAACAAGCACCATTTTGCCATGATAGATCCGCCACGAGAAACAATTCCGGTAACCCTGTCGGCTGTTAAATGAATGTAGCGTAACAGTACTCCGGCGTGAATCGTAAAATAAGAAACACCTTGCTCAGCCTGTTCAATTAAAGTGTCACGAAAAACTTCCCAGGTTAAATCTTCGGCAATTCCTTTTACTTTTTCTAAAGCCTGATAAATCGGAACCGTACCAATTGGAACGGGAGAGTTACGGATAATCCACTCTCGGGTTTCGTGAATGTTTTTACCTGTTGATAAGTCCATAATAGTATCTGCACCCCAACGGCAAGCCCAGACTGCTTTCTCTACTTCTTCTTCAATACTCGAAGTCACGGCGCTATTGCCAATGTTAGCGTTTATCTTAACCAGAAAGTTGCGACCAACTATCATAGGCTCACTTTCAGGATGATTAATGTTGTTAGGGATAATGGCTCTTCCGCAAGCTACTTCGCTGCGAACAAATTCGGGAGTGATTTTGCTTTTGGGAGTATTGGCTCCAAAACTATGACCACCATGCTGGCATTGCATGGCTTTGGTTTGTTCGTTTAGAAGTTCTATTCGTTGATTTTCACGAATAGCAATATATTCCATTTCAGGAGTGATAATGCCTTGTTTGGCATAATACAATTGTGTCACGTTGGCTCCGTTTTTGGCTCTTTTGGGCTGATGCAAATATTCAAATCGAAGATGATTTAAACTTTCGTCTTTCAATCGGCTTTGTCCATAATCAGAAGTGATTTCACTTAGAATTTCGACATCATTACGATCTAAAATCCATTGCTCTCTTAATCTCGGGAGTCCTTTTCGAATGTCAATTTCAATTTTGGGATCGGTATATGGACCGGAAGTGTCATAAACCGTTACGGGAGGATTTTTTTCGATTCCGCCGTTTGAAAGTTTAGTGTCGCTCAGCAGAACCTCGCGCATGGCCACCTTGATAGGATGGATTTCACCACTTACATACACTTTTTGGGAGTTAGGAAATGGAGTTCTGGAAATTTGTTCTTCTGTAGTCATAGCTTGTAGTTGTATTTTGTGAGATGTGAAATGTAAGATGTGAAATTTAATTGTCGATTGTAGAGGGGCATGGTAGTGCGTCTACTTCTTGCTTGACAATTGGAATTTGGAATTTGAAATTTGAAAAATTGGAATTTTATCCCCCCTGTGTGGCAGAAATAATTAGAATTTCGTCAGTTTCGGATACAAGCTGTTGGTTCCAGTTGGTTCTTGGAACAACATTATTGTTAATGGCAACGGCAATTCCGTTTTGTTTGTTGGGAATTTCGAGATCGAGCAATGACTGAATGCTTAACGATTCAGCATTGAATTGTTTAATTTGTTGGTTGATTTTTAGTTCCATTCCTTTTGAGTTTAGTATGTAGTTATACTTTAGGAATGGCTACAATTGCGCATAAAAATGCGCGCAGAAGTCATCTTACTTTTCCCTACGCTAGTGTGAGCTAGATCAGGTTCAGAGGGTAAAATCTCAGCCTACAAGTTGTAGACACCCCTAAAGTGTGAAGCAAATGTAATGATTTTTTTAAAGTTTTCAGTCTCAGTTTTCAGTTTTCAGTCTTTAGCTTAAAAAATTAAGCTCTAAAAAGTGAAAACCGAGACTGCAACTGCGGCTATTTCCTTTTTCGGGTAAAGCAATCTTCGACATGATCGTTAACCATTCCGGTGGCCTGCATATGGGCATAAATCACGGTTGAGCCAACGAATTTGAAGCCGCGTTTTTTCAAATCATTGCTAATTTCGTCTGAAAGAGGAGTAGTGGAAGGAACATCTTTTAAGGTTTTTGGATTGTTGTCGATCGGATTTCCGTTGGTAAACTTCCAAATATAGTCAGAAAAAGTGCCGAACTCTTCTTGTACTTTCAGGAATGCCTGTGCGTTTGAAATGGTAGCACGAATTTTAAGTTTGTTTCGAACAATTCCGGTATCCTGCAATAGAGATTCTATTTTTTCTTCCGGATACTGAGCAATTTTTTTATAATCGAAATGATCGAAGGCGGTTCTGAAATTTTCTCTTTTATTCAAAATTGTAATCCAGCTTAGACCAGCCTGAAAGGTTTCCAGGATTAAAAATTCGAATATAGACGGATCATCATAAATGGGAACACCCCATTCTTCGTCGTGGTATTTTTTATATAAATCGCTGGAAGAACACCAGCCGCATCTTATCAGATTTTCGTTCACCATTATTTTTTATGTTTGGGATTTTTGTGTGCCGGATCTTCGTCTAAGTATTTCTTAATCAAATGATGTCCTGCGTAAATCGCCGGAGTTAGTAAAACAGCAACAGACAGTTTAAAAATGTAACCCGTTAAACCGGATGAGATGAAAGTATCAAAATCAATTTTTCCGGGTAACCAGAAAGCAATTCCTAGTACAATAAAAGAATCGAATAATTGCGAGATTACGGTTGATCCTGTGGTTCTAAGCCATATTTTTCGTTCTCCGGTGCGTCTTTTGAAAAACCAAAAGATCCAGACATCAATTAGTTGAGAGGCCATAAAAGCGATTAAACTACCGACAATGATCCACATACTTTGTCCAAAAACGGCCCGAAACTGTTCGTCGTTAACAGGGCTGATTCCTTTGGCTGCCGGAATTACAATGGCCATAAATAAAATCAGAAAGGCATAAGCAATCAAACAAGCGGTTATGAAGGATAACTTTTTTACCCCTTTTTCACCAAAATACTCATTGATCAAATCAGTTGTTAAAAAGACAATAGGCCATGGTAAAATACCAATGCTCATGACAAACGGTCCAATCTGAATTAATTTTCCTCCAATAAGTTCGGCCACAACAGCATTTGTTATAAAGATGCCGGCCAGAATTACAAAAACAATTTCTCTGCGGGTTTTAAACATGTGATTTGGTTAATGATGTTTCAAATTTAAACTATTTCTCTATAACTTTTTAGACGAATATTTAAATTAAAGGGTAGTTTTTAGAGGACTTCAAAGTTAAAATTTTTAAATGAATACTGATTTTTAGTTACATTTGGAACAATAAACTATTTAAAACAAATCAACGATAATGAAAAAATTAATGACAATTTTTCTCATGGGAACAACCTTACTTGCGGCTAACGCACAGACTAATCCGGACAATCCGTTGGTGCAACAATGGACAGGTCCTTATGGTGGGGTTCCTGCTTTTAATGAGTATAAGGTTTCGCAGTTTAAACCTGCTTTTCAATTTGCAATTCAGGAAAAACTAAGCGAAATTGATGCTATTACGAACAATCCGAAAGCACCAACTTTTGAAAATACAATTGCAGCTTTAGAGCGTTCGGGTAAAACAATTTCCAGAATTTATAGTGTTTACGGGATTTATGGTTCTACTTTAAGTACACCTGAATTTAACACTGTTGAAACAGAAATGTCTCCGAAATTATCTGAATTTGCAGATCAGATTGTTCAGAACAAAAAATTATTCGCAAGAATTGAAGCTTTGTATAATTCAAAGGAAAGCAAGAAACTTACCAGTGAACAACAGCGTTTGATTTGGTTATATTATACTGATTTTGTTCGTGAAGGTGCAAAACTTAATGATATTGATAAAGGGAAAGTAGCGAAAATCAACCAGGAACTGGCTAGTCTTTTTACTAAATTTAGTCAGAATCTATTGGCTGAGGAGCGCAATCAATACGTAGCTTTAAAAACAGAAAGTGATTTTGACGGTTTACCAACTGAAGTAAAAAATGCCGCTATTGCCGAAGCAAAAAACAGAAAGTTAGATGTATTGGGCTGTGTGGCTAATACACGTTCGTCTATCGAACCATTTTTGACTTTCTCGACTCGTAGGGATTTAAGAGAAAAAGCATTTGATATTTTTGTAAAACGCGGAGATAACGGTAATGCAAATGACAACAATGCTACTTTGGTTTCTATTTTGCAATTGCGTACAAAGAAAGCTAATTTGTTAGGATTTCCAACTTTTGCTGATTGGAGTTTGTCTAATAAAATGGCAAAAGATCCTAAGAAGACATTAGCTTTAATGGAGTCTGTGTGGAAGCCTGCTGTAGAGAAAGTGCATCAGGATGTCGCTGAAATGCAGAAAATTGTTGACGCAGAAGGAGGTAAATTTAAAATTCAGCCTTGGGATTATCGTTATTATGCTGAAAAAGTTAGAAAGGCAAAATATGATTTAGATCAAAATGAAGTTAAACCGTATTTGCAATTAGAGAACTTACGTGAAGGAATGTTCTGGGTTGCCGGAGAATTATTCAATTTAAGTTTCAAGCAAATTACGAATGTTCCGGTTTATCATCCTGACGTACGTGTTTGGGAGGTAAGTAATAAAGTTACGGGTAAAGTGGTAGGTTTGTGGTATTTTGATCCTTATGCACGTGCAGGAAAGCGTTCAGGAGCATGGATGAATGCGTATCGTGATCAGCAGAGAATGGACGGGGAAGTTTTGACCATTGTGTCTAATAACTGTAACTTCATAAAAGGAGGCGAAAATGAACCGATTTTAATCTCATGGGAAGATGCTACGACTTTGTTTCATGAATTTGGACACGCGCTTCACGGATTGTGTTCTAATGTAACCTATCCAAGTTTATCAGGTACAAATGTAGCTAGGGATTATGTAGAGTTCCCGTCTCAATTGTTAGAGCACTGGTTGGCTACTCCAGAAGTGTTAAATAAGTTTGCTTTACATTATAAAACAAATCAGCCATTGCCTCAGGCTCTTGTAGAAAGAATCGAGAAAGCGGCTAATTTTAATGAAGGTTTTTCAACTGTAGAAACAATTTCGAGTTCTTTAATTGATATGAAACTTCATTTGTCAACGACTACTATTGATCCTCATAAATTTGAGAAAGAGACTTTAGATGCGCTTCACATGCCATCAGAAATTGTAATGCGTCACAGAATTCCTCAATTCGGACACATTTTCTCAGGTGACGGGTATTCAGCAGGATATTACAGTTATTTGTGGGCTGATGTGATCAATGCAGATGCTTATGAGGCTTTTACAGAAGGAAAAGGACCTTATGATAAGGTAGTAGCAAAACGTTTGTATGATACTATTTTTAGTGTTGGAAATACAATCGATCAGGAGAAAGCGTATGAGAACTTTAGAGGAAGAGCTCCTAAATCTGATGCTTTAATGCGTGCCAGAAATTTTCCGATCAAGAAGTAAGTAGTTAGATGTGAAATGTGAAATGTAAAATGTGAGATGGAATTAGAAGAAAACTTGAGATTTGCGAAATAATCGAGTTGCTCTGAAGATGAAATAGATTCAGGGCACTATTTTAACTTCTTCATATTTTACATCTCACAAATAACATTTCACAAATAAATATTCCGCATAAAAAAAAGCCCGAATAAATTAATATTCGGGCTTTTTAAATATTGAAATAATATATTAACCTAAAGTAACTCTTTTGAAACCTGTAATTTCAACGTTGAATCCTTTAACGTAATCACCAACTTTTTTACTATCATCTTTGATAAAGTTTTGATCTAACAAAGCTTTCTCTTGATCTAAAGTAGTATTGTCAGAGATAAAACGTTGAACTTTTCCTGGGATAATTTTGTCCCAAATTTGCTCTGGTTTACCTTCAGCTTTTAATTCAGCTTTAGCATCTTCTTCAGCTTGTTTTAAAACTTCTTCAGTTAATTGAGAGAAAGAGATGTATTTAGGAACATTTTTTAAAGTTTTTCCTAAACGTTTTGCTTCTTCATTGTCTTTTTCGATTACAGCAATACGAGCAGCAAGCTCAGATTCAACGAAAGCAGGATCAAAATCTTTGTAAGATAATGTATCAGCTCCCATAGAAGCAACTTGCATAGAAACATCTTTAGTTAAAACTTCAGCGTTAGGAATTGCAGCAGAAATTGCAGTTAATGCAGCAATTTTGTTAACGTGAACATAAGATCCAACAAAAGCACCTTCTAAAATTTCAAAACCACCGATTTCGATTTTTTCTCCAATAACTCCAGTTTGCTCGATTAATTTTTCAGCAACAGTAATTCCGTTGAAATCTGAAGCTAAAAATTCTTCTTTAGAAGAGAAGTTAATAGCTTTTTCAACTAATTCTTTAGCTAAAGTTACGAAAGCCTCATTTTTACCTACGAAATCAGTTTCGCAGTTTAAAGTGATGATAGCTCCTTTAGTATTGTCAGCATTGATAAAAGAAACAGCAGCTCCTTCAGAAGACTCACGGTCAGAACGGTTAGCAGCAACTTTTTGTCCTTTTTCTCTAAGGACTTGTATAGCTTTATCGAAATCTCCGTCAGCCTCAACTAAAGCTTTTTTACAGTCCATCATTCCGGCACCTGTAGATTGTCTTAATTTATTTACGTCTGCAGCAGTAATTGTTGCCATAATATTTTGAATTTTAATGTTAAAAGTAAAAATTCCATCTTTTAAATTCTAAACTCCAATTTTATTAAATTATCAACATAACGTTTTTAATTTGTGTTTGGATTTTAGAATTTAAAATTTGGAATTTAAATTTGATTTATTCTTCAGTTGCAGGAGCAGCATCAACAGCTGGTGCAGCTTCTACAGCAGCAGGAGCAGCTTCTTCTGTAGCTTCAGTTTCTTTTTCAGAACCTCTGTCAGAAAGACCTTCGATTACAGCAGCAGTTACTAAAGATAAAATTTTGTCAATTGATTTAGAAGCATCATCATTTGCAGGAATAACGTAATCAACCTCTCTTGGGTCAGAATTCGTATCAACCATTGCGAAAACTGGAATGTTTAATTTTTGTGCTTCTTTTATTGCGATGTGTTCAGCTTTGATATCTACTACGAACAATGCTGCAGGTAGTCTAGACATATCAGCGATTGAACCTAAGTTTTTCTCTAATTTAGCACGTAGACGATCAACTTGCAAACGCTCTTTTTTAGATAACGTCATGAAAGTACCATCTTTCTTCATTTTATCGATAGAAGACATTTTTTTAACTGCCTTTCTGATAGTAACAAAGTTAGTTAGCATTCCACCTGGCCATCTTTCAGTGATGTAAGGCATGTTTGCAGCTTTTGCTTTGTCAGCAACGATGTCTTTTGCTTGTTTTTTGGTAGCTACGAATAAGATTTTTCTACCTGATGCAGCGATTTTTTTCAAAGCTTCGTTAGCTTCTTCAATTTTTGCTGCAGTTTTATATAGATTGATAATGTGAATACCATTACGCTCCATATAAATGTAAGGGGCCATATTTGGGTCCCATTTTCTAGTCATGTGTCCAAAGTGAACACCTGCTTCTAGTAAGTCTTTAACTTCTATTTTGTTTGCCATTTTTGTACTAGTTTACGTTCTGTTGATTAGCAATGTGTTTTTTTTACTTTAGGCACTAAGCATTACGCTATAGGCTTCAAACTTTAAGACTTTTAGGCTTTCGACTTCAAGACTTTTAACCCATTTAGATGCTAAACTATTTCCTACCTCAATAGGAGAGCAACAACAACTGTGTTTTTTAATTTCAATAAATAATTGATGGTGTCCTGCACCAAATGTACAAGACAGGTAAATATTAACGTTTAGAGAATTGGAATCTCTTACGAGCTTTCTTCTGACCGAATTTCTTACGTTCAACCATTCTTGGATCTCTTGTTAATAAACCTTCTGGTTTCAAGATAGCTCTGTTTTCGATGTTTACTTCACACATTACACGTGCTAGTGCCATTCTTACAGCTTCTGCCTGACCAGTTGAACCACCTCCGTAAACGTTTACTTTTACATCAAAGTTACTTGCATTTTCTGTCATAGATAATGGTTGTAAAACTTTGTATTGTAAAGTTGCAGTTGGAAAGTAAGTTGCGAATTCTTTTTTGTTTACAGTGATTTTTCCTGTTCCTTCAGAAACATATACACGTGCAACAGCGGTTTTTCTTCTACCGATTTTGTGAATAACTCCCATTACTTAAGATCGTTTAGGTTAACAGTTCTAGGTTTTTGAGCTCCGTGAGTATGCTCAGCACCTACAACAACATTTAGATTTCTAAAAAGTTCAGCTCCTAATTTGTTTTTAGGTAGCATTCCTTTTACAGCTTTTTCTACTAATAATGCAGGATTCTTAGATTGCAATACTTTAGCAGTTAAAGTTCTTTGTCCTCCTGGGTAACCTGTATGACGCATGTAAATTTTGTCATTCATTTTTGTACCTGTAAGGTTAATTTTTTCTGAGTTGATAACAATTACGTTATCTCCACAGTCAACGTGCGGTGTGTAACTTGGTTTGTACTTACCTCTTAAGATCATTGCAACCTTTGAAGCAAGACGACCTAAGTTATGACCTTCAGCATCAACAACAATCCACTCTTTAGTTACAGTGGCTTTGCTAGCTGAAATTGTCTTGTAGCTTAATGCGTCCATAATATTATTTTAATTAAACATTCCATCCCCAATAAAGGGGATGCAAAAGTACAATTAATTATTTTAAAACCAAATACCTGAAAAGAATATTTTATCTGCTGAAAATCAGGACATCAGTTTTTGATTTAAAACAATAAAAAAAAACCACCTTCACAATAACGCGAAGGTGGTTTAATATTTAGAATTGTTTTGGCTAAACAATAAATAAATTTGCAATATCAACGACTTGTTGTGTCGTAAGTGGCTCATCATAAGCTTCTGACCCTGCAGAAGCTCCAAATGCAGCTGCCGTGTTGAATCCTGCCTGTACGGTAACTCCTTCACCATCATAAACAGCTTGTGTTGCAGCGGGCATTCCTGCGCCTCGTTCACTATTCGAAATCCATCCTTTTAATCCTCTTAAACGTCGTACTTCAGAAGCATGACGGGCTTCTACTGAGTGAATTTGTAATGCGGCAGTTAGTAAATCAGGTGTCGTGATTAAATTTGCTGCCTGACCTTTGTAGGCTCTAACGCCTGTATCTTCAAAGGCTTGTGCTAATGCTAAAAAGGTTGGGTAGTCATGAAATGGATCAAAAGCTCCTCCAACAGTAAAGTCAAAAGTAGGTTTAGCGACAAAATTTGCACTTGCTGGTCCGCCCAGTCCTGCTATCAAAAATTTAACGTGATCGGACTCATGTGCTGCTATTTGCTGAAAAACTTTTAAATCGCGTCCGCCATTTTCTGATGCCGGAATTACTCCGGAATCTAATGCCATAGCATAAAATTCGTTTTCCAGATATTCTAAAGTTAAGGCAAATTGCAAGGCTCCAATAGGAGTTGCGGGTGTTGCAGTAATGTCTTTTGCTAATGCTTTATTTGCCATTGCTGATAATCCAAAAGGGATTGATGCGTAGGCTAATGTTTTTCCAATACTTCCAAACTGATTAAAACTGTCTCTTCTTGAACCAGTGCTTCTCATCAAGCTATCATCAGTAAATGTTTCTATAAATTTTAAAATATTCATAATTTCTAAGTTTTAGCTTGTTAAGATTAAGGTAAATATTTGGCTGTAAATTTTGTTGTAATGAAGCCTCCTGCAATTGGTAGAATTTTTGAAGGATCTTGTGCTGCATCCAAACCTGTTGTTGCGTTTACAATATCATCGCCGGCAAAATCTTTAGAATTAGGATTAATTAAACTTCTGATGGCTGATGCGTGTCTGGCTTCTACCGAAACAATTTTTCCTGCTAAAAGTAAATAGTCTGCGCTTTTAATTAATTTTCCTGCCCCATTGTAAGCAGCAACTCCGGTATCTTCTAATGCTTTTGCTGTAGCAAGAACTTCCGTACGGCTGTTAAAATTCAAAGAACCGTAGTTAAAAGCTAAGGAAGGAAGTAATTGAGAGCTCGGATCAGGAAGTGCTCCGGTTAAAGCAGCTTTGAAAAAATCTCTGTGAATTACTTCGTGATGATACAGGTCTGTTAGTACCTGCCGTTCGATAGGATTGAAAGTTACATTAAAAGTTGCTGAGTTTACAACCTTAGTATAAAAGTCGGCTTCCAGTTGTTCTAAAGCATACGCATAGGTTAGTACTCCAAAATCACCCGATCCTAAATCAAAGACGCCGTTTCGGATTCCGGGTAACGTAGTGTCTTCCATGTCGTTGTCATTGTCATTATCGCTGCAACCGGCCATAATCAAACCGGCACTAACTAATGTAAGGCCGCTGAGCTTAAGGAAGCTCCTTCTGTTATTCAATGAAGGATCTACTTCATGAATTTTAACTTCGTTTTTCATAATCAAGGACTTTTAAAAGGTTAATAACATGTATTAAGGTATTAACGAAATTTTAGGACTTGCGGTTTTAGAAAAGAAGCTTATTTTAATTTTATTTAAAAAACACGTTGAAATTTTAAATAGGATAACGTGTTTTTTGTTTTATTTTAGGTAATTCTACTATATTTGTATTAATTACATAAAATTTATTTTTAAATGAAAGCTAAAGCAACTCTAAAACAAATTGCGAAGGAACTAGGTGTTTCTGTATCGACTGTTTCTAAGGCATTGAATGATAGCCCGGAGATTAGTGAGCAAACAAAGGTGAAGATTAAAGAGTATGCCAAACTCAAAAATTATAAACCAAATGTTATTGGTTTGAATTTAAAGAATCGTAAAACCAAAACAATAGGAGTAATTATACCTAATATATTGAACTCCTTTTTCGCAAAGGTTTTTAGTGGTATCGAAAAAGTAGCAGATAAAAAAGGATATAATGTAATCACTTGTATTTCGAATGAATCTTTGGAAAAAGAAGTTCATACGCTTGAAATGTTAAGCAACGGAACTATTGACGGATTTATATTATCAGTATCTGAAGAAGCGCAAAAATTAGAAGAGTATGGTCATTTTTCGGATATTATCAGCGATGGAACTCCTATTGTGATGTTTGATAGAATTGCTGATGGAGTAGAATGTGATAAAGTGGTGGTAGACGATTTTGATTCTGCTTTAAACTCAACACAGCATTTAATTGATTTAGGATGCAGAAATATTGCTCTGATTTCGTCAGTAGACAATTTAAGCGTTGGAAAATTAAGAGCTGATGGTTACTTAAAAGCATTAAAAGATAATAATATTCAGATAAACGAGAATATCATTCTTCGTACCGACTCTGAAGAAGATATGAAAGCCAAAATTGATGCCATTTTTGAGCATAAAATTGATGCTATTTTTGCTTTGGACGAGAATGATTCGGTGGCCGCTTTACGTGTAAGTCTGAAAAAAGGATATAAGGTTCCTGAAGATATTTCAATTATAGGTTTTGCTGATGGAATTTTAGCTTCAAGACGTTTGTCGCCAAGTTTAACAACAGTAAGTCAGCACGGAATTGAGATTGGAGAGGTCGCTGCTAAAAGATTGATTCAAAGATTAGAAGAGCCGGAAGGTGAAACATCAGACTATGAAACAATCGTGATCAAAACAAAATTGAAAGAACGAGAATCTACAAGAAAAGTTTAATAAACAGAAAACCATCAGCCGCAGCTGATGGTTTTTTTATAAGGTATAAGGAAATTTAGGATTTTTGTATTTTTTTAATTTCTCAAAAGGGACTAAAAAAGATTCTTCGCAAGCCCTGTCAACTCTTGCAAAAATCGGGGTAAATTCAATGCCTTTTTGGGTGTAATTCCAGGAAGGGAAATCCCAATATTCTTCATTGGTATAATCGCAGGGATCACTATCGTCTTTTGGTTTTTCAAAATGATATTCTGAAGTAATTGTGCTTAATAATTTCGGAGCGAAAAAATCAGAGCGATATTTAGAAAAATTCGAAAAATTGCTTTGTTCTTCTGTTGTAACGCTTTTGTCAAAAGCCAGTATGTCGTCAATTCCGTAATCCTTTCCATTGTTTAAATCAATCAGATAGCCTCTGCTTCCCCAGTCTGGATGAGCACCACCGCAATAATAAGAGTTTGAAATTTGAAATCCCAGTAAATTCGAATTTAAAAAAGTTACGGTAGTACTTCCTTCTATTCCTTTTCCTTCACTATATTCAAAAGACGAAGAACAATTGAGCTGATCTAAAGTGTTCTGAATGTGGATTTTTTCGAGAATTGGATTTAGGATTGACTTGTTTTTTTCTGAAAAGTTATTTCCTACCCTGAAAAATTCCGAATCACAGTGTTTTTCAGAATACCATACAAATTCCTTATTGTTATAAGTGGTAGTTTTCTGTTTCTTGAACTCTAAAAATTTATACTTTACATAATTTAGTTTATCATCAGCATAATATTTGTCGAGATTCGCTTTGTAGCCTGAAAAATTTATAGGTTGAATTTTTACCGGAAATTGTATCCCTTTGGCATTGTACCAGGATCCTTCAAAATTATTGTTAGCTAGCTTTTTCAGATAAAATTTTTCAGTTATTGCATTGTTTGGCTTAAAATAGAAAGTAAAAAGATTGTCTTTTAAGTTTCCTTCCAGTTTAATGTCTTTTAATGAATTTTGATAAAAGTAAACAGCATTTAAGCTCGTCTCTTTGTCGTTTTTATAAACGTCAATTTTCATATAGATTTTGCTTTTAGCCAAAGTTCCTTCCAAATAGTAAGTCTCTTGACTAAAAGCAATCATAGTATAAAGGACAAAAAATAGCAAAGCATATTTTTTTATAAAAATACTGAAATCTAAAATCAACACTCTGAAATCTAAAATTATTAATGTGCGGCCAACCAATCTTTACCCATTCCGAGTTCAACTTCTAAAGGAACTGCCATCGTAAAGGCATTTTCCATTTCGTGTTTGATCATAGGCTGAATTTTTTCGAGTTCATCATTGTGAACATCAAACACAAGCTCATCATGCACCTGAAGCAGCATTTTAGATTTCCAGTTTTCTTCTTTTAGTTTTTTATGAATGTTGATCATGGCAATTTTGATCACATCGGCAGCGCTTCCCTGGATAGGTGCATTTACGGCATTTCGTTCGGCGGCACTTCTAACTACGGCATTCGCTGAGTTAATGTCTTTTAAATAACGACGACGGCCTAAGATGGTTTGTACATATCCTTTTTCACGCGCAAATTCAATTTGTTCAGAAATATAAGATTTCAGTCTTGGGTAGGTTTTATAATACGCCTCAATCAATGCAGCACTTTCGCTGCGGGATAAAGAAGTCTGATTACTCAATCCAAAGGCAGAAACACCATAAATAATTCCGAAGTTAACGGTTTTGGCGTTGCTTCTTTGTTCGCGGGAAACTTCATCCAAAGGCACATCAAAAACTTTGGCAGCAGTTGCTTTGTGAATGTCTTCTCCGTTTTTAAAAGCGGCAATCATATTTTCTTCACCACTCAAAGCGGCAATAATTCTTAATTCTATCTGCGAATAATCGGCAGAGATTAAAGTATAGTTTTCATCGCGTGCTACAAAAGCTTTACGAATCTGACGTCCTCTTTCGGTACGAATCGGAATGTTTTGTAAGTTTGGATTGTTAGAACTCAAGCGTCCTGTAGCAGCAACGGTCTGCATATAATCGGTATGAACGCGTAATGTTTTTTTGTCTACTTGTTCCGGTAAAGCCAGTATATAAGTACTTTGCAATTTCACCATCTGACGCCAGTCCAGAATTTGTTTTACAATTGGATTGTCGTTGGCCAAATAAGTCAAAACCTCTTCGCCGGTTGCATATTGTCCGGTTTTTGTTTTCTTTTGTTTGGCTCCTCCAATTTTAAGTTTATCAAATAAAATATCACCTAACTGTTTAGGAGAAGCTAAATTGAATTTCTCTCCTGCAGTTTCGTATATTTTTTGTTCTAAAGATTTGATTTCAACATCCATTTCTTTAGACATTGCGTTTAAAAATTCGACATCCAGACGAATTCCTTCTGTCTCCATAGCAGCTAAAACGCTTACTAATGGTATTTCAATTTCATCAAACAGTTTTTTAGTCTCGGTTTTGTCTAATTCTGTAGTAAAAATTTCTTTTAACTGTAAAGTGATATCAGCATCTTCGGCAGCATATTCCTTGATGTCTTCAAGAGACACATCACGCATTGTAATTTGATTTTTTCCCTTTTTTCCAATCAATTCTTCAATTGGTTTTGGGGCATATTTCAAATAGGTTTCTGATAAAATATCCATATTATGACGCATATCCGGATTGATTAGATAGTGCGCAATCATGGTATCAAAAAGCTTTCCTTTTACGGTAATATCATAATTGGAAAGGATTTTCAAATCGTATTTTAAATTTTGGCCTATTTTTTCGATATTTTCGTTCTCAAAGAAAGGTCTGAATTTTTCAATTAAAGTCTGAGCTTCTTCCTGATTTTCCGGAAACGGCACATAAAAAGCTTTTCCTTTTTCGTAAGAGAAAGCGATACCTACCAACTCGGCATGCAAAGCATCTAAACCTGTAGTTTCGGTGTCAAAACAAACAGAAGTCTGGTTTTGCAGGTTTTGCAAAAGCAGTTTTATACCAAGATCTCCCTGAATGGCCTGATAGGAGTGAGGTGTGTTTTCTAAAGTATTGTAAAAAGAAGTTCTGGTTGCTTCGGCATTTTCTTCGGTAGAACCACCTCCAAAAAGATCAAACTGATCTTCGTTTTTAGGTTGTGGTTTTTTATATAATTTGGCATCAGAAACCGGAGCTGAAGCCGCTGATTCGTTCCCGTCGCCTGTTTTAAACAAATTGTCAAATTGCTCTGCCATTCGTCTGAACTCAAGCTCCTGAAAAATAGCATCGGTTTTTTCAATATCAGGTCGAACTAACTCGTAGTCGTCTTCGTTAAAGGTTACTGGGCAGTCTAATAAAATGGTTGCCAATTTTTTAGACAACAATCCTTTTTCTTTATTGGCCTCGATATTCTCTTTCATTTTTCCTTTTAGCTTATCTGTATTGGCTAATAGGTTTTCCATCGTTCCAAATTCTTTTAGGAGTTTTTTGGCGGTTACTTCGCCAACTCCCGGAAGTCCCGGAATATTATCGGCGGCATCACCCATCATTCCAAGAAAGTCGATGACTTGTTCCGGACGCTCGATTTCGAATTTTGCCAAGACTTCAGGAACTCCCCAAATTTCAATTCCATTTCCCATGCGGGCAGGTTTGTACATAAAGATGTTCTCCGAAACCAATTGCGCAAAATCCTTATCCGGAGTTACCATAAAAACTTTATAATTTTCTTTCTCGGCTTGTTTGGCAATCGTTCCAATTAAATCGTCGGCTTCAAAACCTGACACTTCAATAATCGGAATGTGCATGGCTTTTAACAATTCGCAGATATAAGGAACAGCAATTTTAATGGCTTCAGGCGTCACATCGCGATTAGCCTTGTATTCAGGGAATAATTCGTTTCGCAATTGGCTTCCGCCTTTATCAAAAGCTACAGCCAAATGATCCGGTTTTTCACGTTTGATAACATCTAAAAGCGAATTCATGAATCCCATGATCGCTGATGTATCCATTCCTTTGGAGTTGATCCTTGGGTTTTTTATGAAGGCGTAGTAGCCGCGAAATATTAAAGCGTAAGCATCAAGTAAAAAAAGGCGTTTTTGTGACGACATATGTTCAGTTTATCAATTCAATTTTCAAAGTTACAAATATCGATATAATATTAGGACACAAATTAATTTGTTATTTGTTTTTCCTGATTATAGCAGGAAGGATTTAATTTTTTTCTGTGAAGTTTAAAAAAGAATCAAACCAGAAGGAATATTTTGTCGTAAGTAAATAAAAAACAATGTGTTATGAGAGAAAATATACGTATGTCGAAATCCATTTTCGTAATGGGATTAATGTCATTTTTTGGAGCCTGTTCTAATGATGACGATAGAACTCCGGTTCCGCAACCTGAACCGGTACCAACACCTGGTATTGCTCCTCCTGTAGACTTTACAGCGCTGACAAATGACAATAAGATTTTTTATTTTAAAGCCAGAGATTTAAAGACTCCTGTTCGTTCTTACGCTATAACGGGATTGCAATCGGGAGAAAATATTATAAGTATTGATTACAGACCTTCAACGGGACAGCTTTATGGTTTGGGTTCTACCAGCAGATTGTACGTTATAAATGAAAATTCAGGGTTGGCGACACCACTTGGAGCCGGACCTTTCACGCCTTTGATTGAAGGGACATCTTCTGCTATCGATTTTAACCCGACAGTCGACAGGATACGTTTGGTGTCTAATAACGGCAAGAATCTCAGGCTGCATCCTGAATTAGGAACTGTAGTAGCGACAGACGGAAGTATAAATGGTGTCGCTAATGCTCAGATTGGAGCCGTTGCCTATACCAATAGTTTCTCAGGTAGTACTACAACTCAATTATTCGATATTGATTATGTTACCGACAAAGTGTACCTGCAGAATCCTCCAAATGATGGAAAAATTCAGGAAATTGGAAGTTTAAAAGTTGATTTTTCGGGAATAGGAGGTTTTGATATTGAGGCTGATACGAATTTGGCATTAGCAGTCAATACTAAAAACAATGAATCCAGATTGTATACGATTGATTTAATGATTGGCGAAGCAGGTTGGGTTGGAGTTTTTTCCCAACAAATTATTGAAATAGCATTTAAGACAAAACCAATCGCTTATGCAACCACAGAGACCAATATTTTGTACAGGTTGAACCCGGTAACGGGAACTTCAAATTCTGTTGCTTTAACCGGGATGGCTACAAGTGAGCAGGTAGTTGGTCTGGATTTCAGACCCGCAAACGGAGCTCTTTATGCATTAACAAATCAAAGCAGACTGTTAACGATTAATATTTCAAATGGTCAGACTACTGCGGTTGGGACTGGATTATCGCCATCGTTATCTGGTCAGAATTTTGGATTTGATTTTAATCCAACCGTCGATAGAATACGTGTGGTGAGTAATACCGGGCAAAATCTTCGACTGCATCCGGATACGGGAGTAGTTGCGGCTACTGATGTTCTTCTTAATCCGGGGACACCATCGGTTACGGCTGCTGCTTATACTAATAATTTTGCACAGGCATCAACGACACAGTTGTTTGTTATTGATTCAGGAACGAATAATCTCTATCTTCAAAATCCCCCAAATAACGGAACCTTGGTGTTGGTGGGTAGTTTGGGAGTAATGGCAACAGGAATGAACGGGTTCGATATAGGAGGGACCAGTAATGAGGCGTTCGCAATATTAACTGTTAGTGGTGTACAGTCTATATATAAAATTAACTTAACATCTGGTGCAGCAAGCAAAACGATTGGCTTTACACCAACTGTTACGGCTATGACTCTGGGATTAGGTTTCTAAAAACAACATCTATAAAGAAGAAGCGACGGGAGTATTTCCGTCGTTTTTTTATAAAATAAAGTTAAAATTATAAATGGGCAAGGTTTCTTCATTTTGTCTTCATATTGCAGGGGTAAATTTGATCTGTAAAATAAAAGGTATTAATATAAAATTTTAGAAATCATGAGAAATTTATTGATGTTGTTAGTGGCAGTTTTAGGAACAAGTGTTATGGTAAGTGCATTTCCGGCTAAAGGTATTAAACCGATTCCGGCTAAAGAAGTAAAAGCGACAAAACACCCTAAACATAAAATGGATAAAAAAGCGAAAGCAGCAAAAACTGCAACGCCAAAAGCAGAAGCTCCAAAAGAGAAAAAATAAGACAATAAAAGTGTAAAACAAAATAACAATTTAAATCAAAAGTTATGAAAAATCTAATGATGTTACTCGTGGCAGTTTTAGGAACAAGTGTAATGGTTAGCGCACAAACAGCTCCGGCAAAGACAGCTCCTGTGAAAGAAGTAAAAGCAACTAAGCACCATAAAAACAGAGCTGATAAAAAAATGAAATCACAAAAAAGCGAAGCTCCAAAAGCAGAAACAACTAAAATGAAGTAGTAAAAATTGTTTTCGTTTTGCTTACGAAGAATTGTAAACGAGGCAAAACAGAAGTAATGATTATGGAGAATGAGGTTGAAGAGAGCTGGTAAAGAAATTTACTGGCTTTTTTTATTCGTTAATTTTTTTAATAATGCGCAACGATGCTTTTTATAATTGCTTAAATTTAGTTGCACTTAAATGCTGTATTATGAATGTTTTGATTGTTGAAGATAATAAAGAACTTGCTGCGGAGGTTTATGATTTTCTGTGTAATGCGGGTTATATATGTAGAATTGTTCACAATTGTAGTGATGCTTTGGAAGAAGTAAACAGCAATGACTATGATGCTATGCTCCTGGATCTTGGCTTGCCTGACGGAGATGGGTTTGAAGTGCTGAAAACAGTTCGGAAAACCAGGTCGAAAATGGCAGTTATTGTACTTACGGCACGTGGTGAACTCGATGACAGAATAAACGGTTTGCATTTAGGTGCTGATGATTATTTGACAAAACCTTTTGCTCTCACAGAGCTTAGTGCGCGATTGTTTGCGGTCATTCGAAGGATGCATGGTTTTACTCTGAATAGTTTAAGCATTCATGGTTTTTTACTACAGCTTCAGGATTATAAAGTGAGTTATGATGAAACGCCCATTAATCTCACCAAGAAGGAGTTTGATATTTTTCAATATTTGGTTCTCAATAAAAACAGAGTGATTACCAGATTGCAATTGACAGAACATATTTGGGGAGACATTCTGGAGGTCAATTCCGATTCTAATTTTATTGATGTTCATGTTCGGAATCTTCGAAAAAAGTTGGACAAACATACAGAAATTGACTGGTTTGAAACGGTGAGAAACGTAGGATATCGTATAAACGAATAAATAGTAAGGACTGTGAAAATAAAACATCAATTGGCTATTTTTAATGCGCTGACAAGGCTGTTGGTTATTTTGATTCTATGGCTTATGCTGCCCATTTTGGTAGAAAATGTGGTGTACAGACATATCAATAACGGCTTACTCGAAAAGAAGCAGAAGTTTATTGAACATCTAAATCAAAATGAGATTGATGACTTTACGAAGGATTCAGACGATTCGACCGAAACATACTCTCAGTTTTCAACCCTTCACAGTGAGTTTTTGGTGCTTTCTAAGTCTTCTCTGAAACCCGATCAGAAAAAACCGGTTTTTAGTAATGACTACCGGATTATCGAAGGAGAAGAGAATGAGTATCGAATTTTGCAGTATCATTTTACTTATGGAAATCAGGATTACCAGCTCGAAATTGGAAGCAGTCTTGGGGAAGTAAAAGACCTTACTTTTATCATTCGCTTTTTTATCATAATAGTTTTTGTGGTGATATTGCTCATTACTTTTTTGGCTGATACTTTTTATATTGAATATTTACTGAAGCCTTTTTATAAAATTATTGACACTAAAATAAGGCGGGTCAATGAACCTGAGGCTTTTGATCATACCCCTATAAAAGCCAGATCGCGGGATTTCAGGGAACTTGATTTTGTTTTAAATCAAATGATGGACCGTATTGCGGAACTTTTTAAAAAAGAGAAACAGTTTATTTCGAATGTTTCCCACGAACTTCTAACGCCAATTGCGCTGCTTAAAAGTAAGTTTGAGAACTTATTACAAAATGAATCCTTAGATGATAACGCATTCGATAAAATTGCAGGATCGCTGAGAACATTAGACATGCTAAAAAAAATCATCAATAACTTATTGTTGATTTCCAGAATAGAGAACAATCAGTATGAAGCAAACGAGTATATAAATTTTCATGAGATTGTTAATGATCTGCAGGAGGACTTGCAAGATCGAATTGAGGACAGAGAAATTCAGTTTCTGAATACAATGCAGCATCACTATGTCTTTACAGGAAATAAAACGCTATTTCACATTCTTATTTATAACTTGGTTACCAATGCTATAAAATACAATAAATCTCAAGGCAGTATTACCATTACGGATGGTTTTCAGAACCATAATTATTTTATTTCGATAGCAGATTCCGGTGTTGGGATGAGTGATTCTCAAATACAGCATATATTCAACAGGTTTGCCAGAATCAGTTCAGATCAGGAGGGCCAGGGTTTAGGGCTTGCTATTGCAGAAAGTATTGCTTCTTTTCATCATGTCGAAATTAAAGTTACTTCTGAAATAAATAAAGGAACAACCTTTGCATTGTTGTTTCCGGAAACGGTAAAACATAATTAAACGTTAATTTTTTCAGAGGAGCTCAATCTTCATTTAATCTTCATTTTCCGATAATATCTTTGAAGTATAATAAATGAAGATATTAATAATTATAAAAACTAAAATCATGAGAAAATTAGTAATGTTAGCAGTAGCTGTTTTAGGAACAACTGCAATGGTAAGCGCGCAAACAACCCCAGCGAAATCAGCCCCTGTAAAAGAAGCAAAAGCGCCTAAAAAAGACAAAAAAGCGGATAAAAAAGCGAAAAAAGAAGCGGCAGCTAAACCCGAAGCAGCAAAAGCTCAAAAATAAAACAACATAGTTTACTGTGGTAGACCTGTTGTGGATTATAAAAGGTTTTAAAAAATTTGGTAGAAAAAAAGCTGGTAGAGTAATCTGTCAGCTTTTTGTTATTACCAGCGTTAAATTTTTGATAATAAAAAGCTATACAATTTTCATTCTTTGTTACTTTGTTGAAAACTATAAATAATGATCCTTAAGTTTCTAATTCTTTGCGCTCTTCTTCTATTTATTGAGTTCTATTCGTATCAGGCCTTTCGCACTTTGATCAAATTAAGATGGGTGTTGGTGGGGTATCAAATTATAAGTTTACTGCTTTTAATTTTTATCATGTATTCTTTTTCACAGGTTGACCGCTCCGTTGGACAAACGAGACAGTTTATGTTTACGACCGGTTTGATGCTGTTGGTTTATGTGCCAAAAATTGTGCTTACACTAATCATGTTTGGCGAAGATATTTTCAGATTAGGAGCAGGAATAGTAAATTATTTTGTCTACAATTCAAGTGGTTCAGAGGCTATTCCGTCAAGGCGAAAATTTATTAGTCAGATTGGTTTGGGACTGGCAGCAGTTCCTTTTCTTTCTTTAATTTATGGAATTTTTGAAGGGAAATATAATTTTAAAGTAATTAAGCAAACGATCTTTTTTCCGGATCTTCCGGATGCTTTTGATGGGTTTAAAATTACTCAGATATCCGATGTTCATAGTGGAAGTTTTGACAATCCGGATAAGATCAATTATGCAATTGACCTGATTAATGCTCAGGAAGCCGATTTAATTTTATTTACCGGTGATATTGTCAACACACATGCTAAAGAAATGCATCCCTGGCTGGAAACCTTTAAAAGAATAAAGAATTATAAATATGGTAAATTTTCAGTTTTAGGAAACCATGATTATGGTGAATATGTAACCTGGCCTTCTGAAAAAGAAAAAGACGAGAACTTCGAAGAAATTAAGAATCTTTACGGTCAGATCGGATTCGACCTTTTATTAAACGAACACCGATACATTCAAAAAGGCGATGACAAAATTGCATTGATTGGGGTGGAAAACTGGGGGCAGAATTTTAAAAAGGCAGGAGATTTAAACAAAGCCTCTGAGAATGTTACTCAGGACGATTTTAAAGTGGTGATGAGTCATGATCCGACGCATTGGGAGTACGAAATTAAAAATCATCCGAAAAAGTTTCATTTAACACTGTCAGGACATACACATGGCATGCAATTTGGGATAGAAATTCCGGGTTATTTTAAATGGAGCCTGGCACAGTATATCTATAAGCAATGGGCAGGACTGTATGAAAATGCAGGCCGATACGTTTATGTGAATCGTGGATTTGGTTTTCATGCTTATCCGGGGCGTGTAGGTATTATGCCCGAAATAACCGTGATTGAACTAAAAAAAGGGAACAATGTGGCTTAATTCGTTAAAAATGCTACATTTGTATATAATTATCTCTTTTTAAAAGATTAAAAAAGAATTAAATTTTTGGTTTTATGTCAAAATTTGGAGAACTTATAAATGCTCAAGTTCCAGTGTTGATTGATTTTTACACCGATTGGAACGAATCATCTGTATCGATGCATCCTGTAATTAAGGATGTTGCGGCTGCACTTGGCGATAAAGCCAAGGTGATCAAAATTGATGTGGATAAAAATCAGGAATTAGCAGAAGCACTACGTATTAAGGGGCTTCCTACTTTAATGATTTATAAAGAAGGGCAAATGATCTGGAGGCAATCCGGAGAACTTGATGCGAATACGATTATAGGAATTGTCCAGGAACAATTTAATTTATAGAATATTACTTCTTAGCGATATTATTTAGTGAATAATATCAAATGTATACCCATTTTCTTTTAAAAAGTGTAACGTTTTAGGCAGGGCAAATTTTAGATTTGGTGATGCTTTTATACTATCATGGAATACAATTACACTTCCTGACTTTACATTTTTAGTTACGTTTTCAAGACATTTCTCAGGGGTGATACTCTGATCGAAATCGGCGCTTAAAACGTCCCACATGATAATTTTATACCCTAACTTTCGTAAGATTTTAGATTGCGCTTTTTTGATTTTTCCGTAAGGCGGGCGAAAGATAAGATTGCACGTTTTCTCCTTTTCCAGAACGGCAGCACAATGCTGTACATTTTGAATATAATCATCGGTTTGGCTTTTCCAGCCGTTAACGTGGTTCATGGTGTGGTTACCGATGGAATGTCCTTCTGTGATTAATTTTTCGAACAGGGAGAGGTTGGCTTTTATGTTTTTTCCGATGCAGAAAAAAGTGGCTTTTGCGTCGAATTTTTTTAATTCGGATAAAACCCAGTCTGTAATCTCCGGAGTTGGACCATCATCAAAGGTGAGGTATATTTTCTTTTCGTTGTTTGGAATGTCCCAACAATATTTAGAAAACACCTTTTTAATGAATGAATTTGTTTTTACCCAATAAAAGCTCATTTTGTAGTGGTTTACAGATATGTAAAATTAGAAAATGCAGCGCTACTAATCAAGAGGCGCTGCATTTTTTTAATTGCTATATTTTTCGTAACTTATTCTTTTTCTCTTCCAAAGCGTTCGAAAACATTTACATAGGTATTAAATGTTACCTTATGTTTTTCGTAGAAAGCAAGATCGTTGTTTTCTTTCATCACTTGTAATAAGCTTCTGTAGCGTTCGATGTCAGTAATAATGTCAATTGCTAAGTCGGTTTGGTCATTAGGAGTCAGAGTCGCATAATAGTTTAGTTCTTCCTTGTATTTTTGAACCAGTTTGTTAAGCAAATCATGTGCTTTAGCAGTTTCTCCTACTTTGTAATATCCGCCTGCAAAAGGTTCTACTAATGAATAATAGCCAAATTTGTCTACTGGCATTTTTGTCATTGCCAGTTCGATCACTTTTTTAGCTTTATCTATTTTGCCTTCAGTAATAAGCTGATCCATCAAACGGGATAAATTAGTACGGTACGTGATGCTGTTTCTTCTGGTTTCAGGATCGTGATAAATGTTACCATTACTGTTACCCCAGTCCCATTTCATTACAATATTATAAGTTTTGTCAGTATCCATCTGTCCCATATCCATTGGTCCTCCATCTTTTGAAGGTACATTTTTAATAGGAACTAATTTGTAAACCATTCCATCCAGTTGTAAGTAATCTTTTAGCCACAAATAATCTTCATCGTCAAAAGCACCTCCGCTAAAATAAATTGGTCTTTTCCAATTGTTGTTAGCCAAAATGTCTAACATCATTAAACGATTTTTGTATAATGCGCTTCCTTTGATGTCAATATCCATATAAGAAACTATAGAATCGTTGTATTTTGGATTAACGACTTTGTTTTTGATAATGACATTTTTGTCTATAGGAACTCTGATTTTGTTTGTAGGATAAAAATGGATTGTTTGTCCGTTTTGTAAACCTACAGTTGATTTCGGGTTTTTAATAAAATCAATAAAGTCCTTGATATTCCAGCGGGTATCAATTTTTGGGATATGCGCTACATAATCCAATTTGTCACCCACATACTGATCGTGTGTAAAAGAGATTGGCAACGGGTCAGACTCGTATGCTTTTGCTTTCATTTGGTCGATATACCAATCGGTCATGAACAGGCTGGTATTTACGATTTTAACGTCTGTTCTAATGTGCTCGATTTCCTGAGCGTACCACAGTGGGAAGGTGTCATTGTCTCCAATGGTAAATAAAATAGCGTCTTTATCGCAGGAGTATAAATAAGCTTTTGCCATTGCAACAGCAGTATATCTTCCTGATCTATCATGGTCGTCCCAGTTTTGAGAAGCCATTAAAATAGGTGCAGCCAGTAAACTTGTGGCAATAATAACCGGGCCGGCAATTTTGGGTGCAATGTATTTCTGGATGCTTTCATAAAGCGAATAAACGCCAAATCCAATCCAGATGGCAAACACATAAAAAGATCCGACTAATGCATAATCTCTCTCGCGAGGTTCAAAAGGCCTTTCGTTTAAGTATATTTTTAAAGCAATTCCCGTAAATAAAAATAAAGCTAAAAGAACGTAGAAGCTCTTTAAATCTTTATTGGCATGGTACATTAATCCAATAAGTCCCAGGATAAAAGGCAGGAAATAATAAACATTTCTTCCTTTATTGTTTACCACATCCGAGGGTAGATTGTCCTGAGAACCTAAGTGTAAAGAGTCAAGAACTTTGATTCCGCTAATCCAATTCCCGTCAATATTATCGTATTTTCCTTGAACATCACTCTGACGTCCAACGAAATTCCACATCAAATATCTCCAGTACATATATCCGAATTGGTATTCGAACATGAAGCTAAAATTGTCTACAGCAGTTGGTTTCTCGATGATTAGATAATCGCCATAGCTTTTTAAGAATTTTACATAACCTTCGTTGTCAATTTGTTTTTGAGCGTAGGCTTTTCTGAATTCCGAAACTGTTTTTTCAACTTCATTACGTAATTGAGCCGTAGCTTTGTTGTATTCCTCTTCGCTTAACTGGCTGGCATCGATTCCGTATTTTCCTAAATCCTGTTCGTAGTCATAATTTGGGTTAATTCTGAATTGAGGAGGATTTGTAAAATTGATATAGTTTTGAATATGTCCTGTTTCGGTACTCCACATTCTAGGCAGAATCGTTTTTTGATTGTCGTCCGAATTTTGTTGAGCGTTTTTGTAATTATTGGTAATGATGTATTTACCGGTTTTGTAATCTCTTTCGTAGTTAGGTGCTTTGTCTGAATAAGGATTTTTTGCATCAAGACCAGCAAAAACTTCGGTATACTGAGGGCCGTAAAACAGCGGATTTACTCCATACTGTTCACGATTGTAATAAGCTAATACTTCAGCAGCATCAGAAGGTTTATTTTCGTTAATTACAGTGTTGGCGTTAGCGCGAACAGGAAGCATTATCCAGGTAGAGAATCCAATAAATATAAATAGAATACAAAGAATGACAGTATTGTAAAAAATCAATCCTTTTTGTTTGGTGAATTTTAATCCAAAATAGAAGAAAGCGATTAGAATCAGTGTTACAAAAATAGTTCCTGAGTTAAAAGGTAGTCCAAAGCTATTTACCATAAAAACTTCAGTATCTGCAAAGGCTTCCATAGTTAAAGGTAAAAGCAATTTGAAGATAAAAAGTAAAACACCAATTACCACAACATTGGCAATAAGGAAATTTTTGATCGTAACTTTTTCGTAATGTTTGAAGTAATAAAGGAATCCAATGGAAGGAATGGTTAATAAAGCCATAAAGTGAACTCCAAACGAAAGTCCGATAACAAGAGAGATGATTAATAGCCATCTGTTTCCCTTTGGCTGATCCATATCCTGCTCCCAACGTAGACCAAGCCAGAAAAGCAAGGCAATTAATAAGGAGGCCATGGCGTAAACTTCGGCTTCAACGGCATTAAACCAGAAACTGTCAGAAAAAGTATAGGCAAGTGCTCCAACAAATGAACTTCCTAAAATAACAATTGAATTGTTTTGGTCGATTTCGGCAAAACGTCCTACAATTTTTTTCAAAATCATAGAAGAAGACCAAAATAGAAATAGGATTGTAAACGCACTTGAGAAAACCGACATCATATTAACCATTAAGGCGACATGTTGTGCGTCTGTCGCGAACATCGCGAAAAAAGCACCCATCATTTGAAATAAAGGAGCTCCGGGTGGGTGGCCTACTTCCAGTTTAGCTGCGGTGGCGATATACTCTCCGCAATCCCAAAAACTCATAGTAGGTTCAACGGTTAAGGTATAGGTAATTAAAGCGATTGCGAATGCAAACCAACCAACAATAGTATTCCATTTATTGAAATTGAATTGTGCCATATTTAGGTGTTAAAATTTTGTAATTTTTCTATCGTACAAAGAAAATGTTTTTTTGTTTAAAGAAACGAGCATTAACAAAAAAATCTGTAAAAGTATTTGATTGAAGTAAGGTGTTGTTTGTGAAATACTTGTGTAAATGTTATGGATTTTGAAGAAAAAAAAACAACAAAAAATGATTTTTTTTCTTCAAAAAACTTGTGCGAACTAAAAAAAGCTTTAAATTTGCACTCGCTTAACCGCTTTTACTGGTCTATGGTGTAATGGTAACACAACTGTTTTTGGTGCAGTCTTTCTAGGTTCGAGTCCTAGTAGACCAACATAAAGCCTCTCATTTGAGAGGCTTTTTTTATGCCTTGATGTTTCGGTCTGTTTTAAGATGATTCGAAGTTGGGGTTTATAAAAAAATAAGCAGGCTGGATAAGAATAAATCTGGGTTTCTTGTTGTTTTGTATAAAAGATTGATTTCATGAGTTTTGTGTTGGTTTTTGAGGTGAAAAGGAAAGCTGGAGAGCGGAAAAAAGGGGGGTGGTGTGATGCACTAATTTTTAAAGATTGATTTTTTTGTTGAAAAAAGTTTGCGTAAACTAAAAAAAGTTTTAATTTTGCACTCGCTTAATCGCACTGCTGGTCTATGGTGTAATGGTAACACAACTGTTTTTGGTGCAGTCTTTCTAGGTTCGAGTCCTAGTAGACCAACATAAAAAGCCTCTCGTTCGAGAGGCTTTTTTTTATGCTTTAGTTTTTCTGGAAGTGCCAGGTTGAAAATTTGACAGATGGATTCTTTTAGATTTTGAAAGTAAGAACTGGTCTGATCGCGTGATTTACTAATCCTTCGCTAATGCTTCCGTTGAAAAAGTGTGCAAAACCGGTTCTTCCATGTGTGCACATTCCGATGATGTCGGCATTAATGCTGTTGGAAAAGTTAATAATTCCTTTTTCGATATTGGTGTCATTATAGATTTGAGCGGTATAATTGGTTAGGTTGAATTCGGTTACAAAAGTATCTATTGTTTGCTGAACTTCGTGAGTTGGTTTAAAGCTGTTGGGGGTGCAAATGGTTACCAAGTGTATTTTTGAGTCAAAAACTTTAGTGAATTTTAGGAATTTTTCAAAAGGTATTTTGGTTTCTGATGAGAAATCTGAAGCAAAAACAATGTCGGAAGCTCTAAAATTAGTATCGTTTTTTTTGATTACAAGGACTGGGATTTCGGAGTTTCGAACTACTTTTTCAGTATTTGAGCCAATTAAGAGTTCTTCGATGCCGGATGATCCGTGTGATCCCATTATAATCAAATCGATTTCGTATTCTTTGCCTATTTGGGTAATGCCGTGGATGGGTTTGTCTATTTTTACGATTTCTGTAATCTGAATCCCCTCCAGATAAGGTCTTGAAGAGATCTGATCAAGCATTTCGTTGGCTTTTTTCATAAAAAGCATGGTTTCGGGAATACTTGTGCCGCCTAAAATTGCATCGTTCATTTGGCTTGGTAATTCGAGCATGTGTAAGATGATTATTTCGGAATTGTTTTTCTTTGCAATCTGAGAAGCGACTTTTAAAGCGTCTTCTGCATGTTCGGAGAAATCGGTCGGAACCAGGATTCGTTTCATAGTGTTGGGGCTTGAATAGTTAAAATTGGTTGTTTTAATGCATTTATAAAGATAAGAAATATTTTTAGGGCAATCTATTTATTTTGATTTATAAAAAAAACACTATATTTGCACCGTTATTTATTAAAATCTAAATAATGAGGGGACTAAGTGTCCCCTCTTTTTATAAAATTATGACATTTAAAGAAAAAGTAAACGGATTAATTACAGAAGCTCTTCTGGAGAAGCCATCGATCTTTTTGATTGATCTGGTTGTGTCAGACTCTTTTAAGATTAGTGTTGGTTTAGATGGTGATAATGGAGTGGCGCTACAAGATTGTATCGACGTAAGTCGTGCGGTCGAGAATAATCTGGATCGTGAAGAGCAGGATTTTTCGCTTGAAGTAGCCTCTGTTGGAGTAGGGTCACCTTTGAAAATGACAAGACAATACATCAAAAATATTGGTAGAACGTTGATTGTTACTACAAATACTGAAAAAATTGAGGCAGAATTGGTGGAAGCTAACGATGTTTTTATAATTTTGTCTTGGAAAGCAAGAGAACCGAAAAAAGTAGGAAAAGGAAAAGAAACAGTTCAAAAAGAGCAGCAAATACCTTATACAGAAATTAAAGAGGCAATTGTTACAGTAACATTTTAATTAAAGAATTCGCATGGAAAATTTAGCATTAATCGATTCATTCTCAGAGTTTAAAGATAATAAACTTATTGATCGTGTAACGCTTATGGCAATTTTAGAGGACGTGTTTAGAAATGCATTGAAGAAAAAATACGGTTCTGATGATAACTTCGACATCATTATAAATCCTGATAAAGGAGATATGGAGATCTGGAGAAGGAGAGTAATTGTTGCTGATGAAGATCTGGATTTTGAAAACGAAGAGATTACTTTAACTGAAGCAAGAATGATTGAAGCTGATTTTGAAATCGGTGAAGAGGTTTCTGAAGAGGTAAAATTGATTGATTTAGGAAGAAGAGCTATTTTGGCTTTGCGTCAAAACTTAATATCTAAAATTCACGAACACGATAATACGAATCTTTACAAGCAATTTAAAGATATTATCGGTGATATTTATACTGCCGAAGTGCACCACGTACGTCCAAGAGTTGTAATTTTGGTCGATGATGAAGGAAATGAAATTGTGCTTCCAAAAGAAAAACAAATTCCATCTGACTTTTTTCGTAAAGGAGATAATGTTCGTGGAATCATTGAAAGTGTTGAATTAAAAGGTAACAAACCTCAAATTATCATGTCTAGAACTTCTGAGAAGTTTTTGGAGAAATTGTTTGAGCAGGAAATTCCTGAAGTATTCGACGGTTTGATTACAGTGAAAAATGTAGTCCGTATTCCGGGTGAAAAAGCAAAAGTAGCGGTAGATTCTTATGATGACAGAATTGATCCGGTTGGAGCTTGTGTGGGTATGAAAGGATCTCGTATTCACGGAATCGTTCGTGAGTTAGGAAACGAAAACATTGATGTAATTAACTATACAAACAATATTCAATTGTTTATTACAAGAGCCTTGAGTCCTGCTAAAGTTTCGTCTATCAAAATTGATGAAGAAAATAAAAGAGCTGAAGTTTTCTTGAAGTTAGAAGAGGTTTCTAAAGCAATTGGTAGAGGAGGTCACAATATAAAATTAGCAGGTCAGTTAACGGGTTACGAGTTAGATGTTATCAGAGAAGGTGATGTTGCTAGTGGCGAAGACGATGACGTTGAATTAACTGAGTTTTCAGATGAAATTGAAGGCTGGGTTATCGAAGAATTTGCAAAAATTGGTTTAGATACAGCTAGAAGTATCTTAAAGCAAGAAGTAGAAGATTTAGTAAGAAGAACAGATTTAGAAGAGGAAACAATTCTTGATGTTATGAAAATACTAAAAGAAGAGTTTGATAGCTAGTTATCTGCTCTAACAACACAACGAAAAAGGTAATAATAAAAAGGTTATATGTCTGAAGAGAGAGTAATAAGAATAAACAAGGTTTTAAGGGAATTAAATATTTCGTTAGAAAGAGCTGTTGATTATCTAAAAGATAAGGGAATTGCTATTGATGCAAATCCAAATGCAAAAATTTCTGACAGCGAATTTAATATCCTACAAAGCCAATTTGCGGGCGATAAGGGGAATAAGGAAGCTTCTAAAGAGGTAGGAGAAGAGAAGAGAAAAGAGAAAGAAGCATTACGTGTTGAACGTGAGAAAGAAATTGAGGACAAACGCAGACAAGACGAGGAGCGCCAAAAACAACAGGAAGTTATAAAAGCGAGAGCAGTTGTAACAGGACCTGTTCAAGTAGGTAAAATTGATTTAAACCCTAAGAAACCTGCAGTTGTTTCTACTCCTGTTGAGGAACCAGTGAAAGCTGAAGAACCAAAAGTAGTTGTTACTCCAACTCAGCCAGAAAAACCTGTTCAAAAAGAAATCGTACAGCCAGAGCCTGTAGTTGCTCCGGTAGTTTCTGAAGAGAAAAAGGTAGAAAAACCTATTATTACAGAGAAAAAAGAAGTAAAAGTAGAGGCTCCAAAAGTAGCGCAGGAACCTGTTGTTTCAACTGATCCTACGACTGCCGAGGAAACCATTACAACACAATATCAAAAATTATCTGGAACTACTCTTACCGGGCAAACAATTGACTTGTCTCAATTTAACAAGCCTAAAAAGAAGAAAGAAGATCCTAAGATTACTCCTAATAAACCAGGAGCTCCGGGAGCCGGAAATAACGCTAATAAAAATAAGCGTAAAAGAATCGCTCCTAAACCGGGAACTCCGGGTGCACCAAAACCTGCAACAGGTAATGCGCCAGGAACTCCAAATCCTAATAAAATTACACCAAATACTGGTGGTGGAGGTTTTAATGCTAACAGAAGTGCAAGACCTGGTTTTGTAAAAGGAAACCGTCCTGCGATTGTAGCAAAAGTTGAGCCTACTGAAGAGGAAGTAAAAAACCAAATTAGAGAAACTCTTGAAAAACTTCAGGGTAAAGGAGGAAAATCTAAAGCGGCTAAATACAGAAGAGATAAGAGAGAAACGCACCGTCAGAAATCTGATGATGAGCAAAGAGCACTTGACGAAGGAAGTAAAACGATTAAAGTTACCGAGTTTGTTACTGTAGGTGAAATTGCAATCATGATGGATGTGCCGATTACTAAAGTAATTGGAACTTGTATGTCTCTTGGTATTATGGTTACCATGAACCAACGTTTAGATGCTGAAACTTTAACAATTGTAGCTGATGAGTTTGGTTATGAAGTAGAGTTTATCACGGTTGATATCGAAGAAGCTATTGAGGTAGTTGAAGATAAAGAAGAAGACTTGGTAGTTAGAGCGCCAATCGTTACTGTAATGGGTCACGTCGATCACGGTAAAACATCTTTGCTGGATTATATCCGTAAAGAAAATGTTATTGCCGGAGAGTCTGGAGGTATTACACAGCACATTGGAGCATACGGAGTAACTTTAGATAATGGTCAAAAAATTGCATTTTTAGATACACCGGGTCACGAGGCGTTTACTGCGATGCGTGCACGTGGAGCTCAAGTTACCGATATTGCTATTATAGTAGTTGCGGCAGATGATGATATCATGCCACAAACAAAAGAAGCGATTTCTCACGCACAAGCTGCGGGAGTGCCAATTATATTTGCAATCAATAAAATTGATAAACCAAATGCGAACGTTGAGAAAATCAAAGAGCGTTTGGCTAGCATGAATTTACTTGTTGAAGACTGGGGTGGAAAAATTCAATCTCATGATATTTCTGCAAAAGTAGGAACAGGGGTAAAGGAGTTATTGGAAAAAGTATTATTAGAGGCTGAGATTTTAGATTTAAAATCAAACCCTAATAAAGCGGCTCAAGGAACTGTTGTTGAGGCGTTCTTAGATAAAGGAAAAGGGTATGTTTCTACAATTTTAGTTCAACACGGAACTTTAAAAGTTGGAGATTATATGTTGGCTGGTAAGCATCATGGTAAGATTAAAGCTATGCATGACGAACGCGGACATATTGTTAAAGAAGCGGGACCTTCGACTCCGGTATCTGTTTTAGGTCTTGATGGAGCTGCAACTGCCGGTGATAAGTTTAATGTTTTTGAAGACGAAAAAGAAGCGAAACAAATTGCTTCTAAGCGTTCTCAATTAATGCGTGAACAATCAGTACGTACACAACGTCATATTACACTTGATGAAATTGGACGTCGTATTGCTCTTGGGCAATTTAAAGAATTGAACGTGATTCTTAAAGGAGACGTTGATGGATCTGTTGAAGCATTATCAGATTCATTCTCTAAATTGTCTACAGAAGAAATTCAAATTAATATCATTCATAAAGGTGTTGGAGCAATTACTGAAACCGACGTTATGTTGGCTTCTGCTTCAGATGCGATTATTATCGGATTTAACGTTCGTCCTGCAGGAAATGCGAGACAGCTTGCTGATAAAGAAGAAATCGATATCCGTTACTACTCTATTATCTACGCTGCAATCGATGACTTGAAAGATGCAATGGAAGGAATGTTAGCTCCTGAGATGAAAGAAGAAATTTTAGGAACTGCTGAAATTCGTGAGATTTTCAAAATTTCTAAAGTAGGTTCAATCGCTGGTTGTATGGTGATGGATGGTAAAATTATGAGAACTTCTAAAATTAGAGTTATCAGAGAAGGAGTGGTCGTGCATACAGGAGAACTTGTGGCATTGAAACGTTTCAAAGATGATGTTAAAGAAGTTTCTAAAGGATATGATTGTGGTATTCAAATTAAAGGTTACAATGACATTGAAGAAAGAGATGTTATTGAAGCTTACCATGAAGTAGCAATCAAAAAGAAATTGAAATAATATTTGATACTTATATTCTAAAGTCCCAACGAGAGTTGGGGCTTTTTTTATATAGATATTCTTAAGAAAGCATGAAATTTCTGAATTAAATAATATTTCGTTTATTTCAATTTTAATGCTATTTTTGGTTAAAAATATTTGATTATGAGACAATTTATATATGCGGTCGCTCTTTCTTTGAGTTTTTCTACAATCTCTTTTTCGCAGGAAGCAGTTGAAAAGAGTGCGCCACCTGCGGGGAATGCCGTAGTAGGAGATTATTATGGTGCCGATGTTTCTATGGCTTCGGAAACTAAAGCGATCACGGTCGAGAAGTTAAAAAGTGAATTAGAAAAGACTCGTAAAGCTGAAAAAATCTCGGTAAAAGGAGTGGTAATCGATGTGTGTCCAAAAAAAGGCTGCTGGGTTACTGTGAAAACAGAGGATGGTTCTCCGTTTTTTGTAAAAATGAAAGACTATGCTTTTTTTGTGCCAACAGCATTAAAAGGAAAGAGGATTGTACTGGAAGGTACTGCCGAGAAGAAAATTACTTCTGTCGAAGAGTTGAAGCATTATGCTAAAGATGCCAAAAAAACAAAAGCGGAAATAGATGCGATCACCAAGCCAAAAGAAGAAATACGATTTATGGCGGATGGAATTAAAGTGGTCAATTAATATGGCTTTTTGATTTATAATTCGATATTTAGATTTTAAAGTCCCAACGAAAGTTGGGACTTTTTTATTGGGTAAATCTCAAACGGAAATTACAGATTAGGGTGAAGGTGGTCAGGATGAAATTCTAGAGATTGGTTGTTATTGTGTTTGTATTCATAAAATGAAACAGAAAGACAGAATATATATGAGGGTTTTGTTTGGTGGAATTGATTTATTTGTAGGATTGTTTTTTTTTTTTTTTATAATATTGGATGTATCTGTATTGATTGTATGTTTTGTATGAGACTGAAACTATTTCATATTATGACCGGTTTTTGGGGTAGATGATTCAAGTTCGGGAGAGATGTGTGTAAGTTTACAAATGTGGAGGAGATGAGAATGGTGATGCTGGATTTGCTGCACGGCTATCTTTCTGATGAAGTAATACCAAATAGTTTGTTGCTGTTGACTCCGTCTCCTGAACAAGTTTATGATACTTTCAAATTTGATTTGGAGTGCGCCAGAAGAGTATCAAAATCTAAAGATCAGATTCGTTTTTTGCAGGTGGTTAGTGATGCCGCTTTGTCTTTTCCGCATGCGGTCAGATTGTTTGAGATTGTTTTAGGAATTGATATCGATGAGCTGCTTACGCCAAAGTTGTATGTGCTTATGCGTCGGGTGATGACAGATGAGGGGTAGTTGACGTATACGACAAAGAATTTTTACAATCACGAACGGCCTTTTATGGTGAACAAACAAAAAAAACTGCACTCCTTAAAAGGAAGAAGTTTTGTGAATAGTTGTTTTTTTTCCGTCAGGACACGCTGCGGTAGGCTGGGCATTGGCTTTGGTGTTCAGTGAAATCTTTCCATGATAGAGAAGGGGAGATTGTTGAACGTGGACATGATTTTGGCGAAAGCCGGGTGGTTTGTGACGCATATTGGTATAGAGATGTTGTGAAAGGCAAGGAAATGGGAAAGACAACTTTGGATTGTCTTCGTGCCAATGCATCTTTCAATACCGATTTAGAGTTGGCTAGGGAAGAAGTATTCCGGCTTTAGAAACAAGGAAAGCTTAGGGGTAATACTTCTTTCAAAGAGGCTTAATTAACTTGTAGAACGGATGTTTTTGAAGTTGGATAAGGGGTGTAAAAAAAGGCAATTTCGATTGTGAAATTGCCTTTTTTTTGTGCTATTTTGTTTTGAATCGGAGATTACTTCCCGGGCTTTAGAAGAAACACGCTTTTGTATCTCTTTTTGATGTCTGCCAGGTTCTTTTCAGCTTCTATTCGGGTCTTGAAATTGCCTACAATTACTTTATAGTTGGGAGTATTGAAGATTATGGTCCCGTCTATAGTGTTGTATTCTCTTTTGAAATCCGATAACGTTTTCTTTGCTTCTTCGCTTTTACCGCTGAAGATTTGGATTTTGTAAGTATCGTTTGTACTTATTGCTGTGTTAATTTTGCGTTTGTCGTTCAATAATTGCTCGAATTTAGGATCCTGATTTAGTGTTAAATTTTGATCCTGAGCATGAATATTATAAGCTAAAGTGAACATTGTTAGGGTGAAGAAAACTCTTTTTGAAGGGGTTAAAATTCTCATAATGTGATGGTTTTTGAGCAAAAATACTATTTAAAATTAGTATGTGAAAATTTGATATTATTTAGAATTGATATAAATTGATATTTAAGACTATTTTAAGGTTTTGAGAATAACACATAAGTCGTATTTTTGTGCAAGTTTTAAAAGAAGGTATTAGTTTTTCGTTGATTTACTACAGAAAAAATCATACCAAAAATTAGTAGATAATTATTATACTATATGAAAAAGGTGGGTAACCATAATTCGATCTCAAGAAAATTGCTGCTTAGCTTATCGCTAACGCTGCTTTTCTCCCTAACTTCATTTGCTCAAGATCCTGCTGCTCCTGCGGCGCCTGAAGCTGCTGCTCCGGCTGCAACTGCTGGTGGTGATCCGGTAAAAGGGAAAGAACTTTTTAATGCAAATTGCGCTGCATGTCACAAATTAGATGCCAAATCAACAGGTCCTGCTTTACGAGGAGTTGCTGCAAAGCATGACGTAGCCTGGATCTACAAATGGGTTCACAACAGTTCTGACATGATTAAGTCAGGTGATCCTGTAGCAGTAAAACTTTTTGAAGAAAACAACAAGTCAGTAATGACTTCTTTTCCTCAATTATCAACAGGGGATATTGACAATATTCTTGCGTATACTTCTGAAGTAAAAGCTGAACCGGCGGTTGCTGCTGGTGGGGCTGCAACTCCTCCTGGAACAAATGTAGACGGTGGAGGTATTTCTAATAATATTATTTTAGGTGCGCTTGCACTTGTAATGGCTATCTTGGTAGTGATGTTGTTCATGGTGAACAAAGTGTTGACTAAAGTAGCACGTAATAATGGTATTGAAGTTGCTCCTAAAGAAGCTTCAACTCCAATCTGGAAAGCATTTGCCAGAAACCAATTCTTGGTATTGGTGACTGCAATATTCTTGCTATTGGCAAGTGGATATTTCGTTTACGGATATCTAATGCAGGTTGGTGTGGATCAAAACTACGAGCCAATTCAGCCAATTCACTATTCTCATAAGATTCACGCTGGTGATAACGAAATCAATTGTAAATATTGCCACTCTGCTGCTCGTGTGAGTAAAACTGCTGGTATTCCATCTTTGAATGTTTGTATGAACTGTCATAAAAACATCTCTGAAGTTGCTGAAACTACTGCTACTCCTGAGTATAGCAAAGCGTTTTACGATGCTCAAATCCAAAAGTTATATGATGCTGTTGGTTGGGATAAAGCGAAACAAGCTTATACCGGAAAAACACAGCCAGTAAAATGGGTTCGTATTCATAACTTGCCTGATTTTGTTTACTTCAATCACTCTCAACACGTTACTGTTGGAGGTATTGAATGTCAAACTTGTCACGGTCCTGTGGAGGAATTTGAAATCATGAAGCAATACTCTAAGTTAACAATGGGATGGTGTGTTGATTGCCATAGAAAAACTGATGTTAAGATGGAAGGAAATGCTTACTATGATAAAATTCATGCTGAACTTTCTAAAAAATACGGTGTAGAGAAATTGACTGCAGCGCAAATGGGAGGTTTAGAATGCGGTAAATGCCACTATTAATCGAATTATTAAGATTTTAATATTTATATACAATGTCATCAAACAAAAAATACTGGAAAAGTGTTGAAGAACTAGAAAATAGTTCTATTGTTGAGGCGCTTAGAAATAACGAGTTTGTTGAAGAGATTCCTACAGATGAATTCTTAGGGAATGCAGATGCTTTAGCTTCATCTGGAACTTCACGTCGTGACTTTTTAAAGTACGTAGGATTTAGTACTGCGGCAGTTACACTTGCTGCGTGTGAAGGTCCTGTGCACAAGTCTATCCCTTATGTTTTACAACCAGAGCAAATCATTCCTGGTGTTGCAGATTATTATGCAACTACTGTATTTGATGGTTTTGATTTTGCTAATCTTTTGGTAAAAACTCGTGAGGGTCGTCCAATTAAAATTGAAAACAATACAATCGCTGGTGCTAAATTTGCAGCTAATGCGAGAATTCACGCATCTATCTTAGGATTGTATGATAGCGCTCGTTTAAAAGAGCCAAAAGTAGATGGTAAACAAGCTACTTGGTCAGCTGTTGATTTAAAAATTAAATCAAGTTTAGCTGAAGCAAAAGCTAAAAACCAACAAGTTGTATTATTAACGAATACACTTGCAAGTCCATCTACTGAAAAATTAATCGCTGAATTTATTGCTAAAAATCCAAATGCTAAGCATGTTGTTTATGATGCAGTTTCTTCATCTGAGGCTTTAGATGCTTTCCAAGCTGTATATGGTCAAAGAGCTTTAGTTGATTATGATTTTTCAAAATCTAATTTAATTGTATCTGTTGGAGCTGATTTCTTAGGAGACTGGCAAGGTGGTGGGTACGATAGTGGATATGCAAAAGGACGTATTCCACAAAACGGAAAAATGTCACGTCATTTCCAATTCGAATCAAATATGACATTATCCGGAGCAGCTGCTGATAAGCGTGTTCCAATGACTACTGCTGTTCAAAAACAGGCTTTAGTTCAAATATATAACATTATTGCGGGTGCTTCTGTTCCTGTTACTTTAGATGCTGCTTCTAAAGCTGAAGTAGTGAAAGCTGCTCAACAATTAAAAGCTGCCGGATCTAAAGGGGTTCTGGTATCCGGAATCGAAGATAAAAACGCTCAGTTATTAGTTTTAGCTATCAATCAAATTTTGGCGAGTGAAGCTTATACTACTGCAGGAGCAAGACAAATTAGAAAGGGATCGAATGCTGTTGTTTCTCAATTAATTAAAGATCTGAATGCTGGAAGTGTTCATACTTTAATTATGAGTGGAGTTAATCCTGTTTACACTTTAGCTGATTCATCTGCTTTTGCTTCAGGATTGAAAAAAGTGAAAACATCTGTTGCTTTTTCATTAAAAGAAGATGAAACTGCTTCAATTGTTACTGTTGCTGCTCCGGCTCCTCATTATTTAGAGTCTTGGGGTGATGTAGAAATAACAAGCGGAACTTATAGCTTAACGCAACCAACGATTCGCCCTATATTCAATACCAAACAATTTCAGGATGTTTTATTGTCATTAAATGGTGCCGGAGGTACTTTTTATGATTATTTAAAAGCTAATTCTTCAGCATTTACTGCAGGATCTTCTTGGAACAAAGTATTACACGATGGTGTTGCAGTAGTTGGATCTGCTGCATTGTCTGGAGGTGCTGTTGATGCTGCTACCGCTGCAAATGCACTTGCAAAATCTAAAGCAGCTGGTGATTTCGAGTTAGTATTATATACTAAAACGGGATTAGGAGATGGGCAACATGCTAATAACCCTTGGTTACAAGAATTCCCGGATCCAATTACCAGAGTTTCATGGGATAACTATGTTACTGTTTCTAATGCTGATGCTAAGAAATTAGGTTTGTCTAATGAAATCGTTGCTAACGGTGGTTTGAACGGAAGTTATGCTACTATTACTACTGCTGACGGGTTTAAATTAGAAAACGTACCGGTTATTGTTCAGCCAGGACAAGCTGTTGGTACAGTTGGTTTAGCAGTTGGTTACGGTCGTAAAGCAGCTTTAAAAGAAGAAATGCAGGTAGGTTTAAATGCTTACGCTTTATATAAAAATTTCAATAGTGTTCAGTCTGTTTCTATTGCTAAAGCAAATGGAGAGCATGAGTTTGCTTGTGTTCAGGGACAAAAAACATTAATGGGTAGAGGGGATATCATTAAAGAAACTACCCTTGATGTATTTAACAAAGAAAATGCGGAACATTGGAATCCACAGCCAATGGTATCTTTAGATCACCAGGAAGTTAAAGCTACAACAGTAGATTTATGGGAATCATTTGATCGTTCAACAGGACATCACTTTAACCTTTCTATCGACTTAAATGCTTGTACAGGTTGTGGGGCATGTGTTATCGCTTGTCACGCAGAGAACAACGTTCCTGTTGTTGGTAAAGCAGAGGTAAGAAGAAGCCGTGATATGCACTGGTTGCGTATTGACAGGTACTATTCTTCTGAAAGCACTTTTGAAGGTGATAACGAAAGAAAAGAAAATATTGCAGGTTTGTCAAGTTCATTATCTACATTTAATGAAATGGAAAAACCTGGAGACAATCCACAGGTTGCATTCCAACCAGTAATGTGTCAGCACTGTAACCACGCACCGTGTGAAACAGTTTGTCCGGTTGCTGCAACATCTCACGGTCGTCAAGGTCAAAACCACATGGCATACAACAGATGTGTTGGTACTCGTTATTGTGCAAACAACTGTCCATATAAAGTACGTCGTTTCAACTGGTTCTTGTACAACAAAAACAGTGAATTCGATTATCACATGAATGATGATTTAGGTCGTATGGTATTAAACCCAGACGTAAACGTTCGTTCTCGTGGAGTTATGGAAAAATGTTCATTCTGTATTCAAAGTACACAAGCTGTTATTCTTCAGGCAAAACGTGAAGGTAGAGTTGTGGCAAAAGATGAGTTTAACAATGCCTGCGCTTGTTCTGCAGCTTGTTCATCAGGAGCTATGGTGTTTGGAGATGTAAATGATAAAGAAAGCGAAGTTGCTAAGTTAGCAGAAAGCGAAAGAATGTATCATTTATTAGAGCATGTTGGTACAAAACCGAACGTTTTCTATCATGTAAAAGTTAGAAATACTTAGTAAAATTATTAATTAGAAACAATATAAAGGATTATGTCGTCTCACTACGAAGCACCCATTAGAAAACCTTTAGTTATAGGTGATAAATCTTATCACGATGTAACAGTAGATGTAGCTGCACCTGTTGAGGGGCCTGCAAACAAACAATGGTGGATTGTATTTTCAATCGCATTAATAGCCTTCCTTTGGGGGTTAGGTTGTATAATTTACACTGTATCTACAGGTATCGGAACATGGGGATTAAATAAAACAGTTGGTTGGGCCTGGGATATCACGAACTTCGTTTGGTGGGTTGGTATTGGTCACGCCGGAACATTAATTTCTGCGGTATTATTACTTTTCCGTCAGCGTTGGAGAATGGCTATTAACCGTTCTGCTGAAGCGATGACTATCTTCTCAGTAGTTCAGGCAGGTTTATTTCCAATTATTCACATGGGGCGTCCATGGTTGGCATACTGGGTTTTACCTATTCCAAATCAGTTTGGATCTTTATGGGTAAACTTTAACTCGCCATTACTTTGGGACGTATTTGCAATTTCAACGTATCTTTCGGTATCATTGGTTTTCTGGTGGACTGGTTTATTACCTGATTTTGCAATGCTACGTGACAGAGCAATAACACCTTTCAATAAAAGAGTTTATTCTATCCTAAGTTTTGGATGGAGCGGTAGAGCAAAAGACTGGCAACGTTTTGAAGAAGTATCTTTAGTACTTGCAGGTTTAGCTACTCCACTTGTACTTTCTGTACACACTATTGTATCGATGGACTTTGCTACTTCGGTAATTCCGGGATGGCATACTACGATTTTCCCTCCGTACTTCGTTGCAGGAGCGGTATTCTCAGGATTTGCAATGGTAAATACCTTGTTGATCGTAATGAGAAAAGTGTCTAACTTAGAAGCTTATATTACACTACAACATATTGAGTTAATGAATATTGTAATCATGATTACAGGTTCTATCGTAGGGGTAGCGTATATCACTGAGTTATTCGTAGCTTGGTACTCAGGTGTAGAGTATGAGCAATATGCGTTCTTAAACAGAGCTACCGGACCTTACTGGTGGGCATATTGGTCGATGATGACTTGTAACGTTTTCTCTCCACAGTTCATGTGGTTCAAAAAACTAAGAACAAGTATCATGTTCTCCTTTATTATTTCGATTGTAGTAAACATCGGAATGTGGTTTGAAAGATTCGTAATTATTGTTACTTCTTTACATAGAGATTACCTTCCATCTTCTTGGACAATGTTCTCACCAACATTTGTTGATATTGGAATTTTCATCGGAACGATTGGTTTCTTCTTCGTATTGTTTTTATTGTACTCAAGAACATTCCCTGTAATTGCTCAGGCAGAGGTGAAAACAATTTTGAAAGGAACAGGAGATAATTATATTAGAGAAAGAGCAGCAAATAAAGATTCACACCATGAGTAATAAAGTAATATACGCCATTTATAATGACGATGATATTTTGATGGATGCAGTAAAGAAAACCAGAGCTGCTCATCATCATATTGAGGAGGTTTTTACTCCATTCCCAGTTCACGGATTGGATAAAGCGATGGGCTTAGCACCAACAAGATTAGCAATTTGTGCATTTTTATACGGATGTGTTGGTATTTCTGTTGCAACATTCATGATGAGTTATATCATGATTCATGACTGGCCTCAGGATATTGGTGGAAAGCCAAGTTTCAGTTTCATTCAAAATATGCCATCTTTTGTGCCAATTATGTTTGAGATGACTGTATTTTTTGCTGCCCACTTAATGGTTATCACTTTTTATATGAGAAGTAGATTATGGCCATTCAAACAAGCTGAAAATCCTGATGTAAGAACAACAGACGACCATTTCTTAATGGAAGTTGCTGTAAATGATAACGAAGCAGAACTAGTTTCTTTTTTCGAAGGTACAGGAGCTGTTGAAGTTAAAGTAATTGAAAAGAATTAATTGTAGCTATGAAAAGGATATATAAAATAACACTTTTAGTTGGTATAACTATTTTAGTTTCATCTTGCCACAATAATTCGGCACCAAACTATCAGTATTTCCCAAATATGTATGAATCTGTTGCTTACGAGCCATACACAGAAGCAAAAATATTTAAAGGAGGAAAAGAAGGACAACTTCCTGTAGAAGGAACTATCAATAGAGGTTTTGAACCTTACGAATATGAAAATTCAACTGCGGGTTATGAATTAGCGAAAGCCAATTTAAAATCACCTTTGAGTGAAGCAGATAGAAATTCTGGAAAAGGTAAAGAACTTTTCGAAATTTACTGTATCAGCTGCCATGGTGCAACTGGAAACGGTAAAGGTAAATTGGTTGAAAGAGAAAAATTTCTTGGAGTACCTAGCTACAAAGACAGAGTTATCACTGAAGGAAGTATCTTTCACGTTGAAACTTATGGTTTAAACGCAATGGGTTCACATGCAAATCAATTAAGTGCCCACGAACGTTGGTTAGTTGCTGACTATGTTCTAAAACTAAAAAGCCAATTATAATTGTTGAACAAACTGATCGTAATAGATATGTATACATTTTCAAGTAAATTAAAAACTTTTTCTATCATCCTAATGGTTCTTGGCCTATTAGGAATTGGGTATGGTTTTTTAAGTGCGCCTAAAGATATTCAAGAAGTTGAAAAAATACTAGCTGCAGATGCTCATGGTTCTCATGGTGCTGCGCATGGTGAAGCTGCCGAAGCTTCTCATGAAACTGCAGGTCATGAAGCTAAAGAAGCTTCACATGAAGGTGCTGCGCATGCAGAAGCTCCAGCAGTTTCTCATGATACAGCAGTAGCTTCACATGATTCACTTAAAGGTGCTGCGCACGCAGAAACTCCAGCAGTTTCTCATGAAGCTGCAAAAGCTTCACATGATTCACACGAAGGTGGAGAGCATGCGAAAGTTGATGCCGCAGGTGAACATGAAAAACATTTGGAGCATGTATTGCACCAATTGCAAAACAAACCATGGTCGGCACTATATGTTGCTTGTATTTTCTTTTTACTACTTTCTATGGGAGTTTTAGCATTCTATGCTATTCAACAAGTTGCTCAGGCAGGTTGGTCTCCGGTATTGTTTAGAGTAATGCAGGGAATCACAGCTTACTTACCTGCTGGTTCTGTTATATTCTTTATCATTTTAGTACTTTGCGGATTGCATTTTAACCACATCTTTGTATGGTTAGGAGAAGGAGTTACAGATCCAAAACACGCTAACTATGACGCTATCATTGCTGGAAAAGCAGGTTACCTGAACTTTCCATTCTGGATCATCAGAGCAGCAATCTTCTTAATAGGATGGAACTTATACCGTCACTATTCAGCAAAAAACTGTTTGGCTCAGGATGAAGCTAATGATGACCTATACTACAAAAAGAACTTTAAGTTATCTGCAGGATTCTTAGTTTTCTTCATCGTATCTGAGTCTATTATGTCTTGGGACTGGATTATGTCATTTGATCCACACTGGTTCAGTACATTGTTCGGATGGTATGTTTTTGCTTCTTTCTTTGTAAGTGGTATCACTTCAATCGCATTAGTAACAATCTACTTGAAATCTAAAGGATATTTAGAGTATGTAAATACAAGCCACATTCACGATTTAGCTAAATTCATGTTTGGTATCAGTGTTTTCTGGACATACTTATGGTTCTCACAGTTTATGTTGATCTGGTATGCTAATATTCCTGAAGAGGTTACTTACTTTGTAACCAGAATTCAATTATACAACTTACCATTTTTTGGAGCTGTAGTTATGAACTTTGTGTTCCCATTATTAATATTGATCAATACAGACTTCAAACGTCTTAGCTGGGTTATTGTAATGGCCGGTGTAGTGATCTTATTAGGACACTATGTTGATTTCTTTAATATGATTATGCCAGGTACAGTTGGAGATAAATGGTTTATTGGAGTTCCTGAAATTGCCTCTATTCTTTTCTTCTTAGGATTGTTTATTTTTGTAGTGTTTACTGCATTAGCTAAAGCTCCTTTGTTAGCAAAAAGAAATCCTTTCATTGAAGAAAGTAAACATTTTCATTATTAATATTTAAAGAAGTAAACAGATGACAAGTTTGTTGGTAATTATAGTTTTAGTTTTATTAGCAGTTGCTTTGTGGCAATTGACCAAGATATTTGATCTTACTCAGGTAGGATCTTCTTCGGACGATTCTCAGGTTGCATCGGATAATGATAATAATGTTCAGGGATATATCATGTTTGGCTTTTTGGCATTCATTTATATCTTTACGATTTACGGTTTACTAAAATGGGGTGGTTTAGCACTTCATACTCCTGCTTCAGAGCACGGACTTTTAGTAGATAATTTAATGAATATTACTTGGGTTTTAATTTTTGTAGTTCAATTTATTACACAAGGATTATTATACTGGTTCTCTTTTAAAAACAGAGGAAATAAAGATAAAAAAGCTTTATTCTTTGCTGATAGTAATAAATTAGAAGCAATCTGGAGTATTATTCCATCTGTAGTGTTGGCTTGTTTGATCCTTTACGGATTGTACGCTTGGAACAACATTATGTTTGTGGATAAAGACGAAGATGTAATCGAAATCGAATTATACGCACAACAATTTAAATGGACAGCAAGATATGCTGGTCAGGATAATGTTTTAGGAAAAGCAAACGTTCGTTTAATCGAAGGTATCAACACATTAGGAGTTGATATGTCTGACCCTAACGCTCAGGACGATATTATTGTTTCTGAATTGCATATTCCAAAAGGTAAAAAAGTACATTTCAAAATGCGTTCTCAGGACGTATTACACTCAGCTTACATGCCTCACTTTAGAGCGCAAATGAACTGTGTTCCTGGAATGGTTACTGAATTTGCTTTTATTCCAACGTATACAACTTCTGAATACAGAGAATTACCATTTATGGTAGAAAAAGTTGCGCACATCAACAAACTTAGAGCTGAAAAAAGCGTTGAGTTAGTTGCTAAAGGAGGAACAGCTTTAGATCCTTATACATTTGACTATTTATTATTATGTAATAAAATTTGTGGAGCTTCTCACTACAACATGCAAATGAAAGTAGTTGTGGATACTCCGGAAGAGTATAAAAAATGGTTAAGCGAAAAAACTACATTAGCTCAGGATATTAAAGCCGCTGCTGCTGCAGATGCTGAAAAAAAGGCTGGTGAAGAAGCAAAAGCGAGCACTGATAGTACAGCTAAAGATACTGTGAAAGCAGTTATCGATACGGTTAAGGCAGTTGTAGCTAAAGTGGCTATGAAATAATATTATTAAGAAAATTTAAAGTACACATATATGTCAGCAGAAGCGCACGGTCACGATCACGGACACGATCACGAGCACGAACATCATCATAAAGACACGTTCATTACTAAATATATTTTTAGTATTGATCACAAAATGATTGCTAAGCAATATTTAATTACCGGTATCATTATGGGTATTATTGGTATTGCAATGTCTTTGCTTTTCAGAATGCAATTGGCTTGGCCAGAAGAGTCTTTCAAAATCTTTAATGTTTTATTAGGAGATAAATTTGCACCTGATGGTGTAATGGCAAATGATATTTATTTGGCCTTAGTTACAATTCACGGTACCATCATGGTATTCTTTGTACTGACGGCCGGTTTGAGCGGAACCTTTAGTAATTTATTGATTCCACTTCAAATTGGAGCGCGAGATATGGCTTCCGGATTTATGAATATGATTTCATACTGGTTGTTTTTCGTATCTGCTGTAATAATGTTATGTTCATTATTTGTTGAAGCTGGACCAGCATCTGCGGGTTGGACAATTTACCCTCCATTAAGTGCTTTACCTCAAGCAATTCCAGGTTCTGGAACAGGTATGACTTTATGGTTAGTTTCGATGGCTATCTTTATTGCATCTTCTTTAATGGGATCTTTAAACTACATTGTAACAGTAATCAACCTTAGAACTAAAGGAATGTCTATGACAAGACTTCCATTAACAATCTGGACATTTTTCGTAACAGCTATCATTGGTGTTATTTCATTCCCTGTATTGTTGTCTGCTGCTTTATTATTGATCTTTGACAGAAGTTTTGGTACTTCATTCTTCTTATCTGATATCTATATTGCCGGAGAAGTTTTACACTACCAAGGAGGTTCTCCTGTATTGTTCGAACACTTATTCTGGTTTTTAGGACACCCTGAGGTTTATATTGTAATCTTACCTGCAATGGGACTTGTTTCTGAAATTATGGCTACGAATTCTCGTAAACCAATTTTTGGATACAGAGCGATGATCATGTCGGTTCTTGCAATTGCATTTTTATCTACGATTGTTTGGGGTCATCACATGTTTATTTCAGGTATGAATCCTTTCTTAGGATCTGTATTTACCTTCACTACTTTATTGATTGCAATTCCATCTGCTGTAAAAGCGTTCAACTGGATTACAACTTTATGGAAAGGTAACTTACAATTCAACCCTGCAATGTTATTCTCTATCGGAATGGTTTCTACTTTCATTACGGGAGGTTTAACTGGAATTATTTTAGGAGACAGTACTTTAGATATTAACGTTCACGATACTTACTTCGTAATTGCTCACTTTCACTTAGTAATGGGTATCTCTGCACTTTACGGAATGTTTGCTGGTATTTATCACTGGTTCCCAAAAATGTACGGTAGAATGTTGAATAAAAACTTAGGTTACATTCACTTTTGGATAACAGCTGTTTGTGCTTACGGAGTTTTCTTCCCAATGCACTTTATTGGATTAGCTGGTTTACCAAGACGTTACTATACAAACACGAACTTCCCATTATTTGATGATTTACAAAATGTGAATGTTTTGATTACAACATTTGCTCTTGTAGGAGGTGCGTTCCAATTGGTATTCTTATACAACTTCTTTAGTAGTATTTTCTATGGTAAGAAAGCTGTTCAGAATCCATGGAAATCAACAACATTAGAGTGGACTACTCCGGTAGAACATATCCACGGTAACTGGCCAGGTGAAATTCCTCATGTATATCGTTGGCCTTATGACTACAGTAACCCAAATCACGATGTAGATTTTGTACCGCAAAATGTACCAATGAAAGAAGGTGAAGAAGTTTTACACCACTAAAAATATTTTAAAAGACTGTCTGAAAAGACAGTCTTTTTTGTTTATACAAGTTTCTGATAATGAAATTTTCGACCATTTAGTTGATCGATTATAATGCTGCGTTCAACTTTTCAATTGGATAGCTACAGTTTTGAAAGTCTTGTTTTATATGTTCTATGATAGTATGTTCGCATAGTTTCTGATGTGGATGTACCGGTTCTGGATTTTTCATTGGTTAACAGTTTAATCGATCTGGATATATAAAGTGAGAAAAATAGTATTGTAAGGATTTGAGCGATAGATAATTGTCGTATATTTATAGAGAAGTTGGTTTGATTTTTCATAAGTAAATTATCCCCCAATAACATGAAGGTACTACTGATTCCTAATACATTTTTGAGTTTTTTTAAAGACCGAAAAGGAGTTTCTTTTTTACGTGAAAACGATAAGATTATTAGACAGTTTATACTGACCATTTTTTTTATTGGAATTGGAATCTGGTTTATCAAGCATGAGCGATCAGAGTTGCGAGAAGTTAAAGACGCAATTGCAAATGCCAGTTTTTTTTGGGTTTTGTCCGGAGTTGCTCTCGCTTTTATTTATGTATCACTTCAGGGGTTAATGTATTTTGCCTCCTTTAAAGCGGTTCAGAGTGAAATATCTTTTAAGCAGGCCGTGATTTTATTTTTGAAACGAAATTTTGTCAGCGTTTTTTTACCGGCAGGTGGAATTTCTTCTTTGGCCTTTTTTACAAAATCAATTGAAAAGAGTGGAGTAAAACCAACTAAAATTCATTTTGCTTCCATCGTATATGGTTTTGTGGGGATACTTTCGGTTATCATTGTTGCCATTCCGGCTTTGATGTACTCTTTGTTTCAGGGAACTGCCGGATCTGGAGAATGGTATGCGTTGGGAGCTGTCATTGTCTTAAGTTTAAGCATCTTTTTTATTTACGATTCGATTCTGAAAAAGGGGAGCTTATACCGTTTGATCATAAAGTTTCTCCCCTCTGCGGTGGTTTTTCTGGATGATTTACAACAGAACGAAATCATAAAGAAGAATTTTTTGGAGGTTGTCTTTTATTCTGTTCTCATTGAGTTTGTCGGAATAGCTCATTTGTATATTGCAATGATTGCTTTGGGCTTTACACCTTCACTTCCTGCCGCTTTAATGGGCTATATTATTTCGGTTATATTTTTGATCGTTTCCCCCTTTCTCCGTGGGCTTGGTGCTATCGAAATTTCGATGAGTTTTATATTGTTACAATTTGGCTTTGATAGCGTAAGTGCGATAGCTATTACTTTTTTATATCGTTTCTTTGAATTTTGGATTCCATTGTTGGCCGGGGCATTCATTTTTGCATTCAATGCCAATAAATTATTGATGCGTGTTGTGCCTTCTTTTTTGCTTTTTGTTTTGGGATTAGTAAACATAGTATCCGTTTTAACTCCGGCTATCTCAGAACGTTTACACATTTTGAAAAATATTATCCCTGTTTCGGCTATTAAAGCCTCGAATTATTTTGTGATAACGGCTGGCTTATTTATGCTGGTGAATGCTGCTTTTATGCTAAAGGGGCTCCGTAATGCCTGGTGGTCTGCTGTTTTTTTAACCACTATTTCAATCATCGGGCACCTTACCAAAGCGATCGATTATGAAGAAGCTGTAATTGCCCTGATTGTACTCGTTAGTTTAATTATTACCCGAAAAGAATATTATATAAAAAGTAGCTCCCATTTGCAAAGCATTGGACTAAAAACGGTTTTAATTAGCATTGCAGCAGTTTTATTGTATGGGATCCTGGGATTCTATTTTCTGGATAAAAAACATTTTGATATTGACTTTCATTGGCAGGAATCCATAAAATATGCACTGCAAAACTTTTTTTTGATCGGGAGCTCAGATTTGGTACCGCTTGACAGATTTGCAAGACACTTTTTACTATCGATCAACATCTGTGGCTTTTTATCAATTGCATTTCTAGTTTTTGCTTTAATACGGCCTTACACCATAAAAAAAGAAGCGGTTGAAGATGATTTTTTGTTGGCATCCGAGCTTTTGAAACAGTATGGTACTTCTTCTTTGGATTATTTTAAAACCTATGATGATAAAAACATCTTTATCGCTGAAAGTAAAAAATCTTTTCTGGCGTATCGCGTGGCCGATAATTTTGCTGTAGTCTTGGAAAACCCCGTAGCGACATCAGTAGATGAAATCAAACAATGTATAATCGAATTTGATGTTTATTGTTACGAGAACGGCTTAAGAAGCATTTATTATCGGGTACCGGAAGACAACCTAGAATTGTTTGCTTCACTGCACAAAAAAAACTTATTTATCGGACAGGAAGCTGTTGTCGATCTGTCTGTATTTACAATGGAAGGAGGAGCCAAAAAATCATTGCGTAATGCGATCAGTAAAGTCAAAGAGAAAGGCTTTCAAACAACAATTCATACCGCACCCGTAAAAGACGGATTGCTGCAAAAAATAAAAGCAGTAAGTGATGAGTGGCTCTTGAGCACCGGGAGAAGTGAAATTGTTTTTTCGCAAGGCAGATTTGAGTGGGAAGAGCTCAAACAGCAAACCATTATTACAGTAGAGAATGCCGAAGAGAAAATAGTAGCCTTTTTAAATGTCATTCCTGATTTTGCCAAAGGTGAAGGGACTTATGATTTGATTCGCAAAACAAATGATGCCCCAAACGGTATCATAGATTTTATACTTTTGGAACTTTTCGCTTATTTAAAATCTCAGGGCTGCACTTCTGTTAATTTAGGATTGGCGGCAATGAGTGGAATTGAAGATGCAGATACCTTTCCTAAAAAATCTATGAAGTTTGCTTATGAAAGAATAAAATATTTTGCGCACTACAAAGGGTTGCGAGATTTTAAAGAAAAATTCTCTCCCGTATGGTACAACAAATACTTAGTTTATACACATGATTATGATTTATTACAGGCTCCATTAGTTTTAAACAAAGTAGTAAAACCATAAAAGAGAATATGAAATCGAGGAGAATAGGACGGGTAAATTGGATTAGGATCATGGCAATAGTCTGTATTATTACCTGTATTTCTGATTTTATGGTGTTATTTTTATTAGGAAGATATTATCGGGGATATAGTCAGTTACAGAATACTATTAGTACTTTGGGAGCAACAGTGAGTCCGGTTTCAGGAGCAATTTCGATATGGTGGATAGTAATTGGGATCGTATTTATTTTTTTTGGAGTCATTTTTAAAAGGGCGTTTGATGAAGACCGTATAGAAGTAATGATTGCTTCTTTACTAATTATAGTCTACGGGTTAGGAGAGGGGATTGGCTCGGGGTTATTTAAAGCAGACCTAATAGACGGCAAAAAGTCACTTTCATATCTTTTACACAATATTGTTGGTGGTATAGGAATTGTTGCTGCTTTGTTATTGCCTTTAATGATGTGTAAAGTAATTTCAAAAGAGAATAATCCTCGTTTTTATTATTTTTCGTGGATCGTTTTTATCATTGGAAGTATTACCATGTTATTATTTGATATTCATTTCTCTTCGGATACAGGGGCTTTAATAGCTTCGTACAAAGGGTTGTGGCAAAGGCTTTTTTTGCTGAATCTTTATGTTTATTTTATTTCAGTTTCGATCATAATGTATAATAAGAGTACTATAGTTTAAGATTTCGTAATGTTAAAAAATAATTCAAATGAACAAAATCATAACACTTCTTCTATCGTTTTTTATTTTTAGTACTAATGCTTTTGCTTTAACAGCAGACACGATAAGGGTTGGAGCATTTGGTAAAGTCATGATATATAAACCTAAAACAGAACCGATTGCGGTTGTATTGTTTGTGTCAGGGGATGGGGGATGGAATAGTGGTGTTGTTGAAATGGCTAAAAACATTGCCGATCAGGGTGCTGTGGTAGCGGGTATTGATATTCAGCATTATTTTAAGGAAATAAAAAAAGAAAAATCAAAATGCTATTACCCGGCTGGAGATTTTGAAGAGCTTAGTCTGCTACTGCAAAAAAAGATAAAGATGAAACAATATCTAAAGCCAATATTGGCCGGATATTCTTCGGGAGCAACTTTAATTTATGGAATGCTGGCTCAAGCGCCTGCCAATACTTTTAGCGGAGCCATTGCCTTGGGTTTCTGTCCTGATATAGAAACGGACAGGACTTTATGTGATGGTGCGGGACTGACTTCACATGTTTTAAAAGAAGGGAAAGCTTATTTTCTTGAAAAAACAGAAAAATTATCGGCTCCTTTTATCGTGCTTCAGGGAACTACAGATCAGGTTTGTAATTATGCCGACACAAAAAAATATATGGAAGGCATGAAGCAGGGAAAATTAATTACATTGCTCAAAGTGGGACATGGATTTTCTGTTACTAAAAATTGGTTACCACAGTTTATTGATGCGTTCAGGGAAATTTTAAATGCACCAACCTATAGCGAACAGAAATCGCAACAAAATTCTTTACTTAAAGAACAACATTTGACACCTTTGCCTTTTGAAATGCCGTTAACATTGATTCCGACAAAAAATAAAGACGAAGCTTTGCCCATTGCCTTTTTAATTTCAGGGGATGGAGGATGGACAAGTTTTGACCAATCTGTTGGTGAAGCTTTGGCAGAGAAGGGAATCGCAGTAATAGGATTGGATGCCCAGAAGTACTTTTGGAATGCAAAAACTCCTGGCGAGACTTCGAATGCAATAGCTAAAGCTGTTGAACATTATTTACAACAATGGGATAGAAAAACATTTATACTTGCGGGGTATTCCTTTGGAGCTTCTGTAATTCCATTTGCTGCGGGTAATTTTTCAGAAGCATTAAAAGAAAAATTAAAAGGGCTGTATTTATTGTCCCCTGATGTGAAAGCAGATTTTGAAATTCATATTGCAGACATGCTGAGTATGGAAAGTTCAAGTGATACTTATGATGTGATTTCTGAAACAAAAAAAGTTAAATCCTATAATCCGATTTGCTTTTTTGGAGATGAAGAAGATGCTGCAACCCGCAACAAGTTTTCAGAATCGGGGATTAAAACAATTGAGTTGCCAGGCTCACACCATTACAATAATGACTATAATAAAGTTGCAGAAAGTATTCTGAAAGAAATCAAATAAAGTAGGGATTTTAAAAACAAAACAAAACGAGTCCTTTTGTTAAGCAAAAGGATCGCTAAATATTGTTTTTTAAGTTGTTGTTTTTTAAGTGCTTGAAAATAATTTTAAAAAAAAGTATTTTTTGAGGTAACAAATAGTATAGCAGTGCATCAAAAGAGAAACTTTAAAAAATTAAACATTATGAAAACTAAATCAATTTTACTTGTCGTGTTAATGCTTCTTATTTCAAAATCTGTTTTTTCTCAAACTGCCTTTAAGGTCGATGTAAAAGGTAAAGGAGCACCTGTGTTATTATTTCCTGGTTTTGGCTGTACAGGAGAAGTGTGGAATGAAACCGTAGCCGAACTATCTAAAAATTACGAATGCCACATTTTTACTTTTGCAGGATTTGGTAATGTTCCTCCAATTGAAAGCCCATGGTTTTCTACAATAAAGGATCAAATTATTTCCTATGTAAAGACCAAAAAGCTAAAGAAAGCGACATTAATTGGTCACAGTCTGGGAGGGACTTTAAGTTTGTGGCTGGCCTCTGAAGAAACCAATTTGTTCAAAAAAGTGATTATCGTTGATGCCTTACCTGCAAGTGCAGCTTTAATGATTCCCAATTACAAAGGAGAAGTTATTCCGCATGACAATCCGCAAAGCAAAATGATGCTGGCTATGGATCAAAAGACATTCAATGCCATGAATTCTCAGACAACTTCATACATGTGCCTGAACAAAGAAAAGCAAAAAACAATCAACGAGTGGATGAATGTTGCGGACAGAAAAACTTATGTATACGGTTATATTGATATGCTTAATTTAGATTTACGCAAAGAAATAGCCAAAATTAAAATTCCGGTAGTAATTTTAGCAGCAACAAATCCGGATCTTGCTACAGTACAAAAAACGTATACCGCTCAATATGAAAATCTGCCGTCTGTTAAAATTTATTACGCAGCAAACTCAGCTCATTTTGTAATGTATGATCAACCGGAGTGGTTTATGGAAAAAGTAAAATCAGAAATAAAGTAGGGTGATTAAAAGAGAACAATTTAACGAGATATACAACAAACATTACAATAAAGTGTTTCGTTTGTGCAAGGGTTATTTTTGTGGAGATGTTGCATTAGCATCAGATGCAGCTCAGGAAATTTTCATAAAAGTATGGGAAAATTTAGATACATTCCGAAATGAATCGAGTATTAGTACCTGGATTTATAGGATTACAGTAAATACATGTCTTCTCTATTTACGCAAATCTTCTTCCAGGAAAGAAATCAGGGCAGATGTTCTTCCTCAGGTTGCTTCAGAAACCTATTCAAACGAAAAAGAAGAACAACTTCAGCAAATGTATCAATGTATACAAAAGCTTGAAGAGACCAACAAAATGATCATTCTGATGACCTTAGACGGTATAGAATATCCGGAAATATCAGAAGTAATCGGGATAACCGAAGAAACACTTCGGGTTAGAATCCATCGAATTAAAAAAAGTTTAACGCAATGTGTACAAAATGAAAACATTTGAAGAATTACAAAATATTTGGGATCAGCAAGCAGAATCCAATACAAAACCAGCTGCCACTGATATTATTAACAAAGCGGAGGCGCATACAAAAAAAATTAAACGCAACCATTTTTGGACCAGAGCAATTTTGAGTTTAACTTCGATCATACTAATCTCTTATTATATTTGGGTAGGGGCTTATAAGCAAACATTATTTAGTTTTGGATTGGGGATTATGATTACAATGCTCGTATTTCGTATCGTTTTAGAGTGGATTAGTGCAGAAAAATTAGAGCATTTAAAAACAGATGTTCCCTTAATTGAATATAGTAAACAGACACAGCAGTTTTATCAATGGAGAAAAAAAATCCACTATATTTTTACCCCCATAATTTACCTGACCTATATTGCCGGTTTTACATTCCTTTTACCCATTTTTAAAGAAAATTTCTCCAGCGGCTTTTACCTTTATATCGTATGTAGTGGTTTTGGTTTCTTACTGTTGTTCGGGCTATTGATGATAAGAATCATTAAGAAGGAAGTAAAGCTCTTAGACTTCTTAAAAAACATTTCTTAAAAAGAGTATTGGAAATCAAATGGCGGATAACATCGGGTTGTTCGCCATTAATCCGACAAAGGAATGTTATAGAGTATAGAGTATAGAGTATAGAGTATAGAGTATAGAGTATAGAGTATAGAGTATAGAGTATAGAGTATAGAGTATAGAATTTGGAATTTTTTATTTGAAATTTAACTGTTTTACAAACTGATTTCTTTGTCTATCTTTGTAAAATGAATGAAAACTTAGATCCCACCACAAAAGGATACAATCCGGAAGAATTAGATCTTGAAAAAAGATTGCGTCCGCTGTCATTTGATGATTTTGCAGGACAAGATCAGGTTTTAGAGAACCTAAAGATTTTTGTTGCTGCGGCTAATCAGCGTGGTGAAGCACTCGATCATGCCCTTTTTCACGGGCCTCCGGGATTAGGTAAAACTACTTTGGCTAATATCCTGGCCAATGAGCTTGAAGTGGGAATTAAAATTACTTCGGGACCCGTTCTGGATAAACCGGGAGATCTGGCAGGATTGCTTACCAATCTTGACGAAAGAGATGTTCTGTTTATTGATGAGATCCATCGTTTGAGTCCTATTGTCGAAGAATATTTATACTCGGCTATGGAGGATTTCAAAATAGATATTATGATTGAATCCGGTCCGAATGCCAGAACAGTGCAAATCAATCTGAATCCTTTTACTCTGATAGGAGCTACAACGCGTTCGGGATTATTGACGGCTCCAATGCGAGCCCGTTTTGGAATTTCATCTCGTTTACAATATTATACTACTGAACTTTTGACGACAATTGTCGAAAGAAGTTCTTCTATACTTAAAATGCCCATTTCATTAGATGCCGCTATCGAAATAGCCGGCAGAAGCCGTGGGACGCCTCGTATTGCGAATGCATTATTGCGAAGAGTTCGTGATTTTGCACAAATAAAGGGGAATGGAACTATAGACATCGAAATTGCACGTTATGCCCTAAAAGCTCTAAATGTCGATGCGCACGGATTGGATGAAATGGATAATAAAATTCTGTTGACCATCATTAATAAATTTAAAGGAGGACCGGTAGGGCTTTCTACTTTGGCGACCGCTGTCTCTGAGAGCAGTGAAACCATTGAAGAAGTCTACGAACCCTTTTTAATTCAGGAAGGATTCATTATGCGTACGCCACGCGGACGTGAGGTCACAGATAAAGCGTATAAACATTTAGGAAAAATAAACACCAACATTCAGGGCGGATTGTTTTAATCCTGTTAGACATGTCTGAAAATAAAAAATACAAGTACCCGAACAAGCTATCGATCGTTAGGTTCTTTTTGGATGCCGAAGGAGTGCGTAAAAACCCTATTCCTTACCATAAAAGATATTTTGATCAGTTTGGGGATTCCTTTTCACTAAAAATAGGACGGTCTAAGCATTTAATTTTATCACGTGATAATGAGATTGCCCAACATATTTTACAGAAAAATCAGAAGAACTATCACAAATCTAAATTTCAGTCTGTTTACCTTTCAAAATACTTAGGAAAAGGACTTTTGACTGTTGATGGTGAATTCTGGCTGAAACAAAGACGGCTGATTCAGCCTGCATTTCACAAGCAAAAGATGAATCAGTTGGTCATGAACATGAACAAAACGATTGTTTCAGAGCTAAAGGAAATAGTAGAGGAAAAACCCATTGATCTTTTTCCTGTTATGAGCCAGCTGGCATTTAATGTAGTGGCCAAGTCGCTGTTTCATCTCTCGGTTTCTGAAGAAAAATTAAATCGTATAAAATTTATTATTGAAGAAGTTCAGAACTTTTTAATCAAAGAAATTCGGCTTCCGCACAAAGCGTGGTGGTTTTCGATAAGCGGTCAGGTTACAAAACATCTTGAACTGGCTGAAGAGAACAATCGAATTATTCAGGAAATTATCGAGGATCGAAACACTTCAGGAGAAGAAGTAAACGATTTGCTTCAGTTGCTTTTGGAAACCCGTTATGAAGATACTGGTGAAGGAATGTCGGTAAAGCAATTGATAGATGAAATTAAAGTTCTTTTTATTGCCGGACACGAAACCACTGCAAATGCATTAACTTTTACACTGTACCTTTTAGGAAGAAATTTGGAAGTGCAGCAGAAAGTGCTGAATGAAATCCTGGAAATAGAATCGCAAACAGAGAACGTGGTAGAACAATTGCAGCAGATGACTTATCTGAATGCTGTTATAAATGAATCAATGCGTTTGTATCCACCTGCCTGGATTACAGACAGACAAAATGTTGAAGACGATACCATTGGATCGTATCATTTAAAAAAAGGAACTTTAATTGGAGTTTCTTTTTATGAGTTGCATCGAAACCCTAAATATTGGGAAAACCCGGAGGAATTTATTCCGGAACGCTTTCTGGGAGAACAGAAGAAACACTCCATGCAATATTTTTATCCTTTTGGAGCCGGACCAAGAATGTGTATTGGAGCCGGATTTGCGATCTATGAAATGTGCCTTACTGTGGCTCATATTGTAAAAAAATATGTAATTAAATCGGAGACTGATACGGTTCAATTCAATCCGTTAATTACTTTAAAACCTGTTGGAATAGAAGTTTTATTCTCTAAAAGATGACAATCAATTCTAAAGAGACCTATTCAAAATTTATAAAAGCTGAAGCCAAGAGGCTTGGTTTTCTTTCTTGTGGAATATCCAAAGCAGGATTTCTGGAAGAGGAGGCACCGCGTCTTGAAAAATGGTTAAATAACAACCATCATGGGCAAATGGGGTATATGGAAAACTATTTTGACAAACGTTTGGATCCTACTTTGTTAGTAGATGATGCCAAGAGCGTAGTGTCGCTTTTACTAAATTATTATCCAACAGAAACTCAGACCGAAGAAAGCTTTAAAATTTCAAAATATGCTTACGGTCAGGATTATCATTTTGTTATTAAAGAGAAATTAAAGGAATTTTTACACTCGATTCAGGAAAATATTGGCGAAGTATCAGGCCGGGCTTTTGTTGATTCAGCACCCGTTTTAGATCGGGCCTGGGCAGCAAAAAGCGGACTGGGCTGGATTGGTAAAAGCGGAAACCTGCTGACTCAGAAAGTAGGATCTTTTTATTTTATTGCAGAACTTATTCTTGATTTAGAATTGGAATATGATCATGCCACAACAGATCATTGCGGATCTTGTACCGCTTGTATTGATGCTTGTCCAACACAGGCAATAGTTGCTCCTCACGTAGTAGACGGAAGCAAATGTATCTCGTATTACACCATAGAACTCAAAGAAAATATTCCTTTTGAAATGAAAGGCAAATTTGATGAATGGATGTTTGGTTGTGATACCTGTCAGGACGTTTGTCCTTGGAATCGATTCTCAAAACCGCATTCCGAACCTTTATTTAATCCCAATCCTGAACTACTTTCTTTTTCAAAAAAGGATTGGATCGAAATTACCGAAGAAACTTTTCGATTAGTTTTTAAGAATTCCCCTATCAAAAGAACCAAATTTGATGGTTTAAAACGGAATATCATTTTTCTGGAGTAAAACAAAAAAAGGAAATATTTTTTAGCATTTTGACGATTTAAGATGCTTATTGTTAGTTTTTTTGGACAAAAAGCCCATTTTTACGAGATATAGTCATCTGATAATCAGTTAATTAGGTGATATTGTTTTTTTGTTAACTATAACTGTTTCACAATCAAGATGTTTGTGTCCGTGATAAGCTTTTTTTTATTAAATTTGTGTTAACCCCCAAGAGTTTTACTGTCAATACATTGTTTTTAATTCAAAATTTTTAATTTATGAAATTAAATTACTCTGATAGATTACATAAAGGACTAAATAAAGCGCTTTTCTTTTTTTTATTTATACTTCCCGTTTATACTTTTTCGCAAAATTGTACTGTAAATGCAAATGCCGACAGAACAATTTGCCCCGGTGGAGCTACAGCTTTACCTCCGGACCAGTTTTATTTACTGGGAACAGCAAATACAGCACCGGGTACTAATTTTTTGGTAGATCCGGTATGGAGCCAGATCGCAGGACCGGCGGTACAGATAGTCGATCCGAATTTACAGCAAACTTTAGTAACAGGAGCAGTTCCGGGAAATTCTTATACTTTTAGGTTAACCGCCCAATGTGCTGACGGTTCAACAGTATTTGATGATATTGTTATGGTGATTTCACCACTGACCCTTGCAAATGCAGGAACAGATCAAACGTATTGTCAAGGAACTTATGCCTTAAATGCAAATGCAGTTGGAGGAACAGAAACCGGAACCTGGTCAGTTGAAGGAAATAATAATGCCGGAGTTACGGTTAATAGTCCAAATTCTTCAAGCAGTACTATTACAGTCTCAGGAAATAGTTCGGGTTCAACTACTTTAAGATGGACCATAACAAATGGTTCCTGTACCTCAACGGATGATGTCGTTATTTCAAGTCTGGGGGGAAGGATGCCAGTCACTGCGGGAGCTGATATTACACTTTCAAAGTGTTATTCGTCTACCCAAACGGCAACCCTTAATGGAAGTTTTGGAGGGAATACTCCGGGGCAACAACAAGGAACCTGGACAGTTGTTTCCGGACCTAGTATACCTTCTTTTACCAATGCAAATAGGAATAATACATCGGTAACCGGTTTATTAGAAGGAACCTATGTTTTTAGATGGACAGTTGCGGGAATCTGTGCCAATGGGGTAGACGAGATGACAGTGATAGTTCCACCACCAACGGCTGATGTTACTAATGTCAGCGGCTCTACAGCTTATTTTTGCGATGGACGAACTTCAACAATTCTTCAGGGAACTATACCATTATATGTAAATGAAAGTGTACAATGGACGCAAACGGGAGGTCCAACGGCGGTAATTCAAAATCCGACTTCTCCTTCCACGGTGGTCTCAGGAATGACCGCATTAGGGACTTATACTTTTTTATATACATTGACTAATAGTGTAACAAATTGTGTAACAACTGCTAATTACGTTGTTGTTTTAGAAGATATAATTTCGATTTCAGGAGGTCCGAATCAAACCTTGGGATGTGATGAATCTGAGGCTATAATTCCCGTAACTTTTACAGGTAATGGACAAATGAGTTGGCAATTAATAGATGGGCCAGCTGTAAACCCAATTTTGAATCCGCCTTACCCTTCTTTTCCAACATCTCCAGTAAATTTTTCCGGCAATAGCTTTACGATTAGTCAATTGACATTTTCGGGTACGTATGTTGTTCGATTAATTAAAGCTCCAAATCCGGGATCTCAATGTGAAACGATTTACAATACGGTGGTAATAGTAGTTTCAGCGCAACCGACTAATTCAAGTGCAGGAACAATTCAAATTGTTCCCTGTAACTCTACTTCTGCAACATTGGCCGGAAATTTGGTAATTTATGGAAAAGGAACCTGGTCGCAGATTTCCGGTCCAAGTGTCGTGACCTTTTCAGATATTAATAGCTCAACGACTAAAGTGTCTCCTTTAATAAATGGAGGATATAAGTTTAGATGGACCATTTCGGGCGGACCAGATTGTGATGTAACCCAAAGTACTTCTGAAGTATTGGTGTCTAGTGTTGCTCCAACCACTGCTAATGCCGGAAACGATCAGGCGGTTTGTTTTGGAAGTACAATTCAATTGCAGGGAAATGCCATACAAAACAGTGAAAACGGAACTTGGACCGTTTCTCCTAATGCAGGTGTTGTTTTTAGTGATCAGGGAGATCCTAACAGTACAGTAAGCGGATTGGCAGCAAATACAACCTACACCTTTACATGGACAATTGCAAACGGATGTGGTACATCCGCAGATACAGTAGATGTTGTGACCAATAATACGCAAGGCGCAGATGCCGATGCCGGAGCAGATCAATGTTTACCAGCGGGTACTAACACAATCACATTAAACGGTAATAATCCCGTTCCGGGAACTGGTTTATGGACACAAACAGCTGGTAATGCAGCAACAATAACAAATCCAACATTATACAATACAACAGTAACGGGACTAAGTGATGGAGATTATACTTTTAAGTGGACCGTTAGCAATGTGGGTTGCACGGATGGAGAAGATACTGTAGGTATAACTATAGCTCCGACTATTACGGCAGCTCAGGCGGGAATGGATCAAAGCTTGTGTAGTAATAGTACAACAGTAATTGGAAATACACCAGCTTCCGGAGAAAGTGGTTTATGGGAATTGGTTAGCGGAGGAGATGGACCTGTTATTACAAATCCAACTAATCCAACGACTACAATCACAGGACTGACTCCCGGTTCATGGGTTTATAAATGGACGATTTCCAGAGGATTTTGCGCGAGTACTTCAGATACCGTAAAACTCAATATTGATGAAGCGCCTTCACCGGCAATAGCAGGACCGGATCAGACGGTTTGTAATCAAAGTTCGGTTATCCTCGGGGCAACTCCTCCTGTAATCGGTAGAGGGATATGGTCGCTAATTAGTGGCCCAAATTCACCTGTTTTTTCAGATGCAAGATCAGCAACTTCAACTTTATCAGGGCTTATAACGGGAGAATATATTTTAGAATGGGCTACCTATACAGGAATAAACTGTCCAACAAACAGAGATCAGGTGACGATAAAAGTAACAGAAGTTGCAGCAGCCGGTTCTGATTTTGCGACCTGTCTGGAAGGGCCTTTGTTTTTGGTTGGTAATGCTGCCAGTACCGGAACCTGGACTTATGTTTCAGGGGGAGTCGGAGCACCAACAATTACAACAACCAGTAACAATAGTGCTGCAGTAACAAACTTAGTACCGGGTGTATATGTTTTTAGATATACCATCGCAGTACAAGGTCTTTGTCCTGAAAGTTCAGATGATATTCAGGTAACGGTGAACGGTCAGATCGTGACACCTCCTAATGCGGGCCCGGATCAGGAATATTGCGATGCGGGTGCAAATGAAATTCAGCTTGCAGCTTCGGCACTTGATCCAGGAACAACAGGAAAATGGACTAAATTATTTGGTCCAGCAGGAGGATCTTTTGTAAATGATACAGATCCCAACACAATATTTACAAATCCCGGTTATGGATTTTATGTATTTAACTGGACGGTTAGTTCTGGGACCTGTAGTGAATCAGATCAGATCAGAATTGAGAACTCTGAACCACCTTCAACAGCAATGGCAGGTGGAGATAATGTTATTTGCGGATCAGTAACCAATCTTACGGCAATTCCTCCTTTATCAGGTGTGGGAAAATGGACTCAGGTACCCGGCCCCACAATCGCTGTATTTAGTTCTGAAATTTCACCCAACACCACAGTTAGTAATTTAACCCAAACAGGAGGTGTATATGTTTTCAGGTGGACGGTTACCAACGGAGCGTTATGTCCCTCAACTACAGATACTGTTCAAATTACGGTTACGGCAGATTTAACTGTTCCAAAAGCAGGACCCGATCAGACCATTTGTGTATCTGACAGTGCAACTTTAGCAGCTAATGCAATTACTGCAGGAACAGGGCAATGGTCCAAAGTTAGTGGCCCTGCAGGATCTTTTTCTGATGTTACAAGCCCAACTTCTTTATTCACGCCAAGTGCTGGGGGAAGCTATGTATTGCGATGGACAGCGACGAATCTCAGTTGTGTGTTTTTTGATGAGATGACCTTAATTGTTAGTCCGTTACCTTCAACTTCAAATGCAGGAACACCAATTAGCATATGTGAATTCCAAACGCTGACTTTGGCAGCAAACACGCCAATAATCGGAACTGGGTTATGGACACAGGTTTCCGGACCAACAACAGCAGTTTTTACGGCAGCATCCTCGCCAACAACTACTGTTTTAGGGACACAACCAGGGGTATATATCTTTACCTGGACGATCTCAAACGGATTGTGCGCACCAAGTTCCAGTAATGTAACAGTGACTATAAATGCGCTACCACCTTTGGCAGATGCCGGGCCTGATCAGATTATTTGTAATACCGGAACTGTGACCTTGAATGGAAATAATCCTGTAACCGGTATCGGTACCTGGACCTTTGTGACGAATCCGGGAGGGACGGCATTAATTACTAATCCTAATGCTTTCAATACTACTGTAACCAATATATCAGTTGGAATAACGCGATTAAAATGGACAATTAGTAATGGTTCCTGTAACTCTTATGCTGATGAAGTGAATATTGTACGACCATCAGATTTAATCCTTTCGACATTAACAAGTGACACCACAATTTGCCAGGGAGGAACCACAACTTTAACGATAACTCCGACAGGGAGTATAGCTCCTTACACTTATCAATGGCAAACATCTGCAGACGGGGTAACGGGCTGGACGAACATTTCAGGACAAACGAATGCTGCCTTTACAACTAATAGTGCCTTAACAAATGGAGAATATTATTATAGAGTAAATGTTTCAAGTACCTGTACACAGGTTTCAAGTAACGTGGCGAAATTAACGATTATCCCGGATCCTGTTGTGACTCTTCAGCCAACAGGAAGTACAATTTGTTCAGGCGGAACACACACAATGACCGTTGCAGCAACAACTACAAACATAGCAGCGGGGACGATCGTTTATCAATGGCAAAGTTCTGTGAATGGGACTTCGGGTTGGACAAATGTTTCCGATGGAAGCGGAGCCAATACAGCAACTTACACCACAGCAGCACTAACATCCAATTTATATTTTAGAGTACAAATTACACAATCCGGAAGCGGCTGTGAAACTTTTTCAAATTCCGCATTGGTAAATGTTGCAAGAATTACAACACAACCGACAACTCCTGCGGCTGTTTGTGTAGGCGGGATTGTTAGTATCAATATTGCTGCCACATTAGACGGAGGGGCAGGAACGTTAAGTTATCAATGGCAAAGTAACTCAGGTGCCGGTTTTGTAAATGAAACGAATCCAACAGCAACAACTGCCAATTTTACTTCGGATATTTTGAATGCGACCACGCAGTTCAGATGTCTCATAACTTCATCAACAACGAATTGTGTACTAACTTCAAATACAGTTACAGCAACTGTAGTCCCTGATCCTGCAATATCAGTTCAGCCAACCGGAGGAATTGTCTGTTCAGGCGGAGCATTTACGCTGTCAGTTTCAGCAACGGGCGGAACACCCTCTTTAAATTATCAATGGTACAGTAGTTTAGATAACCTAAGTTTTACGTTACTTTCCGGGGCAACTTCAAGTGCTTACACGACTCCGGCGCTCACACAAGATACCTATTACCGAGTAGACGTTTCTGCTGCAGGAAGTGGCTGTGGTCTGGTGTCTTCAAATAGTGTATTGGTGGATGTAATTCCGAATCTTGTGGTGAACCAACAGCCAGTTGGAAATACCATCTGTTCCGGAGCAACGCATACTATGACAGTACTAGCTTCAGGAGATCCTTCAGGTGGAGCTTTGGTGTATCAATGGCAAAGATCTGCAAATGGAACGACAGGTTGGGCAAATACAACAGGTGGAAGCGGTGCAACAACAGCATCTTATACTACCGGAGCATTAGCATCTACTTTTTATTACAGAGTAAGAGTGACACAGGCAGCCAATGGTTGTGAAGTATATTCGGATGCAGTTCCGGTATTTGTAGCAACAATTACAACTCAGCCTGCAACTCCGGCAAATATTTGTGTTGGAGGTATTGTAAGTATCAATATTGCGGCTTCTTTAAACGGAGGTACGGGAACACTTAGTTATCAATGGCAGAGTAATCCGGGTTCAGGTTTTGTGAATGAAACAAATGCAACTGCAACAACCGCTAATTTTACTTCAGATATATTAAATGCTACCACACAATTCAGATGTTTGGTAACATCATCTACTACTAATTGTACCATAACCTCTAATATTGTTACGGCAACAGTGGTTCCCGATCCATCGATTACAGTTCAGCCAGCAGGAACAACAATTTGTTCAGGAGGAAATCATACCTTGTCAGTAACAGGTGCAAATGGAACGCCCTCTTTAACCTATCAGTGGTTTAGCAGTACAAATAATGCTACTTTTACAGCCATTAGCGGTGCAACCTCAGCAACTTATACTACTCCGGCTTTAACCCAGACCACCTATTACAAAGTAGATGTTTCGGCTAGCGGAAGCGGCTGTAATACTATTACTTCCAATGTGGCCACTGTAACCGTTTTATCAGCGATTACAATAATAACACAGCCGGTAGCTAAAACAAATATTTGCAGTGGCTCAAATGCGACTTTAAATGTAGTAGTAGGGGGAGGCTCAGGAAATTATAGTTATCAATGGAAAAACGCTACTCTTTTAGCGGGGCCCTATACTAACATTACAGGAGCAAATTCGGCAAGCTATAGCACTCCAAATTTAACGCAAACTACCTTTTATCAAGTGACAATTTCTGATTCTACTCAGGGTTGTACCCCAGTTGTATCTGGTATTGCTGCAGTTATTATTCCGAGTATTGAAACTCAGCCTGTAAATCCAACTATAGTTTGTGTGGGAGGTACGGTGTCGATTTCAACAGCTGCTTCAGCAAACAACGGTTCTGCTTCCTTTAGTTATCAGTGGCAGCGTTCTGCAGATGGGGTGAGTGGCTGGGCCAATATAACCGGAGAGATCAGAGCGACGAATCCTAATTACATATCAGGACCACTTGCGACCACAACTTATTACCGCTGTGTGATAACGTCATCAAATCCAACTTGTACTCTCATTACAAATGCCGTAGTAGCAACTGTTATTCCGGATCCAACGATATCTACTCAGCCGATTGGTGGAAATATTTGCGAGGGTGGTGTATTCACAATGACATCCGGTGCTCAAAATGGTTCTGGAAACTTCACTTATCAATGGCAAAAATCATTAGATGGTGCAACAGGATGGGCAAATGTAACAGATGGTTCCGGAGCCAATACAACAACTTATACCACAGGTTTTGTAAATGCAGATGCTTTTTACAGATTGCATGTAACTGATTCAGGAATTGGATGTGGGGTTATAAACTCCAATCCTGCAAAAGTTGATGTTTTTGAAATTCCGATAATTAGCACACAGCCGAAAGATGGAGAAGCTTGTATCAACGAAACTCATAATTTTACTGTTGTCGCTACAGGAAATATTCCTGCAAGTCCTTTATTGTATCAATGGCAGACTGCTACTGTTTTGGCCGGGCCTTATACAGATGTTATAGACGGAACGGGGGGGACAACAGCCTCTTACACAACACCCACTTATGCAACAGCAGGAAACAGATATTTTAGAGTTATCATTTCTCAGGCAGAGTCAGGTTGTCGTACAATATCCAATCATGTGATGTTAAAAGTTTTTGATCTACCTGCTGCGCCAGTTGGTTCAGTCACACAACAGCCTTCATGTGCAAATGCTACAGGAACAGTAAGTATTGTAAATCCTGATTTAGGAACTGGTTATGAGTATAGTAGTGACGGAATCACCTTTCAGGCCAGTAACGTTTTTGCAGGTTTAACTTCCGGTGCCGTAACCATTTATGTGAGACGAGTGGGATTAAATACCTGTATTTCATCGGGTACAACCTTTACCATTTTTAACAGAATCTGTGCGGTTCCTGAAAACTTTACAGCGATTTCAGGAGATACAGGAGGAAGTACCGCACCACATTCAATATTAGATAGCGATACTATAAACGGAGTTATTTTAAACCCGTCAGCAGTTAATGTTACTATAAACTCTATTTCAAGTTACTTAACTTATGATTTTAATCCGCTATCCAGGACTATTTCTGTGGCACCCGGTACTCCGCCAGGAGATTATACCTTAACCTATACAATATGTGAGATCGTAAATCCCGGAAATCCGTCAGATCCTGCTAATTTTGTAAATTGTTCTACAACTACCGAAACAATTAGTGTCACTACTGCCGGAATCGATGCCCGAATCGATATCGTTAAATATATTGTAAACGGTTATACCGGTGCGAACAATGTGATCAATGCCTTAACAAATGATACCCTGGGAGGTGCACAGGCTACATTATCTAATGTAACACTCTCTGTAGTCAATCCCGCATTACCGATTAACCCTTTAATAACAGCAGTCCCATTTCTGGATATTACAACCGGAAACGTAAGTGTACCTCCGGGAACGGTAAAAGGCCTGTATGAAATTGAGTATAAGATCTGTGAAATTGGAGCACCTTTAAATTGTGATACGGCACTTATAATAGTTCCGGTTGGAAATGCATTAATTGTTGCGAACGATGATAGAGTCGAAAACATAAATGGTTATTTAGGGCTAATGAATGCTGCGAATGCCCTAACCAATGACACTTTAAACGGAGCACCAATTACAGGTGCAAACTTTAATGAAATAACTATTTCACAAAATCTGGCTGCTACGCCTTTGTATCCTGGTGCCAATGTGCCGGTCTTTAGTACAGCCACAGGAAGCATAAGCATCCCAGCGGGAACTCCTGCCAATACTTACTTTATAACCTACACCATCTGTGAAAAATTAAATCCAACTAATTGTGCGGACGGTAGTATTGCAGTTGTGGTAAAAGCTGCTCCGCTAATTGTAAATGACGATCGCGTAGACAACATAAACGGTTATAATGGAGGTGTAGACGCAATTAATGTTTATACCAATGTTGCCGGTGCTGATACTTTTGACGGACAGGTTATCAATATTAATTTGGCTAATGTACTTACGCCTTCAATTGTAACCCCTGCACAGCCTAAAGCTCCGGGAGCTCCGGTTCCTGTTTTAGATGTTTCAACAGGTTTTGTTACTATTCCTCCAGGAACTCCTGCAGGTCAGTATCAAATTAAATATCAAATATGTGAGGACCTCAATCCTGGTAATTGTGATGATGCTACGGTGATCATTAATGTAGTTGTGCCAATTATAGAAGCTAATGACGACACCGTTTTAAATGTAAACGGGTATGAAGGAGCAGATGATGTTATTAATATTTATGATAATGATTTCCTAAATGGCGGAATGTTGGATCTTCCTGATATTACAACAACTGTTATATCAACCCCGGCTCCTATAAACGGAGGCCCCGTTCCTACACTTGACAGCATTACAGGTTTAGTAGACGTCCCGGCAGGAACACCGGCAGGTGAATATAAATTTGTTTATAAGATCTGTGAGAATTTAAATCCGATGAATTGTGATCAGGCGGTTGTTACTATTGTCGTGGTTCCTGCCCTAATTAATGCCGAAAATGATGCTAATTTTGCTCCAATTAATGGTTTTGTAGGCAGTCCAAATGCTTTGAATGCTTTAGACAACGACACCCTTAATGGCATGGCGGTAAATCCTTCTGAAGTTATCATTACTAATATCATTCCGGCTACACCTATCAATGGAGGTCTGGTTCCAGTATTAAATGGAACTACAGGAAATGTAAGCGTACCTCCGGGAACTGCGGCTGGATTATATTTTATTGGCTATCAGCTGAACGAAAAACTGAATTTGTCCAATAACGATTTTGCCATCATAACCGTTGAGGTTTCGGCTCCGCCAATTGTAGCGAATGATGATACAATTGCGAATGTTAACGGCTATGTAAACACTACGAACGCAATTGATGTTTTATTGAATGATACCCTTAACGGGGTTACAGCTAACGTTTCGAAAGTTACCATTACAGTTGATGTTGCAGCAACACCAATAAACGGGGGACCAATTCCGGTACTGGAACCTTTAACAGGATTTGTAAGTATTCCGGCAGGCACCCCGGCAGGAGATTATGAAATTCAATATCATATTTGCGAAAAGATTAACCCGCTGAATTGTGACAATGCTACTGTTTTCATTACTGTAACAGGACCTCAAATAGATGCGGTGAATGATGCCGTGGCCAACATCAATGGTTTTACAGGAGCAACTAACGCAGTGAATGCCCTCACGAATGATACTTTAAACGGAATGACCGTTATTTCTTCTCAGGTTACCATTAGTAACATAGTTCCGGCGCTACCTATAAATGGAGGAGCTGTTCCGGTTCTAAACCCTTCAAACGGAAATGTAGATGTGCCTCCGGGAACTGCAGCAGGGACTTACATCATTGGATACCGTTTGAGCGAAAACTTAAATCCGGCCAATTTTGATACGGCTACTATAACAATTGATGTTATTGCACCAAGTATTATTGCTAATGCAGACAGCACAGGTAATATTAACGGATATACCGGATCAAATAACGCTGTTAATGCCATTACGAATGACAGATTAAACGGTTCCGATATTCAATTGATTAAAATTGATATTACATCTGTAAGCACTACAACTCCGACGGGATACGTTTTAGGAAACCCAGTTCCGGTATTGAATATCGTTACAGGAAATGTAAATGTACCGCCAGGGACTTCTGCAGGAACTTATGTGATTCATTACCGTATTTGTGAAAAACTAAATCCGTTAAATTGCAGCGAGGCTGATATAACCATAAATGTCATTGCTCCAATTATTGATGCTAATAATGATTTCGCAAGTAATATTAACGGATATAGTGGTGCTAACAATGTTGTAAATGCTTTGAATAATGATACTCTTAACGGAGTTACCGCACAGGCAGCTCAGGTTAACATTACTGTTTTGAGTACAACTCCTCCGGTAACATCAACAAATGGAATTGTTCCGGTATTGAACACCGTTACAGGAAATGTCGATGTACCGGCAGGAACCTCTGCGGGGACTTATTTTATTCAATACGAAATTTGCGAAAAAATAAACCCAAACAATTGTAGTCAGGCAACAATTATAATAATCGTAAATGCACCTTCAATCATCGCTGAAGATGATACCATTACGAATATAAATGGTTTATCGGGAACAAATAATATCCTGAATGCATTTACAAGTAATGATAAATATAATGGTGTTGGGTTAACAGATATCAGTTTAATCATCCCAACAATATTAAGTACGGCAACTTCTATAAACGGAGGTATGGTTCCTGTCTTAGATATAACCACTGGTCTTGTTAGCATTCCGGCAGGAACACCAGCAGGAGCTTATCAGATTAGATATAGAATCTGTGATAAATTAAATCCGTCTAATTGCGATGATGCTGTTATAAATATAGTAGTATCCGTTCCGGTAATTATTGCGAATGATGATACAGCAGTGAATATTAATGGGTACACCGGAGCAAGTAATGTATTGAATGCATACACCAATGACACTTTAAACGGAACAGCGATTCTGCAGACCAATAGCAACAGCACCCTGGTAACTGCAGCAAACTCGATAAATGGAGCAGTAGTTCCTGTTTTAAATGTTTTTACCGGTAATGTTGATGTTCCGGCTGGTACCACTCCGGGAGAATACTCGATTGTATATAAAATCTGTGATAAATTAAATCCGTCCAATTGTGATGAAGCAGTTATAAGAATCACAGTTATCGCAAGTCCGATTGACGCAGTCGATGATAATGTTGCAGGAATCAACGGAGTTATAGGAACGGCGAATGCAATAAACGCTTTGGATAATGATACTTTAAACGGAGTTAAGGTAATTCCTGCTGAGGTAATAATAACCAATATTATTCCTGCAACGGTTATAACCTCAGGTTTAGTGCCTGTTCTGGATCCTGCAACAGGTATCGTTAGTGTTCCGGCAGGAACTTCTGCAGGAACGTATACGATTACCTATACCTTAAGGGAAAAAGCGGTTTTGACCAATTCAGATACTGCTGTAATAACCATAATAGTTGGAGCTTCAACAATTGAAGCAAACGACGATACATTGTCTAATATCAATGGCTATGTCGCAACGAATAATGCAATAGATGTAGTAGCCAATGACAGACTTAACGGAGCGGCTACAAGTATAAGCAAAGTTGAAGTTACAGTAGATGTGGTCGCAGTGCCAATCAATGGCGGTCCGGTACCGTTATTAGAACCTTTAACTGGAATGGTAAGTATTCCGGCACGTACTCCGGCAGGGAATTATCAAATTAAATACCATATTTGCGAAAGATTAAATCCGGCAAATTGTAATGATGCAACCGTATTTGTTAATGTAATTGCAGCACCAATTCTTGCAGTTAATGATACAGCAAATAACGTTAACGGATTAACGGGAGCAACTAATGTAGTCAACTCGGTATCAAATGACTTATTAAACGGAGTTGCTGTGGTATTATCTGAGATTAAAATTAAAGTAATCACAGCTGCGGCTTCCATAAACAGTGGCCCTGTCCCGGCTTTAGATATTCTGACCGGAAATGTGAATGTTCCGGCTGGGACATCAAGTGGGACTTACACAATTCGTTATGAAATTTGTGAGGTTTTAAATCAGACAAATTGCAGTCAGGCCGATATTGTTGTAAATGTAACCTCAGGGCCTATCATTGCCAACGATGATACAGCAACAGGAATAAATGGTTTAGACGGGGTGGCGAATGCAGTTAATGTTTTAACAAATGATTTATTAGATAGTGTTGCGCCGACTTTGGCACAGGTGAAAATAAATGTTGTTTCACCGGCTGATAGTATTAATTCAGCTCCTGTTCCGGTTTTAAATACCGCCACAGGGTTGGTAAGTGTTCCACCGGGCACTTCGGCAGGAATTTATACCATTGTATACGAAATCTGTCAAAGTACAAATACCCTGAATTGCGATCGGGCAGTGATTAAAATTACAGTAGCGCAGCCATCTATTCGATTGGTTAAACAAGGGGTTTTCTCTGATGGTAATGGTGATGGTTATGCACAGCCGGGAGAGCAAATCCGTTATTCTTTCGTAATTACAAATACAGGCACTTTAGATTTGAACAACGTGATTGTAACAGATCCAAAGGCAACAGTTACTGGTACTCCAATTGCAGTATTGGCAGTTGGTCAATCTAATACAACAAGTTTTAAAGGAACTTATGTTTTAACTCAGGCTGATATTAATCGAGGTTATGTTGAAAATCAGGCTTTAGTTAGAGCACAGCCTGTCAGTGGATCGTCAATTCAGGACTTATCAGACAGTAATGACCTTACTTTAATTGGACCTAATGACCCTACAATTACTCCGGTACCACAGCATAAAGAACTGACTTTGATAAAAGGAGGAGAATTAACAGGCAACGGAGGAGTAGGCTCGGTTATCAAATATACCTTTAAAGTTAAGAATACCGGAAATGTGGTAGTTACCAATTTGGCAATAACCGATCCGATGTTAACAGCCACTGCCATAGCTGTTACTCCAAATGTATTGGTTCCGGGTGCAACAGGAACTGCTACGGCATCATATACCGTAACCTTAACAGATGTTGCCAATGGAGAAGTAATCAATTCTGCACTTGTGATTGGAGATGATCCACAAGGAAATCCGGTTATCGATATTTCCGATAGTGATGACCCTGCTTTAACCGGTGATGATGACCCAACGGTTGTAGATTTAGATCTTAAACCTTCTATTGCTCTTATCAAAACAGCCACTTTTAATGATGAGAATAAAAATGGATATGCCGAGATAGGAGAAACGATTACATATCATTTTAGCGTTACCAATACAGGAAATATTTTATTGGTAAATGTTGTGGTCAAAGATCCGAAACCGGGAATAACTATTACTGGTGGTCCGGTGATTTTAAAACACGGAGAAACAAATTCTGATAGTTTTGTCGGAACCTATGTTTTAACAGCTGCTGATATTGAAGCTGGATCTGTAGAAAATCAGGCTGAGGTTACTGCCGTTAGTCCCGACGGAAAAACTGCAAGTGATTTGTCTGATGGTAATTCTATTCTGGGTGATAATCCGACTGTACTACCAATTAATTCTTGTAAAGTCACAATTTACAATGCGGTTTCTCCTAATGGCGATGGTATAAATGATATCTTCAAAATTAAAGGAATTGAATGTTATACTGATGCGTACGTAGAAATTTATGATCGCTGGGGTGTTTTAGTTTATGATGCTTACGGTTATGATAATGCGTCAATTGCCTTTAGAGGAATTTCAGAAGGAAGAGCAACAGTCAATAAACAAAAGGGTCTACCGGTCGGAACTTATTTTTACGTTATTACGTATAAAACATATTTAAATGAACCTGTAAGTTTAACCGGTTATTTATATCTCTCAAGATGATGTAATGTGTTTATTTTTAATAAATTATAATAAAAAAGGGTGCAACGTTGTTGCGCCTTTTTTATTGCGGTTTTGTCATTATATTCTTTAAAAGTGTAATATATACATAATCTGCCTCCTCATTTTTATCAGTTCGTTATCAAATAGTGATTTTTTTTGTAGTCAAAAGAGTATTACGGTCGATAAAAAGTGTTATTCAACGTTAATATGGGTAGTTTGTCGAAAAATGTAGCTGATAGCCAGTTGTTTGCATATTTTCGCGCCTCCAAAACTACTAATTTAACCAATAAGACAATTTGTGTCTTGAACCTAAATACTTATGGTCCAAACGCTACCTTTTTTTGATAAAGCCTTTAAGAAGTATTTTTTAAGACTTCAAAAATCCATTCATATTATTTTATCGTATCTATTCTGTATGCTGAATACTCCAGTTGGTTTTTCAGCATCTGGTATTTCTATTTCTAAAACCCCAGTTGTTTATGTGTAACTTTACTTTTAACAAGTTTAATTTTTTTAAGCAAATCTTTTTTGTTTTGTTTTTTGGGTTAACATCATTACCAGCGTTTTCACAAATTTGTGGAACACCTGGAGGTGACGGACCTGTTACCGTATCAAGTTCTGTAAATACTTATTTCCCTATTTCGGGCAATATAACATTGAATGCAGGAGCTCAATCGATAGTATTAGCTGCAGTACCGGCAACAGATCAGTATTCTAATAATTTTGGGGCAGCCCCAATTTCGGTAGGAGATCTTATTTTGATTATTCAAATGCAGGATGCTACAATAGATTATACCAATACAACCAGCTATGGTTCAGGAACCTCAAACAGTGGTCCTGATAATTTAGGAGGTACAGGATTTACATCTCTTGGAAATACGGGAGTTTTTGAATATGTTATAGCAACTAATAATGTCCCGCTAACTGGCGGGAATTTAACGTTTAAAGGTACTGGTACCAATGGCGGTGTTTTAAACAGTTTTTATAATGCAGATGCTACAACAACAGCAACAACAACAACAAGAGGGAAAAGAACATTTCAAATTGTCAGAGTACCACAATATTCTAATCTAACACTAACTTCTTCTATCACTACGCCGCCTTTTAATGGTGTTGCAGGTGGTGTTATTGCTTTTAATGTTTCCGGAACATTCAATTTTGGGGGTTTTTCTATTGATGGAAATGCTCGTGGTTTTAGAGGAGGTTATAGCCCAAAAGCGGATTCCAACCTTAATGATTCTAAAATTTATGTTGGATTATCCGGTAATAATGCAATTTCAGGAAAGGGAGAAGGAATAGCGGGAACACCTCGTTATATGTGGGACGGATTCAATCAGGTTGATAATTTAGTGGAAGGAATGCCGGGAGGGTCTGCAGGAAGAGGAGCTCCAGCTAATGCCGGAGGTGGAGGTAATGACCACAATTCCGGAGGTGGAGGTGGAGGTAATGGCGGATTTGGAGGCTTAGGTGGTGCAGGCTGGCAAGGTGGAGGAGGTAATGTTCTTCCCCTGACAGGAGGAGGAAGACCGGGTTTCAGATCTTATATTACAGCAACTCCATTTCCAAGACTTGTCATGGGAGGCGGTGGAGGTGCCGGAGATGCCAATAATGCCTCAACTGGAGTAAAAGGTGGAGTAGGTGGTGCCATAATTCTTATTAATGCAGGTACAGTTCAGGGGAACGGTAATATTTATGCCAATGGAGGAAAAGGAGCGCCAGGTACTTTTTCAGGAGCACCGGATGGAGCCGGAGGTGGTGGAGCCGGAGGAACGGTATTATTAAACATCTCAAATAATAGCAATACGACCATCAGAATAGAAGCTGATGGAGGTGCAGGAGGGAATACTGAAAATGATAATAATAATTCACACGGACCTGGTGGTGGTGGTGGTGGTGGAATGATTAGGCATAATCTTACCGGTGCATTTACGTTAACAACCAGTGTATTAGGAGGGGTTTCAGGAAAATCTAATGCAGGTGCCGGAATTACCAATGGTGCCATAGGTGGAACAGCAGGAAGTGTGGCAACTTTTACAGCGCAGGACGTACCACCAAATTTGCAGGTGAACTCAAATTGTTTTCCTATTTTGGATACAAAGGTAAAAGCATTATCGACAGCTTCAGCCTGTAATTCTATTGGAGAGAAGGTTTCTTATGAAATTCAGATCAAAAATACAGGAGTAGGGAATGCTGCGGGAGTTCTTTTAGACTTTCTTTTTCCAACAGGTATTGAATTTGATTCTGCTACAGCAACGTATTCCGCTGAAGCCACAGGGCCTTCGGGAGCATTAACAAATACTGCTACAGCTAATAATCCGCAATTTGGAGGTTTTAATATTGCGCAAAATGGAGTTGTTACAATAACCTTAACAGGAAAAGTAGCGGCGTCTATTGCTGCGGGAACCTATAGTGCCAATGCACAGGCTTTGTATCTTGATCCAACACGTACTACTACTAATTCAAGCAGAAGAATAACACCATTTGTAAATGCCTATGGTTCTGCAAATAAGAACTATGAAGGAGCAAGCCAGGCAAATGTACCCGGAACAAACTTTAAGGGGAGTGGAGAAACGGTAGATGATATCACAATTTTGGCTTTGCCAGCCACTCCAACAGCTACAGTGACGCAATCAAGTTGTCTTACACCAACAGGAACAATAACAGTAAACACTCCTGCCCCAGGGCCGGGAATCAGTTACACCTTAAGAGGAACAAATCCGGTAACGGCACCAGTAAACAATACAAATGGTGTCTTTTCGGGATTAGTGGCAAACAGCTATGTACTGACTACAACAAATGCTCAGGGATGTACTTCGGCACCTACTGCAAGTATGACTATCAATTCAGTTGCGGGAGCACCGACAACTACAGGGGTTTCGATTTGTCAGGGAGGTAGCGGATCATTAACAGCTACTTCTACATGCTCTAATTCGGGTACTATACAGTGGTATACATCGGCTATAAGTTTAACACCAATATTTACAGGTGCATCTTTTAATCCGGTAGGCGTTGCGGGATCAGGTTTAACAAATACAAATACAGCGGGGACCACAACGTATTATGCGGCTTGCTCAGGTATTGGAAGCTGTAGAACAGCAACAAATTTTGTTATCAATGCAATACCAACAATTACCGCAACAACACCAGCTGCAAGATGTGATGCAGGATCGGTAACATTAGGCGCGACAGCTTCGTCAGGAACAATTAACTGGTATGCTGCAGCTACTGGTGGTACATCATTGGCAACCGGAACTAGTTTTGCTACACCAAATTTATCAACAACTACTACTTATTATGTAGATGCAACCGGAAATGGATGTACTACAGGAACGAGAACAGCAGTTGTAGCTACAATAAATACAAGACCAACAATAGATTCAACTACACAAGACTCCAGATGTGGTGCAGGAACATTAACATTAAATGCAACAGCATCAGCAGGAGCGACTATTAACTGGTATGCTGCTTCGACAGGTGGTACATCATTAAAAACAGGAGCGAGTTATACCACACCAAGTTTATCAACTACAACTACTTATTATGTAGAAGCTACTTCACCGGAAGGATGTACTTCGTCATCAAGAATTGCAGTTGCGGCAGTTGTAAATACAGCTTCTACAATTGTATTTACCAGTGGTAGCCAAAACCCGGCAATTTGTAATGGAACAGCTATTCCAAGTACTGTTTATACTTTTGGAGGAAGTGCAACCAATGCTACAGCATCAAACTTACCGGCTGGTTTATCAGTTTCAGTGGATTCCAGTGCAAAAACAATAACCGTTTCAGGAACACCAACAGCAAGTGGTACTTACACTATAACAACCGTTGGACATACAGCACCGTGTACGGCCGCTACAATAAGTGGTACTGTTACGGTAACTACCGCATCAAATGCAGGTACTTTATCGGGTGCTCAAAACATTTGTGTTGGAGGGACTACTACATTCACTACAAACGGAAATTCAAATGGAAGCTGGTCAAGCGGTACTATAGGAGTTGCAACAGTAAATGCTTCAACAGGAGTAATCATTGGGGTTGCAGCAGGAACAGCCACAATATCATATACAGTAACCGGAACAGGAGGTTGTGGAAATGCCACAGCTACCAGAACGGTAACGGTAACAGCAGCACCAAATGCGGGTACTTTATCAGGTACACAAAACATTTGTGTTGCTCAAAAAACAACATTCACTTCCAATGGAGCAAGTGGCGGAAGCTGGTCAAGTAATAATACAACAGTTGCTACAGTAGATGCTTTAACAGGAGAAATTACAGGAGCTGCAGCAGGTACTGCAACAATATCATATACAGTAACCGGAACAGGAGGTTGTGGAAATGCCACAGCTACCAGAACAGTAACGGTAACAGCAGCACCAAATGCAGGTACTTTATCGGGTACACAAAACATTTGTGTTGCTCAAAAAACAACATTCACTTCCAATGGAGCAAGTGGCGGAAGCTGGTCAAGCAATAATACAACAGTTGCTACAGTAGATGCTTTAACAGGAGAAATTACAGGAGCTGCAGCAGGTACTGCAACAATATCATATACAGTAACCGGAACAGGCGGTTGTGGAAATACCACAGCTACCAGAACAGTAACGGTAACAGCAGCACCAAATGCGGGTACTTTATCAGGTACACAAAACATTTGTGTTGCTCAAAAAACAACATTCACTT
>NZ_CADCST010000044.1:0-211 GCF_902804485.1 Flavobacterium collinsii | reverse complement strand
AGCCAATGGGGGAAGTGGCGGAAGCTGGTCAAGCAATAATACAACAGTTGCTACAGTAGATGCTTTAACAGGAGAAATTACAGGAGCCGCAGCAGGTACTGCAACAATATCATATACAGTAACCGGAACAGGCGGTTGTGGAAATGCCACAGCTACCAGAACAGTAACGGTAACTGCAGCACCAAATGCGGGTACTTTATCAGGTACACAA
>NZ_CADCST010000043.1 GCF_902804485.1 Flavobacterium collinsii | reverse complement strand
GGTAGCCAGTAGACTATGACCCCCCAACTCAAAAAAGTTATCATGAACTCCAACCTTCTCTACTCCCAACAAATTCTCCCAGATTTGAGCCAATTGTTGCTCTGTCTCTGTCCGTGGAGCAACATATTCTTTCGTAGACAAATCTGAACTATCAGGATCCGGCAAGGCTTTTCTGTCCAGTTTTCCGTTTGACGTCAACGGCAGCTCTGCCAACTCAACCCAGATCATAGGAACCATATACTCAGGCAAACTTAATTTCAACTGTTCCTGCAAAGCAGCCCTGTCCAGCTTACCTTCAACAACAACATAACCAACCAAACGTTTGTTATCATTTGAATCCTCTTTGGCCAATACACAGCACTGGCTGATTCCACGTACCGATGACAATACATTCTCGATT
>NZ_CADCST010000042.1 GCF_902804485.1 Flavobacterium collinsii | reverse complement strand
TTTACTCTTTACTCTTTACTCTTTACTCTTTACTCTTTACTCTTTACTCTTCACTCTTCACTCTTCACTCTTCACTCTTCACTCTTCACTCTTCACTCTTTTACATCTTCCCCTTCTTGTTCAATACTTCTAACCTTTGATCTAAATATTTCACAAATTCTTCTTTCGATTTAATTCCGTTTTGTTCTTGTTCCCATGCGCCTAACAGGTAAAAAGAAGTTGCTTTTGTTGTTGGTTTAAATACCAAAAGATAATCTAAATCTGTATCGGGAGCACTCTCAATTGTACTGACTTCATAAAAAATTACCATTCCTAATTTATCCGGAACTAATGATTGCTGACCATAAGTCGCGAGATAAGCCCATTTTTTATTTTTGCTTTCTTTTTTAAGAAGCTCTGTGTTTTTTTGCTTTACAATTCCGGTACAAATTCCCTGAATTTCTTTGGATGCCTGAATGGTGTGCTTTGTATATAGCTCGTCTGGTTTGATGGTCAAAACTGAAGTGAAATCAATTTTATCAGAAGCCGTTTTCCAACCATAGTACTGCACTTTTACACCCGACTCATTGGTTTTATTTACTACCGTAGCTATAGTAGAATCAACCTCACGGAAGTGTAATTTTTCGTTGTTTAAATAACGGTCTATTGAACCAATTCCGATTCCTTTTCCGGCTTTCAGAATATCTGCTCCCCAATCGCTCATCTCGTGATAAGAATCGAAATTATCCTGTCCAACTTTTGGCAAAATAATTTCTGCTGTTTTTTTTCCGAAAATGTCAATCGCATTTCTCCAATCTAAATACAAACGATATCCAATGCGGTTATTTTCCCAACCTGGTCCTTCATAACGAATATCAAAAGAATGATCGGTATGTTCCGGCGACAATTTGAGTCTATCCACATTTTTAAATACTGTACCGCCAATATATTTGCGGCCTTCCCACTTTCCATCTGTTTTAGCAGATATCTCGGCATAGGTTTTAGCTGTTTTTATATCATACTTCTGAGCATTAACTGCTGTAATACCAACTAAGAGTAAGGTCGCTAATGTAAATTTCATTTTCATTTTTTATTGTAATTATTTAAATACTATGTTTAAAAATTGCGTGGTATACTGAACTGTTTGATCAAACCACGGCTGAAAAAACCAAAAGGAATGAGGTGAATTCTGAATTATTCTGACCTCATTATAAATTTTATTTTGATTCAGAATCGCAATCATATCGTCTCTTCCTGCATGAAACCGGTCAAAACTGCTGTTGATGAACAGTGTTGGCGGAGTCTTTTTATCGGTATGCCTTAAGGCCGATGCTTTCTCCCAATTCTCAGGATTCTCCTGATACGTTCCGTTTAACCAAAAAGCCGCCATTTCTCCTTCTTCCGATTCGGGATGTTTAAAGGCCAAAATCCCATCTACATCAATTATTGCCTGCACTTTTGAAGAAGACACACTCTTGTTCCGAGGGTCTTCAAAAGCTAAATTTCCATTTGTTACACCAATTAAAGCTGCCATTTGACCTCCTGAGGAGCATCCTAAAATGGCAATTTTGTCCGGATCTACCTGAAATTTTTTCGCATTCTCTTTTACAAATTTAATCGCATTTTTTACATCATAAATCGCTTCCGGATATTTTGCTTCTAGTGATAACCTATATTCGATCGCAAAACACGTATATCCTTTTGAACTTAATGCCTGTCCTAAAACCTCCATCTGATTTTTGTTCCCGGATTTCCATCCTCCCCCATGAATCAGGATAACTCCCGGATTTACCTTTTCAGTTTTTTTCCAATAGGCGTCCAGATGTAACTCCCTGTTTCCAATTTTATCATAGACTATGTTCTCCATTTGAAGAACGTTTGTCTTATTATTCGCTTCCGCTATTTTTATAAACGGATATTTCTTAATTAGTTTGGCATAAGTACTTTTTACGGTATAAGAAGTGTCAACGGCATACTGGTTTTGTGCCATGATAACCTTCGAAAAAAGCAATAAAACAATCCCTATTCTTTTCATTTTAACCGCTCTGATTATTAGTTAAAAGGAGTCCGAGTCCGATTCCGGATCGAACCCCTTTTTAACTTCCTCAAAAAAACGTAACCTCAAAATTTTTAAAACCACTAATCATAAAAACCTTTTTAATAAGCCGGGTTTTGAGGGTAATTTTTACTTCTGTTCAAATCTAATGCCGACTGTGGTATCGGTCTTAGAATTTTAAGATTACCATTTTGTCCGTTAAAGACGCTTGCATTTGTGATTTTAGGATTGTATAAAACAGCTCTTTGTACCAATGTACCTGTACGTTTCAAATCGAACCAACGGTGGTATTCTCCTAATAGTTCTCTACCTCTTTCATCTAATATGGTGTTGATATCAATAGTCGTCATTACCGGAATTGCTCCTACAACTCCGCCTCCTGCTCTTCTTCTAACTTCATTCAAACGTGTTAGAGCTGTCGCTGGCTGACCTGCTTTAAAGTAAGCTTCGGCGGCGACCAGATAGGTTTCTCCTAGCCTTGCTACAATAAAATCACGGGTACTGCTTCTGTTTGTTGCCGGTGTGATAGGTGTAGTGTTGTAGTTGGTGCTGGTGGCACCGCTATAGGGAGCATTTGGATCATCAAATTTACGAACGGGAATCAGGTTGTAATCACCTCCTGAGGCTGCTGATGAAGAGTAGGTTCCCCAATTGTGATATCTGAAAGTTGCCGCATTTGCTTTTCTTGAAGCATTAGCTGTATTCCATGCCGCTCTATCGGCTAAAGTAAACCAACGAGGTTCGTAAAAATCTGTAATTTTTAAAGCCGTTTTATCTGCTACCGTATAAAAATCATAGTATTTACTGTAGATTTCTGTCATGAATGTATTTTCCCAACGTTTATCACCCTGCTCATATAAAGATAATGCGTAAACTGTAGGACAAAGTGTGTAACTTCTGTTTGGATAAGGATTACCTGCTGCCGCTGCGCCTAAATAAGAGCTAAACCAGTAGTTTTGTGAACTTCCCAAAGCTGTTACCCCTGTAGCATTTGAAGCTACAGAAAACTGCACCGAGAAGATCGTTTCAGCATTCATTTCGTTTCCTGGTTTTACCACATCGGCAAAAGAAATATTAAGTGCCTGTCCTGCTATTACCTGATCTGCTAAATTAGCCGCAGTTGTAAAATCTGCCGGTGTTCCAAAAGTTTCGTAACCTTTAGTCAAATATACTTTTGCCAATAAATCCTGAACGGCTCTTTTATTAACTCTTCCTGTATAAGCCCCTGTACCCACTGCCGGAAGCGCTTCGTTAAGGTCTTTTAAAATTTGTGTGTATACTTCTTCTGCTGAATTTCTGTCGAAAGAGGTAACAGCAGTATTAATGTTTTCTAATACAATCGGAACGCCTCCATAAGTCTGAACCAAAAGGAAATAAGCATTTGCTCTTAAAAATTTCAGTTCCCCTACTCTTGTATCTATCGTACTTGCTTTTTCGGTAAGGGTTGAATAATACAATCCTTTATTGGCTTGCTGAATGGCCATGTAACAAGTTCTGTACAATAAATCTACTCCGGCTGACGAAGAAGAAAGGGTTAAATACTTAGCCAATCCTTCCGGTTCCTGATTTCTTCCTTCAGAGTACATATCGGTACCTGCTTCAAACAGCCACGGATCACCGCCGTATATATCTTTTAGAGTGGCATAATTGGTATTGACCAATGACTCAAACCCGGGAGCAGTTAGAAAATATTGTTCTGCCGAACCAAAGGCACGGTTGTCTTCTTCGATAAAATTGGAGCACGAATTGAATGTCGTCGCCAGTATTGCTATAACTAATACTATTTTTTTCATTTTTCTTAATTTAAAATTTTAAACTTAATCCCATCTGAACGGTCCTTGTCGCAACACGATTCACTGCTAATGCTGCAGTTGCCCATTCAGGGTCATATCCTTCGTAATTGGTAAATACAAAAGGATTCAACACATTCACATAAAGTCTTAAACTTTTAATTTTCAATTTGTTCACTAAATCCTGATCAAAACTATACCCAAAAGCGATGTTTTGAATTTTTACAAATGAAGCGTCTTTGTAAAATGCTACGTTATTGGTATCATAATAAACCCCTGCTCCACGTGGTAACGGATTTGTATTGGAATACTGAGCGGCCAGACCAGCACCATTAGCCGGAATATACCAGTCTCCAAGATCTAATTTTTGACGTCCTCTATCGGTAACATCTGCAAAGTTGTCGTGGAATCCGCTAAAGACAGTCATTCCCTGATTGGTGATTAACGACATTGACAAATCAAATTGTTTTACTTTTAAAGTAGTAGAGAAACTTCCGGACCATTTAGGATCGTAGTTTCCTAAAATAGCTCTGTCGTTATTGGCGTCAATTTTTCCATCGTTATTCAAATCTTTTACTTTTGCTTCTCCCGGTTTCTGACCATAAGAAAGGGCTTGCGCTGCCTCACTTTCCTGCCATACTCCATCGAAAACATAGTTGTAGTACGAATGAACATTTTCTCCCATAAAGAGATTGTTTCCAACATCACTTATCTGATTTTGTCCATAAATCGATTCCAGTTTGTTGACGTTTTTAGTAAAAGTGAAGCTCGTCTCCCAGGTAACATTTTTAGTCTGAATGTTTTTAGTAACCAGCGCCACCTCAATTCCTTTGTTTCTGATAGAACCTACGTTAGAAGTAATGGTTGGTACTCCAATTTCCAATGGAAGTGCCTGTTGAAACAATAATTTTTTAGACACACGATTGTAAACGTCTACACTACCCGAGATTCTATTGTGAACAAATCCGAAATCTAAACCTAAATTCACCTCTTTTGTTTTTTCCCAGGTCAGGTTTGTATTTCCTAAGTTTGAAGCCGTGTAACCATTTGCGATTGTACCATTAAAATCATAATAAGTTGGATTTTTTAAAACACTTAAACTTGAATATGGTTTTACGTTATCGTTTCCTGTGTAACCAATACTTCCTCTAAATTTGAAATTAGACACAAAATCTAATTTTTTCATAAATCCTTCCTCATGAACATTCCATCCTAAAGCTACAGAAGGGAAAGCAGTCCATTTATTATTTTCAGCCAAAACTGATGAGCCGTCATAACGTACCGAAGCGGTTAACAAATAGCGCCCTTGGTAAGCATAATTCAAACGGGCTGCGTACGATTCTAAAGTATTTTTAAAGTACGGTGTGAACACTCCTGAAGGAATTAAGGCAATAGTACCGCTTGATGGCGTTAAGGAGTAAGTAGACTGAACTCCTGAACCTAAATTGTAAAAACTGGTTTCAAAAGGGTTTTCTCTTGACGCTGCAAAATATGTTTCGGTAGCATTAGAATAGAAACTCTGAAGTCCTAAAAAGCTAAAAACGTGGTCTTTGTTTAAGGTGTAGTTGATGTTAAACTGATTGTCCCAGGTATAATTAAAATTGTTCACATTCGTCACGTCACCGGATGGCAAACTTTTATTTTTAAGACCAAAATCAGTTTGAGCACCAAATGATCTTCCTTCTCTGGCATCCATTTTTCCTGCTGAAAAAGTAGATTTGAACGATAACCAACTGTTGATTTTATATTCTCCAAAAATATTACCAATGGTCGTAAATCTTTCTATTTCGTCTGATGAATTTGCAATTTCTAAAAGCGGATTGTAAGAACCTGTTTTATTAATCGCTAGATTTCCGTTAGGATATCTCAATGTACCCGGCTGTTGTGCATAAGTCCCCACGATTTCATTACCGGCTGCATCTATCGCCCAAGGCGAAGTATATGGATTTTGTCTGAAAGCTTCCTGCATGGCCGTTGGACTTCCCAACTGTTCAGAAGTTTTAGAAATGGTCAGGTTTACTCCAAATGAAATTTTATCGTTTACCTTATGGTTCAAAGCTGCTTTAAGATTGTATTTATCGATTCCCTCATTATCAATCACTCCGGTTTCTTTCTGAGCTCCTAAACCAATGTTGTATGACAGTCCGTTATCGGCACGACCGGAAACATTTAAGTAATTGTTTTGCATCATCCCGCCTTTAAGAACCGCATCCTGCCAATTGTAGCTTTGATTATTAGCCACTCTCTGAAATAATACAGGGTTTGTACCCGCCTGTCCTACAGCAGCATTCAATTCTGAAGCATCAATATCGTTATAGGTTGGATTGATTGCTGAGATAGTAGTTGCCAAAAATGCAGATTGGTGATAATACCACCATTTTTCCGGACTCATTAATTTTGGTAATCTTACAGCCTCTTTGATACCGTAAGAACTGTCAAAAGTAACGCTAACGCCAGACTTAGCATTTGTTCCGCTTTTGGTCGTTACAATGATAACCCCGCTTCCTCCTCTGGAACCATAGATGGCAGCAGAAGATGCATCTTTCAAAACGTCCATTCTCGCAATATCCTGTGGATTCAGGAAGTCGATATTATCAGTAGGTACACCATCCACGACAAAAAGCGGTCCAGAACCATCTTTATTGATCGAGTTTGTTCCTCTGATGGTAACATTAAAACCATCTCCAATTCTACCACTGTTCGAAGTTACCTGAACACCCGCGATACCTCCCTGAATGGCCTCCATTGGATTAGTAACGTTTCTTTCGGTTATTTTAGCTGCCGATAAAGTGTTGACAGCACCTGTAAGATCTGTTTTCTTTACAGATCCATATCCTACAACCACCACTTCATTAAGTGAGTTGGATTGCTCAGCAAGGCTTACATTCACTTTCGATTTTCCTGCAATACTCACTTCTTGTGTCTGAAAGCCTAAATAACTCACAATTAAAATCGCTTTATTATTGGACACATTCAATTTAAAACTTCCTTCAAAATCTGTAGAGGTTCCGTTTTTAGTTCCTTTTTCCTGAATGTTTACACCAGGTAATGATAAACCCGCAGCATCTGTAATTTTCCCTTCTATTGTAGTCGATTGCCCATAAGCTGTCGCGCTCAACAGAAAATTCAGGAAAAATAAAAACACAAGACTGTATTTTATTTTTTTCTTTAATAGTTGTTTGGTATTCATAATTTTTTAAAATGGTTTGGTTAATTGATAGTTTTTAATTTGTACGTTATTCTACTTTTTTTTCATTGATATAGGTATTAATAAATTTTATGTTCTTCACGTTTTTGAGCAGATGTACGGCGTCTACTTTTTGAATGACAACATTTTTAAGGGTAATATTTTCCACAGGAGATTGTACGTAACCTTCTGCCCAAACGCCATATTTGCCTCCATTTTTCACTTTTATATTTTCAAGGCTTACGTTTCTGATAGTCGGAATAAAGTCCCCAGTTTGTAATCCATATACATTATAAAACATGTTTAATTTTAAGACACATTCTTTTACGGTTCCCACTTCAAGATTACGGACATACACATTTTCTATGATTCCGCCTCTTTTTGAATTGGTCTTGATACGGATGGCACGATCCAAATTTGGACTGTCCATGACACAGTCTTCCACAAAAACGTTATTGACACCGGCCGATATTTCACTGCCAATTACAACTCCGCCGTGACCGTCGATCATTTTACAGTTTTGAACAATAATATTTTTACTCGGAATTGCTACTCGTCGACCATCGGCATCCCGGCCTGCTTTGATTGCGATACAATCATCACCGGTATTAAAAGTGCAGTTTTTGATAAGTATATTTTGTGAATATTCGGGATCACAACCGTCATTATTAGGGCCATGGCTACTTACGGTAACCCCGTCTATAATGATGTTCTCTGATTTTAATGGATGTAAGATCCAAAAAGGAGCGTTTATGATAGTGACGTCTTTTACCAGAACGGTATTACATGCAAAAAATTCAATAAAATTAGGACGCAGGTAACGTCCATCTCCAAAGATCCTTTCTTCAACCGAAACTCCTTTTTCGGCCATATCTACCAAAACTTCTCTATTTTGTGGATCATTTTGCGATGGAATACCTTTTTTCCATCCGTAATCTTTACCCCCTGACCAAATCCACCAGTTGGTGTGATCAGCCTGTCCGTTCAGCGTTCCTTTTCCGGTTATGGCGATATTGGTTTTATTCTTTGCATAAATAAGAGGAGAATAATTCATCAGTTCAGTTCCTTCAAATGAAGTATGAACGACAGGATATTCTTTTGGATTGATGCTGAAAAGGATTTCTGCCTGATCCTCTAAATGCAAATTCACATTACTTTCTAAATGAATTGCTCCTGTGAGATATTTACCTTTAGGAACCAAAACTTTTCCGCCGCCATTTTGAGCGCATACTTTTATTGCTTTTTCAAAGGCTAAAGTGTTCCCTGTTATTCCGTCGGCAACTGCACCAAAATCCTTAATATTATAGGTCTTATCCGGAAAGTGGGTTTCTGGAATACTCTTAACTATTAACTCTTTGTTTTTCCAGGGATCAGATTCAGAAACTGCCACAGCCTGCTTTCCACAAGAAAGCATCATGAATCCTGCTACAGCTCCTATTAAAACTGATTTAACTACCAAAACTTTCCCTGTAATCATTTGTGTTGTAATTTAGGTTTGATTTCCAAAACAATGTAATTATGTAATCGATTACACGAAAGTAAAAAATAAGTTCCAATACACCAAATTTATTTGAAAATTAATTATATATTTAATTTTTATTACGGAATATAATTACACTTAATGTAAAAAATTAGATAATTTATTATCATTGTAGAATCGAAATCGTTTTAATTATAAATTATGGTAATCGATAACAATTTGTGTAACCTTATAAAAAAATATGTATTTTTGTCAGAGATTAATATGAAAAACCTTTTTTAATGAGCGAAAAAATAACCATTTACGATATTGCCGAAAAATTAAATATCACCGCTGCAACTGTTTCCCGGGCGTTAAACAACAATCCGAAAATAAAAGAGAGCACACGTGAGTTGGTTATTAAAACTGCGGCTTCCATGAACTACAAGCAGAATAAACTCGCGCTCGCATTAAAAAGTGGCCGAAGTAATAATATTGGTGTTATAGTTCCGCGTATCGACAGTAACTTTTTTGCTTCGGTTATCAGAGGTATTGAAGAAGAACTTCATCCGCATGGTTATCAGGTAATTATTTGCCAGACGCACGAAAATCCGAAAAGAGAAAACGAAAATCTATATACTTTAATAGACGCTCAGGTTGATGGCATCATCATGTCTGTTACCGATGTAACCGGAGAAAATGACGGTGCATTTCAATATGTCTTAGAAAAAAATGTTCCGCTCATCTTTTTTGACAGAAGCAAACATATTGACGGAGTGAGCTCTGTAACGATAAATGACTTTAGAGGTGGTTATTTAACAACCAAACATTTGATCGATGAAGGCTGCCGCTATATAGCGCATTTATCCGGAGATCAGTCGCTTGAAATTTTCAAGAACAGGTTCCTGGGATACAAGCAGGCTTTACTGGATAGTGGAATAGCTTTTAATGAAGAATACGTAATTCCGGTAAAAAGTACTGTTGATCACGGAAAAGAAGCTGTAGACCTTTTGCTACAGCTGAAAACACCGCCTGATGCTATATTTTCATCAAGTGATTTTGCTGCTTTAGGCGCTATTCAGGAATTAAAAGAAAGAAACATCAGTATTCCGAAAGAATTTTGTGTCGCGGGTTTCAGTAATGAACCTTTTACCAAATTTATGGAGTTATCCATTACCTCTGTAGATCAGTCTCCTTTAGAAATGGGTAAAATGTCTGCACGTGTTTTTCTGGAACAAGTAGACAAAACAGAAACTATTAAAATCGAAAAAAAGGTAGTTCTTGCTCCGGAATTGCACATTCGTAAATCATCTTCAAGAACAAGCTTTTAATTTTTTATTTTACCATTAATATAGTAAGGCAAATTAAGTTTTTGCCTTTTTTTTTCCTCAAACCATTAAGACATTAAGACAAATTAAGCTTTTGCCTTTTTTATCTAAAGATTAACCCGTTTGGTTGAAATTGAACACAATTTAATTTTAACACATAGAAACATAGATTTTAACACCTGAAAAAAGAAGGAAAAATAGAAATATATTTCTTTCACATAGTATAATATGTGCTTTTTAACTAGTGAAACGCCTTTTTTAA
>NZ_CADCST010000041.1 GCF_902804485.1 Flavobacterium collinsii | reverse complement strand
TTCATAAACAACAGCTATAGCATCAGGGGTCTTCTTCACTTGCTCTTCAAACAAATCAACTACAGTCTTATCTTTTGGATAAGCAACTGCCGTATCATTAAATGAATACAATAACTCGTGCTGCTCTTCTTTTGGTAAAATAACCAGACTCATTACACTTGATTCTTCGCTTTTTATTGCTTCCAGAAGTTCCGTAAGCGCCTCTTTCATATACTCAACTATCCTCTGAGAACCAATACTCTGATCAATCTGAGACTTTAATCCAAAATCATCTCCATAATCATCTACACTTAAGGTAAAAGGATAATTGGTACGTTCATGACTGCTCAGAACTGTAATCCCTGAATCAAATTCATTTACATGATCTTCATGTGATAAAACAGGTGAGGAATGACGGTAATTCAGCAATGCACTGAAGAATGCCATATCATTGCTTATTCCACTCCAATTCTGGATAT
>NZ_CADCST010000040.1 GCF_902804485.1 Flavobacterium collinsii | reverse complement strand
TAATGATACATCTCTTATTACAACCTGATCAAGGATCCACTCCTTTTCACTTATGACTTCCTGATACCCTATACCATCTTCTGATAACAGAATAGTACGTAAAACCTCATGACGAGATACAATACTTTGAAGCGTTTGTTCTAATATCGATGCGTCTAACACCCCTTCCAAACGAAGTGCAATAGGCATGTGATATTCTAAACTACCCTGTAACTGATCCAAAAACCAAAGTCGCTCCTGACTGAAAGACAAAGGAATCCGATCTTCTTTTTCCTGAACAGCAATAGTCGGTAGTAACACTCCCTCTGATTGAATCGATACATGTACCGCTAAAGCTGAGATAGTAGTATACTCAAAGACTTCCCTGATAGATATTTCTATGGAAAGCTTTTTACGAATAATCGATACCAATCGGGTAGCCAGTAGACTATGACCCCCCAACTCAAAAAAGTTATCATGAACTCCAACCTTCTCTACTCCCAACAAATTCTCCCAGATTTGAGCCAATTGTTGTTCTGTCTCTGTCCGTGGAGCAACATATTCTTTCGTAGACAAATCTGAACTATCAGGATTCGGCAAAGCTTTTCTGTCCAGTTTTCCATTTGACGTTAACGGCAGCTCTGCCAACTCAACCCAAATCATAGGAACCATATACTCCGGTAAACTTAATTTCAACTGTTCCTGCAAAGCGGCCCTGTCCAGCTTACCTTCAACAACAACATAACCAACCAAACGTTTGGTATCATTTGAATCCTCTTTGGCCAATACACAACAATGAATGATTCCAGTACCGATGACAATACATTCTCGATTTCACCAAGCTCTATTCGATAACCACGGATTTTAACCTGATTATCCTTTCTGCCAATAAACTCCAGATTACCATCAGGGAGCCAACGTGCTAAATCTCCGGTCTTATAAATTCTATCGCCCTCTTTAAATGGATTCTCTATAAACTTCTCTCGGGTTAATTCCTCCTGATTTAAATAACCACGAGCAACCCCTGCTCCACTTATACATAGCTCACCAACTACACCAATAGGTAATAAGCTCATTTGTGAATCTAAAATATAGATTCGAGTATTGTTTACAGGAGTCCCTATACTAACTTCAAAATTACAAACACACTTATCATAAAAAGATATAGTAGATGTTATTGTTGCTTCTGTTGGCCCGTATTTATTATAAAATTCATAATCCTTATTCCAGCTTAGTATTAAATCTTTATTACAAATTTCCCCTCCAACAATTACTCTTTTCAAGAATTTTAAATCTACTCTTGGAACTAAGGTGTTTAACATACTCGGAGTAGTATGAAAATGTGTTATTTTTTGGTCATCAAGAAAATTAAGAAAATTGTCTGTATCAAGTATTTTTTCTTTGCTTATTAAAACCAATTTACTACCGCTACATAACGCTATAAAAATTTGTTCAACAGAGGCATCAAATGCAAAGTTTGAAAACTGCAAAATAACATCACTCGAATCAACATTAAATGTCTTAACCTGAGAAACAATGAAATTTACAATATTTTTATGTTCAATCATTACTCCTTTAGGTCTTCCTGTACTCCCTGAAGTATAGATAACATAGGCCAAATGATCTGATGATAATGCTCTGCTTAAATCTTGTCTCGAATATCCTGAAATTATATCCCAATGTTTATCCAGTAGCACAAAATTAATAGCTGTAAATTCTTTTAATATTTTATAGGTCTCTCTACTAGTTAATACCAGTCTCAATTCTGTATCATCAAACATATAAGCAATACGATCCGATGGATAATCAGGATCAACAGGCACATAAGCCCCCCCTGATTTTAAAATACCCAAGATACCTATAAGCATCTCCAGACTACGGTCCAGACAAATACCTACCAAAGTATCCGGCTCAACGCCCTGCTCAATTAAATAATGCCCCAGTTGATTCGACTTCTCATTTAACTCCTTATAACTTAATGCTTCTCCTCCGTAAACCACAGCTATGGCATCAGGAGTTTTCTTCACCTGTTCTTCGAACAAATCAATCAGTGTCTTGTTTTTTGGATAAGCAACTGTCGTATCATTGAAAACATCCAATAATTGGTATTCTTCATTTACTGTTAACATCGGAAGAATGCTTATTGGTCTGGTGATATCACTCACAATACTGACCAATAATTCCTTGTAATGTAACATCATGCGATCAATAGTAGTCTTGTCAAACAAAACGGTGCAATATCCTATATTTAAAGTAATACCGTTATTACCTTCCGAAACATTCAATATCAAATCAAATTTCGAATTGAAGGCCTCAAATTCATAACCAGAGAGCGTAATATCTTTTATTTTTTTTTCTGTTTCTACTGAGGATTCAGATGTGTTCTGCAATACAAACATCACCTGAAATAATGGACTCATGCTCATATCACGGGTAGTGACCACACGGTCTACTACTTTCTCAAATGGAGCCAATTGATGATCATAACTACCAAGTGTAGTTTCTTTT
>NZ_CADCST010000039.1:8148-31131 GCF_902804485.1 Flavobacterium collinsii | reverse complement strand
TTATTGTATACTTCTGTAACTCTCTTTGAACTAAAGTTTTTAAATCTTTCGCTGCTAAATTTTTTATTAAAAATTGAGCCACTAATATCATAATCTTCAGATGTAAGCGTATTAGAATAAACTATTGTCTTGTTTGTTTTTGCATTTCTCTGAATGTAAAAAACCTGAAGTAAATCTTCTTTTTTAGGTGTTTTACCGGTGCTGTCTTTAATACGGTTATATTTATCGTAAAAACTATATTCCTCCTGTTGTTCCAACTTATCAGCAACATTGCCAATTACCTGAGTAACATGATATTTAAACTGTTCATCGTTGTTCTTGAACGATGAATTGAACCAATATACCTGAACCAGAATTATCCCTATTAAGGACAAACTCATCAATAAAACAAGTAATCTAAAAAATAATTTATTCATCGAAACAAAATTAATATTTTAACAATATACTAAATAATACATTAACCAAATATTAACATTTAAGACTGATTTTGTTTTATATTTAAAATTTTAAGAATTTTAACAACTTCTTCTTTAGCAATTTTAAGATTACTGTTATTAATAACAAAATTGCTTAAAGAAATTCGTTTTTCATCATTCCACTGCATTTTCATTCGGCTTAAAACTTGCTCCCGTGTGGTTTTATCACGCTTAATTACTCTTTCAATTCTGAGTTCTTCCGGCGCGGTAACGGTTACAATAACATCACAATCTTTATAACGACCACTTTCAAACAAAATTGCGGCTTCATAAATTACATATTGATATTTTTCGTTTTTTAATAACCAAAGTTCAAAATCCTCTTTAACTGCAGGGTGTACAATTGCATTTAATGCTGCCAATTTTTCAGCATCATTAAAAACAATTTCCGCCAATTTTGCTCTGTTTAAAACATTATTTTCAAAAAATGAATCTCCAAAAGCGGTTCTAATTTGTTGTAAAATGCTTTCAGATTGCATTACTTTTCTGGCTTCATCATCGGCAATGTATAAAGGAACTCCCATTTCTGCAAAGTAATTTGCTATGGTCGTTTTTCCACTCCCTATTCCGCCTGTCAGGCCAATAATTTTAGCCATATCTATATTTTAAAAAACATACGAGGAAAAGCCTCTTGGGGTTTTTGTTTTAAAATAATAACTTTTACGAACGATTTTAAAAATCCCGTTCCGTAACCATAAAATTGTTTCCAAACTGCGATCACAGCTAAGTACCCAATTTTGATGCTTTTATTCTGAATACTGGCTGTAAGAAAAATTATAACGAAATATACAAAATATAATTGTAATAAAATATCAATATTAAAAATTAACAATAAAAAAGCTAATAATAATCCCAGGATAAAAACCGTAGGAAAAAAGAATGTCAATTTATTGTGTTCCGGATACCAACTGTTTAATATGGGCCTGGCTATTCCGAATTTATTTACCTGAATCGAAAACTTCTCCCAATCAATTCTGCGCTTGTGATATACATAAGCTTCCGGAAACAATCTGGTTTCAAACCCTAAATTCCACAAACGAATGGAAAGATCCGGATCTTCTCCCGGATGAATGTTTCCAAAACCATTTGACGCAATAAAAGCCTTCTTTGAAATCCCCATATTAAAACTTCTCGGCTGAAACTTATTAATTTTCTCAGACCCACCACGAATTCCTCCTGTTGTTAAAAATGAAGTCATTGCAAAGTTAATTGCCTTCTGAATATCCGAAAAACTATCTAATGCTTTATCCGGCCCTCCAAAACAATCAACATAACCCTCATTAAGTGCTTTTCGAACTTCTGTCAAATAATTAGAAGGAATAATACAATCTGAATCAAAAATGATAAAATAATCCCCTCTGGCTTTCTGCATTCCAAAGTTCCTTGAATCTCCAGGACCTGAATTTTCCTTAAAATAATAAGAAATATTCAGCTTACCCTGATAGTTCATCACAACGTCTTTACAAGGTATTGATGATCCGTCTTCGACAAGAACAATTTCAAAAGCTTCATTATAATCGGATTTTGATAAACTTTCTAAAAGTTCATCTACTTCATCCGGACGATTATACACGGGTATAATTAAAGAAAAAATCATAGCAGATTATGCGGTATTAAAGTGGAAATATTTTAAATTTCAAAATTTTAACAAAGATATGTTATATTCATAAAAAAACCATTCGTCGCAACGAATGGTTTTGATATATAGTATTATTTTTTTTCTGTTTATTTGATACTTTCAATTTGAACAACTTCATTTGCTTCAGCAGCATAGTCTACTCCTGCAAATTCAAACCCGAATAGGTTCAAGAAATCATTTCTATATCCAGCCAAATCTCCAATCGCCGGTAATGTTTCTGTTGTAGCCTCTAACCAAAGTTTAGCCACTTTAGCCTGTACATCATCACGCATTTCCCAATCGTCGATTCTGATTCTGCCTTTTTCATCTACAGGAACTTCAGATCCGTTGTACAATCTGTCCTGAAACAAACGCTGAATTTGCTCGATACAACCCTCATGTATTCCTTCTTCTTTCATAATTTTGTACAAAAGAGAAATATACAATGGAATGACCGGAATTGCAGAACTTGCCTGTGTAACTAAAGCTTTGTTCACAGAAACATAAGCTTTTCCACCAATAGATTTTAAACTATCTGTAATAGAAAATGCAGTAGCTTCTAAATCATCTTTTGCACGACCAATTGTTCCTTTACGGTAAACTGCCTCTGTCAATGATGGCCCAATATAAGAATAAGCAACTGTTGTAGCACCTTCAGCTAATAAATTCTCAGCTTTTAAAGCATCAATCCACATCGTCCAGTCTTCACCCCCCATTACAGCAACTGTATTGGTAATATCTTCTTCATTTGCCGGAGCAATAGAAACCTCTGAAACGTTTCCGGTATGAAAATCTACTGTTTTATTGGTAAAAGTTTGACCGATTGGCTTTAGAACAGAACGGTGTAAAACTCCTGTAACCGGATGTTGACGAACCGGAGAAGCTAAACTATAAATGATAAGATCAACCTGACCTAAATCGGCTTTGATTAAATCTAAAGTCTGTCTTTTTATTTCGTTTGAAAAAGCATCTCCATTGATACTTTTTGCATATAAACCTGCTTTGTGAGCTTCTGTTTCAAATGCAGCAGAATTATACCATCCTGGAGAAGCTGTTTTACCTTCAACCGGTGGTTTTTCAAAAAACACTCCAATTGTTGCTGCATCAGATCCAAAAGCACTTGTAATTCTTGACGCTAATCCAAAACCTGTTGAAGCGCCAATAACTAATACTTTTTTTGCACCTGCAATTGGTCCTTTTGATTTGATATATTCTATTTGATTTTTAACATTTTGCTCGCTACCTTTTGGGTGGGCTGTCAAGCAAATAAATCCTCTCATTCTAGGCTCTATAATCATACTTTTTTATTTCAATTTAATTTGATCTAAACAACATACTCTATTTCTAAGAAATAGACAAATATTTACTATTTAATAATTTTGTTCACATTTTCCCTAACGGTTAAAATATCAACTTTTTTATCTTTACATTCAATTTTAACCCCATTATACTCTTCGATTAATGCATTTAAATTTTCGCACTCTCTTATAAAATTGAACTCTTTCTTATCAACATTAAATACGATTCCTTTTAACGTATTCAAATTAGCCGCAATTGCCCCTCCTACCGCTCCTGCATTGTAAGCAAAAGCCTTAGACCACATATTAGCAAAAGGTCCTTCGAGATACAAAAACTTTCCATCATTTAAAACTCTGTGATAAGAGTTTGGATTATCGGCAGACATATTTCCGTCTTCCTTTGAAGCAAATTGCATTAAATATCTCTGCTGAATATATAGGCTACCATTGTAAACAATAGCAAAATAATCTGTGATTTTTGCATTGTTTCTTTTCCAGCAAAAGAAAACATGATAAGCATCCGCATTCTTTTCGATTGATTTATAACCTGCAATAGTACGTCTTTCCAATGCATCACCCATGAAAATTCCCGATTTCGCAATAAGATTTTCATACGTTTTATAAACACCTTCAGAAAAGTCTTTTACTAAATAAGTTTTGGCTTCACTACCTGTCGATTCCATAACTTCTTTCGTAGTAACCTCCTGAGCATTTATCTTACTAACAAAGAAGCAAATAAAAGACAAAACACATAGTTTTTTAATCATATTATATTCTGATTTTAGTCTAATGGTTATACGAGCAAATATAATTTAAATATTTAATTTAATAATTCTTTTGCATGATTTAATGCCGAATCAGAGATTTTAGCACCTGATAACATCTGAGCAATTTCGGTAAGTCTTTCATCCTGAGACAATAGCTTAAGTTCTGATTGTGTATCTTCATCTACAGTAGATTTAGAAACTTTAAAATGAGAATCTCCTTTGGCTGCAATTTGCGGCAAATGGGTTATGGCAAAAATTTGCATAGTAGTACTCATTTCTTTCATAATCTCTCCCATTCTTATTGCTATTTCTCCGGAAACTCCCGTATCTATTTCGTCAAAGATTAAAGTTGGTAATTTTGAATATTGCGCCAAAATTGCTTTTACAGCCAACATAATACGAGACATTTCTCCTCCCGATGCTACTTTTTTAAGCAATCCAAAATCAGTTCCTTTATTAGCAGAGAATAAAAACTGCAATTCATCTTTCCCGTTTTGGAAATAAGTTTCCGAAGGTAAAAGTTCCATATTAAAACGAACATTCGGCATTCCTAACGTCTCTAAGATTTTAATTAACTTTTGCGATAAAACCGGAATTGCATTGGTTCTGTTTTGATTAATTAATCCCGCAAAAGCGTCTAATTCTGTAATTTTATCCTCGATCGATTTTGACAACACAGCAATTTCTTCTTCTATATTATCTAATTCAAGTAGTGTATTTTCTAATGTGGTCTGAATTCCAAGTAATTCATCAACAGAAGTCACCTGATGCTTTTTTTGCAAATTATAGATCAACTGCAGCTTCTGACTTACTAATTCTAATTGTACAGGATCATTTAAAAGCTTCTCAGAAACATTTTGTAGTTCCTTTGAAACATCATCAAACTCAATAGTCAGACTGGTAATTCTCTCAAAAATAGTTTGATATTCCGGCGAAAAAAGCGTTATTTTTTGCAATGCCGTTTTAATCTCATTTAGATTATGAAAAACACCAAACTGTTCTTCATTAGCAATTACCAACGATTTATCTATTGATTCTTTTATAATCTCAACATTATTTAGTTTTTCAAAATCAACCTCAAGCTCTTCCTGCTCACCAGATTTTAGCTTAGCAGTAACCAACTCATTTAATAAATAAGTATTATACTCTTGTTCTTTTCCTGAATCACTTTGTTTCTTCAACAAAGCATTTAGTTTGGATTTATCTGATTTGTATCCCTTTAATACATTCTGGTACGATTGAATTGTATCACCATTATTAGCAATTGCATCAATAATTTTAAACTGAACACCTTCATCCGATAACTCCTGAGTTTGTTGTTGGGAATGAATATCAATCAGAAATAAACTTAAATCCTGCAATTCCTGCAAGTTTACCGGACTATCATTAATAAAGGCGCGTGATTTCCCTGAAGGTAAAATTTCTCTCCTTATGATCGTTTCATCTTCATAATCAAGATCATTTGCTGTAAAAAAATCTTTTAGGTTATATTTAGAAATTTCAAATTGTGCTTCAATAACACATTTTTCTTCTTTATTTTTCAATGAAGTTAAATCGGCTCTTTTTCCTAAAACCAATCCTATCGCTCCTAATATAATGGACTTACCCGCTCCTGTTTCACCTGTAATTATAGAAAAACCTCTTGAAAAATCTATAGTTAATTTTTCAATCAGAGCATAGTTTTTAATCGACAAGGACGTTATCATAAAGAATTTGGGAAATATAAAAGTTAATAAAGAAAATAATTAAAATAGATTAAAATTTAATCTGAGACCATTTTGTGGAATTTAAAGGGGAAACTTTATTCAAAACATCTGTTAAATCAGTGATTGGAATACTTGGTCCACCTGAGAATATCGAAACAATTTCATCTGATTTGGCATCAAAGAAAACTCTGGTCAAAAAAGCATTAGGCTTTACCGAATTCAATTTTCCAATAAGCATCAAGGCTGACTTGATTTTCTCTTTTGATGCTTTCAAATCCTGACTCATACCATCTAAACCGGTATGGTACAAGAACGTCGTTTGACGTAAATCGCTATACATGGGTGAAATCATATCAGTTATAAGATAATAACGATTCTGAACTCCGTCAGATTGGTTCCAGCCTTTAGACCCACCTTGTTGTGCAACATTTGCAATGTTTTGAGCAGTTTCAAGATATTGATTTCCTGCCCCCATTTGAAAACTATCTGCATCCATTGCTAAAATCAAATAACTGTAAAACGAAACTACAGAAACTAAATTTGATTCAAAAGTGGTAGGATTGAACAATAAAGGTTCGTATTCAATATACCTGAAATTAAGATCTTTATCGTTATAATTTAATATTGGGGAAGAATAAGTAGAATTAAAAACCAATCTAGATGATTGCACCTGAATAGTTCCTGAAAACTGATCGGAAGTATTCGAGGACAATGTGATGTACATCGAGCAATTAATTCGTTCGTTTTGTTTTAAAACTGTCCCCGTCCAATCTGTTTTATTTACAAACTCAGATAGCGAAGTCTGAAGTGTTTTAAAAACCTGTTGATTGGGATTAGGCAATCTTTCTGTATTAATAGTTACAGTGCAATTTAACTGCTGTGCTTGAGTAAAGCTAAAAATTAAGAATGCTAAAAAAGTAACTAGTTTATTCATACGAAAGATATTATTTTGGTTAAAGCACGTAATAGCTTTTACTATTCTTAATCTTTGCTTTTTACTCTAAATCATTATAATTTCGCAAAATGCGAAACCACTTTATTTAAAATATCAACTGCAACAGACTCTTTTGATTTTAATTCCATTGGCTCAATTTTAAAATCCTGATCAATAAAGGTTACTTTATTGGTTTCTTTTTTAAAACCCGCTCCTTCATCCTGTAAGGAATTTAAAACAATCAAATCTAAGTTTTTTTTCTGAATTTTCAGCTTTGCATTTTCAATTTCATTTTCAGTTTCCAATGCAAATCCAATTAAAAACTGATTTTTCTTGATAGCTCCCAAGGAAGCCAGAATATCTTTTGTTTTTTCAAGCTCTATTGAAAATTCATCTGCAGCTTTTTTAATCTTTTGTGTCGCCACTACTTTGGGCCTGTAATCTGCCACCGCTGCAGCGGCTATTGCCACATCAACATCCTTAAAATACTCATGACAGACATCATACATCTCCTGTGCTGAAACTACGCCGATTACTTCAACCAAATTATTTTTAGCTTTGTAATGTGTCGGTCCAGCAACCAAAATAACCTGAGCCCCTAGGTTAGCTGCTTCATTTGCCAGATCAAAACCCATTTTTCCTGAAGAATGATTCCCTATAAAACGTACAGGATCTATTGCTTCGTATGTAGGTCCGGCAGTAATTAATATTTTTTTTCCTTTTAAAGGCAATTTACTTTCTAAATCAGCTTCTAAAAAAGCAATAATATTCTCCGGTTCAGCCATTCTGCCTTCTCCGGATAAACCACTGGCTAATTCACCACTTTCAGCCGGAATCATAATATTTCCAAAGCTTTTCAAAGCATTGAAACTGGCTAAAACCGAAGGATGCTTGTACATATCCAAATCCATTGCCGGAGCAAAATAAACCGGACATTTTGCCGACAAATAGGTAGCAACTAAAAGATTATCGCTGTTTCCGGTAGTCATTTTAGACAGGGTATTAGAAGTTGCAGGCGCAATCAGCATCAAATCAGCCCAAAGAGCCAAATCAACGTGATTATTCCAAACAGCATCTTCATCATCCTGATTAAAGAAACTGGAATGTACCGGATTTTTAGATAGTGTAGATAACGTAAGTGGAGTTACAAAATCCTTAGAAGCAGGTGTCATTATCACTTGGACATGTGCACCTGCTTTTATAAAGAGTCGTACTAATGAAGCTGTTTTATAGGCTGCAATTCCACCAGAAACTCCCAGTAAAATTTTCTTCCCGTTTAAAACTGACATTATACTATATTATTTGTTTGAACCTCTGTGGTATGTTTTACCGTCTAACCACTCCTGAACTGCTAAAGCATGTGGTTTTGGTAATTTTTCGTAAAATTTAGAAACTTCAATTTGTTCTTTATTTTCAAAAACTTCTTCAAGACTATCATTATAAGTAGCAAACTCTTCTAATTTTTCAGTTAATTCTTTTTTAATTTCAGAATTAATTTGATTTGCTCTTTTAGCCATAATGGTAATTGCCTCATACACATTTCCTGTTGGCTCTTCAATAACTGTTTTATTGTAAGTTATTGTATTTACAGGAGCATTTGTCTTTTTTAAATCCATGACTTTATTTTATTTAGTAAATTTTTGTAAATCTGTTTCCACTCTGGCATTCATTTCATCTGCCTCTTTTTTATACTTAGTAGCACTATTAAACTTAATTAAGTTACCATAAGCTACCTTAGCTACATTTAAACGCTCTTCCATTTTTGACGGAATACTGTTTATTGCCAATTTATATGCTGAATCGTATTTATAAAACAGCGCATCTTCTTTTAATGGTGTTCCGGGAAAATCAGCAATAAAATTATCAAAAGCAATTAATGCCGATTTGTAATCTGAAATTGTATTGTATCCTTTAGCATTTTCATATGCTTTTTTCTCCAGTTTACCGTTCAAAACTTTCACAGCTTCATTTGCCTGAACGATGTATTCAGAATTTGGATAGCTTTCAATAAAAGTCTGCAATTTTTCTAAAGCTTTTACAGTATCTGTTTGATCCAAGCTGTAAACAGGAGCTAATTTTGAGTAGCTATAAGCGCCTAAAAAAGCAGCTTCCTGAACTTTTTCACTTCGCGGATATCCCGAAACAAAACTTTCAAACTGATAACCCGCCAAATAATACTGTTTCGTTTTATAATACGATTGCGAAAACATGTAAAATAATTTCTCTGCCTGAGGTTTCCCTCTGTACGAAGGAGCCAATTGTTCAAAAAGACGTATGGCTTTTGAATATTTACCTGCATCATACATTTTTGTTGCAACTTCAAATTTTGCGGCAACATCCTCGTTTTTTAATGCTTTTTGGTATTCACTACAAGAACAAAAAAGGACAACAACAATTAATAGAGATACTATTTTTTTCATTTTCTTACTTTTATTATGATTTCTTAGACAATTGTGCCAAAGCAAAATCACACCGAAGTTCCGGTGGCAAATTTAGTTATTAATTTAGCTACTACAAAATATTTTTTGGTACAGAGCCTGTTTAAATTTTATTTACTGAATTTCTTATCCTGATTTTCGGCTGCAACTTCGTTAATTTTTCATACAATAGTACCACTATTCTATAAAAACTTGCCTTATTTCGCTCGAAAATACTTTGATAATAAACCTCAAAAATAAATCCTAAACAGGCTCTAATAAAATACCGACAATCTCATTCTTATTTTATGCTATTTTTCACAAATTCATTCAATCTGCCTGCTAAAGAATCATCAACGGCTACCAAAGGCAAACGTACTATATTCTCAGCAATACCGAGGGCTTGAAAGACTTGTTTGATCCCCGCAGGATTCCCCTGCTCAAAAAGCATATCGATACAGTCTGATAAAAAGTACTGAGTTTTAAACGCTTCAGTTACCTTTTTATTTAGTCCTAAACGAATCATTTCTGTAAATTCTTTTGGAAAACCTTGTCCGATAACCGAGATTACCCCTGCTCCACCAGCCAAAACAATCGGCAAAGCAATCATATCATCTCCTGAAATAATAAGAAAATCTTTTGGTGCATTTTTAATCAGCTGCATCGCCTGAGCCATATCTCCGGCAGCTTCTTTAATCGCTACGACATTATTAAAATCATTAGCCAGACGGATTACAGTTGACGGCAACATGTTGCTGGAGGTCCTTCCCGGAACATTATACAAGATTACCGGAATTGGAGAAGCTTCTGCAATGGCTTTAAAATGCTGATAAATCCCTTCCTGTGTTGGTTTATTATAATAAGGAGAAACAGAAAGGATCGCTTCAAAAGCAGAGAAGTCTCTTGTTTTTAATTCGGCTACAATCTGCATCGTGTTATTTCCGCCCACTCCAAGCACCAAAGGCAATCTACCTTTATTTATATCGATTACTGTTTGTATCACCAGTTCTTTCTCGTCCTCTGTCAAAGTAGCATTTTCAGCCGTTGTTCCCATGACTACAAGATACTCAACCCCGCCGTCAATCGAAAAATTAACAATGCGCTGTAAAGCTTCGACATCTACTGATAAGTCTTTTTTAAATGGGGTTACAAGCGCAACACCAGTTCCTATTAATGATTGCATATTCTACTTTATAATTTTATTTTATACTCTTTAAATATTTAAACAATTCGTGCACGAAAAGTTTGTGATTCTCTATAGCAGTATCAATCATCCATCGATTTAGATCTTTATCTACTGATGTGAATCCTACTTTAAACTTCGCTTTTGATCTGGCGGTTATCATCATCAAAATGGCTGTTTCGATATCATAATAACTAATCAAAAGATCAAATTCTGTTGTTATAAATTCATTTACGAAAGCTGCTGTGATCTCCCCCTTCCAATTGATCTGTTTTCTACCAAAAGTAGGCTTTGAATACGTTTTTTTCTCGCTAAATTTACTGCTGTACGCTACAATTTTTATGTTCTCAGGCTTGATTCCTTTCGAGATCAACTCCTTTACCAGATCTTCTGAATACTGAAATTCACTTTCATCAATCAGTAAACCAATAGTTTGCACATTACTTGTAAACACTTCATTTTTGACATTATTCAAGTTATTTTTTAATGATTTTTTTACAAAAAATTCCTTTATATAATTTAAAAACATAGTACTTTTACCAGATTACAAAATTAATTATTTAAGTCGCATTTAAGATGGTAAAACTAAAAAAGTATAACGGAGTTTTGAAACTTTTTGTTATATTCTTAACACTTTTTTTTATATTTTCCTGCAGTCAGAAAAATTATAATCTAACAAAAATCGAAGGAAAGCAGCTTCCGATAACCGAAAAAGGAACAGAAACTCCTGCAATTGAAAACTTTATTAAGCCTTATCGCGATCACATCAACAAGGATTTGGACAATGTTTTAGCATATTGCCCGGAAACTCTTGACAAAAGCACAGGAAAATGGCAAACAAGTATTGGAAACCTAATGGCTGATGTTTGTGTTGAGAGAGGAAATCTGGTTTTTAAGGCCCGTGAGAACAAAACCATCGATTTGTGTTTGTTAAATCATGGTGGTATCAGAGCCATTTTGCCTAAAGGAAATGTGACCAACAGAACAGCCTTTGAAATTATGCCTTTTGAAAACAGCATGGTTGTGATGGCTTTAAAAGGAGATCAGATTTTAGAGATGACTGCTTATATTATTAAGGCACAAAAAGCACAGCCTTTATCAGGTATGACTTTTACAATTGCAAAAGACAAAACGGCAAAAAACATTATGATTCAGGGAAAACCTCTTGATCTTAATAAAACTTACTACGTAGCTACAAATGACTACTTAGCAAATGGCGGAGACAGCATGGCTTTTTTCGCAAAAAGCGTTCAGAAATACGATCTAAATTACAAACTTAGAGACGTGCTAATCGATTATTTTAAACAAGTAGATACAATTCCGGTAGCAAAAGACATCCGAATTACAGAAGAATAAAAAAGATAGCCACGAATTTCGCGAATCTACACGGATTTCAGTTCCAAAAATTCCAATTCATCTAAATTCGTGACAAAAAGTTAACAAATTACATTACAGTTTTCGTAAAAAAAATATAAAATGAAAAGAAGAGAATTTATCGAAAAAACAGCTGCAAGTACTGCCTTACTAAGTTTAGGTCTGTCGTTGAGCAGTTTTGAAACCAACGATATTAAACACTTAACCATTCTACATACTAACGACGTTCACAGCCATATTGACCCATTTCCTGCTGATGATCCGCGTAATCCTAATAAAGGTGGTGTATCACGCAGAGCAGCACTTATTGAAACGATCCGTAAAGAAAATCCAAATGTACTTTTACTGGATGCCGGTGATATTTTTCAGGGAACTCCTTATTTTAATTATTATGGAGGAGAATTGGAATTTAAACTAATGAGTATGATGAAGTACGATGCCTCTACTATTGGAAATCACGATTTCGACAATGGTCTTGACGGACTGCACGCGCAGATGCCTCATGCTACTTTTGAATTTATAAACTCGAATTACGACTTTAAAAATACAGTGATGAACGGACTTGTAAAACCGTACAAAATTTTTAATAAAAACGGAATTAAAGTAGGTGTTTTTGGTTTAGGGATCGAGCTTGCAGGTTTGGTTGATAAACAAATGTACAAAGAAACGATTTACAACAATCCGGTAGAGATTGCACAGGATATGACGCAATTATTAAAGAAAGAGGAAAAATGTGATTTGGTTGTTTGTTTATCACACCTTGGATACAAATACAAGGATGACGAATCTAAAATTTGTGATTTAAAACTGGCAGCTCAAACTCAGGATATTGATTTAATTATTGGAGGTCACACACATACTTTCTTAGACAAACCAACTGTTGTTAAAAACAAAGCCGGACAAGAGGTTCTTGTAAATCAGGTAGGTTGTTACGGAATTAATTTGGGAAGAATAGATTTTTACTTTGATAAAGACAAAGCGCATACGAACCAAGGAAAATCGATTATTGTATAATACTTTTCTTTTTTTTGTTTTTATCTTTTTGAAGAAAATACTCAACCATAAAAAAGTACGCCAAAATTTGAGTAGTATCACGAATCAATACGAGAACAACGGAATAGGTAAAATACTCATTGAAGATGTAAAATATATCTGAAAAGATGTAACTAATTGCCATTAATGACATGAGTAAAGCTAAGTGAGTACCTTTTGTTATGTAACTGACAAATGAAAAATAACTTAGTACACTTAAAACAATTCCGTAGATAGTATAAATTATGCTGAACTGCTTCATATTGTCAAACTTCATCCCCAAAACCGATATCAATAGGTAGACGATAAAAATGACTACTATAGATACAGGCAGAATATCTTTTTTGGCCAGCTTTATTTTTTCATGTTCTCTAAAATAAAGCCGGACAATTAAAAGGTATACCACTAAAAAACATAAGACTCCGCCAAGTTCAGAACTTTCGACATCCATCAGATTAAACACCTGTCCGATAAAGCAAAACAAAAAAATGACGCCTTCTATTTTTCCTATGCTGAATTCATTGCTAATTAAAAAGTAAATAAAAATAGCCGGAACCACAATGGCTTTGGAATAAATTGCAAATAAATCTAACTGTGCCCATTCAAAAATGATTGTGCACAGTAATGCTAAAAAGAATAAAATTAACGACGGCTTATTCGCTTTCATTTAATTTATTTATAAAATCTTCTTCTGATAAAATAGGGATGTTTAATTTACTGGCTTTTTCTAATTTAGCCGGTCCCATATTATCGCCTGCAACAACAAAATCTGTTTTTGCCGAAATAGAGCTTCCTACTTTCCCGCCATTGTCTTCAATGGTTTTCTTCAATTCATCTCTTGAGAATTGAGCAAAAACTCCCGAAACTACAAATGTTTTTCCAACGAATTTTTCGGTAGCGTTTGGATTTATCTTTTCAACAATTTCAAACTGAATTCCGTAGCTCTTAAGGCGTTCAATAATTCTTTGATTTTCTTCATTTTCGAAGAACTCAATTACGCTCTTAGCAATTCTTTCTCCAATTTCATCTACTAAAATCAGATCCATTAGAGTAGCCTGACTCAATGCATTGATATTTTTATAATGTTTCGCCAGTTTTTTAGCGACAGTCTCCCCAACAAAACGAATTCCCAAAGCAAACAAAACGCTTTCAAATGGAATTTCTTTTGATTTTTCAACTCCTTTTACCAGATTCTCGGCAGATTTTTGCGCCATTCTCTCTAAAGGTAAGATATTTTCTACTTTTAGCTCATATAAATCTGCATAATTGTGTACCAATCCATTATTGAAAAGCAAGGCAACCGTTTCACCGCCAAGGCCTTCAATATCCATTGCTTTTCTAGAAATATAGTGTTGAATCCTTCCAATGATCTGCGGAGGGCATCCATAAAAGTTAGGACAATAATGATTGGCCTCTCCTTCATTTCGAACCAACTCGGTCTGACATTCCGGACAGTGTGTGATGTATTGGGTGGGTTCTGAATTTTCAGGTCGTTTTGATAAATCTACTGCGATTATTTTTGGAATAATCTCTCCTCCTTTTTCTACAAAAACAGTGTCATTTATTCTGATATCCAGTTTTTCAATCTGATCGGCATTGTGTAAAGAGGCTCTTTTTACTATGGTTCCCGCCAGTTGTACCGGTTCTAAATTGGCGACCGGTGTTATCGCCCCCGTACGGCCTACCTGGTATGAAATGGATTGTAGTTTGGTTGAAACCTGTTCTGATTTGAATTTATAAGCTATTGCCCAACGCGGTGACTTCGCCGTATATCCTAATTCTTCCTGATGCTGAATGCTGTTTACCTTTACCACTACACCATCGGTTTCATAGGGTAAATCATGACGGTGTACGTCCCAATAATCAATGAAGTCAAAAACTTCCTGCATGTTTTGTACCAGTTTTGCTTCGTTAGGCACTTTAAATCCCCATTTTCTGGCAGATTCCAGTCCTTCAAACTGAGATGCAAATGGCAGATTGTTTCCGGTAACAAAGTATAGCAAACATTCTAGAGGACGTTTGGCAACCTCAGCACTGTCCTGTAATTTCAAACTTCCTGAGGCTGTATTTCTTGGATTTGAATAGGGAGTTTCTCCAATTTCAATTAAGTCCTGATTCATTTTTTCGAAACCCGCAAAAGGCAGAATAATTTCACCTCTGATATCAAATTTCTCCGGGTAATTTCCTTTTAACTGTAAAGGAATTGATTTTATCGTTTTGATATTGTTGGTTACCTCATCACCTTGAAAACCATCACCTCGGGTTAAAGCCTGTACCAATTTTCCGTTTTCGTAAGTAATACTGATGGAGGCTCCGTCGTATTTTAATTCACAGGTATATTGCAGCTCAACATTCCCTAAAACTTTCTGAATTCGGTTCTCCCAATCCAACAAATCCTCTTTCGAATAAGAGTTGTCTAAGGAATACATACGGTACTGATGTGCAATTGTTTTAAAATTTTTCGTCACAGTACCTCCCACTCGTTGCGTTGGAGAATTTTCATCAAAAAACTCAGGATGTTTATTTTCTAAATCCTGAAGTTCTTTTAACTTAATATCAAAATCATAATCAGAAATTGTAGCGTTATCTAACACATAATAATTATAATTGTGCTGATTAAGTTCATTTCGTAAAGTCTGAATTGTTTCTTGAATACTCATAAAATTTTAATATACTGGAAGTTGTGATTTTGAATAACTGTGTCTCAAAATTAGGATTATTTTTGTTCAAAAACAGTAAAAAACAAAAGTTTTACAAAATCAAAAATCAAGTTGCAAAACAATGCAACTTGATTTTCTTCCTGCCCATTCTTCGTAAAAAGAATTAATAAAAACCAACTTCCAAATGGTCTCTTTCTGTTCCATTTGTATCTTAATAAGCATGGTATTAAAATAATAATGCAACGTTATTTCTGGATTATAATAAAGTCTGAGCGTCTGTTTAACAAATGCTCCGCTTCGGTACATTTTACACCATTTTTGCATTTGTTGACTAAGCGGGTCTCTCCATAACCGATGGCACTTTCAATTCTTGAAGCATCAATTCCCTGAGAAAGAATATAATCTCGTGTTGATTTGGCTCTGTTGTCAGAAAGTTTCAAATTATAAGCATCTTTACCTCTGGAGTCTGTGTGTGACTCAATTTTGATTCGGATTTTAGGAAATTTTCGCATGATGAAAACTACTTTTTCCAATTCGGCGGCTGCCAGAGGAGTAATGTCGTATTTGTCATAATCAAAATATATCGGTTTGACATCTACCTTTTCAACTCCTGCTTTCTTCACTACCAAATCATCATAATTACTCAGTTCAAAGTCAACATTGGTAATTTCGGCTTCATTAACTTTGGTTGTTACGACCGCTTTTTCGTCGTCACTGTAATTAAATTTTGAAGCCAGCAAACGTACAGTTTTGTTGCAGGGAACCGTGATTGCATATTTTCCATCAAAATTTGTTTTTGTTTCAGCCAGAACCGCATTATAAGGGTCATAAGCCACTATAGTAACATCTGATAGCAATGCTTTTGTTTTATGATCAATTGCTTTACCCGAAATGTTCTGATTGCAAATCGGCTGTCCTTTTGTAAAGGAATAAATGTCATCATCGCCTTTTCCTCCGGCTCTGTTTGAAGACACATACCCATAACTCCCGGCTTTATCAATTACAAAAGTAAAATCGTCTTTGTTACTGTTTATCGGAGTTCCCAAATTTTGTGGGGTTGAAAAACTTCCATTCGACAAAAGCTTGCTTTCGTATACATCCAAATCTCCTAAACCATAATGTCCATCGGAAGAGAAATACAATATTCCGTTTCGAAAAAATGGAAAAAGATCATTGCCTATTGTATTGATTTTTGGCCCTAAATTCTCTGGAGAACTCATGGTTCCGTCATTAGCAATTTTTACCACATACAAATCGGTTTCACCATATCCTCCGGGCATATCTGAAGCAAAGAAAAGCATTCGGCCGTCATCACTCAAACTAGGATGCCCAACGGAATAATCGTCACTGTCAAAGAAAATTTTCTGCGGGTTTTCAACTTTACCATTAACCAGAGATCCTTTTAGAATCTGAAAGTTATTGATTCTGTCCTGATCCACTACCAATCTGTTTTTCTTTACAATATTTGATGTATAATAAATTATTTTTCCTTCGGAATCAAAAGAAGCAGTAGCTTCATGATATTTAGTCATCACGTTTGGTATAAATAATTTGTCATTGAAAAGACTCCCGTCAGCAGGATTTCTCTCGGCTACATACAAATTCAAAAACGGCTGATTGTTCCAGTTGTAGAGTTTATCCGCAAATTTTGTGGTGTCTCTTGCTGAGGAGAATACGATTCGGTCCTGAAAAAAAGTAGCTCCAAAATCAGATTTACTGGTGTTAATGTCTAAATTTCTAACTTCATAAAGTGACTTTGTTTTAGCAAGACTGTCTATATATTTCTTCTGAGCAACATACCGATTGATCTCTTTTTGATCTCCTTTTTTATTGAGGTATTCTTTAGTGATTTTATCAGCTTCCTCATAATCCATAACGGCTTTCATGGACTGAATGTAACGCAGGTAGTAAATGTCGGTTAAATTATTACCCTGTACCTGATACAATCTTTTATACCATCTAAGGGCATTTCTTGCATCGGAAATAAAATAATAAGAATCTGCAGCATTTTTAATGGTCTGTGCCGACGGGTTCTCGATATTTTGCAAACATTCTTCATAGGCCTTTGATGCATCTAAATAGGAATAATTCCTAAATAATGCATCGGCCTTTTTTAAATTGGTCTTTTGTGCAAAACTAAAAGTAATGCTCAAGAGCAAACTAAGGATATATAGTTTTTTCATAGGATTTATGTTTTAGAAGAATCGAGGTGATTTGATTTTACTTTGTTTTTTAGTAAACTGATAACGCAGGATGATCTCATGAGATCCATCGTTGTATTTGTTCAGGTCACTTACGGTATAATCAAAAGCATATCCGATGTAAAAACTTCTGGAGATCTGAAAACCTGCCAAGGCGCTTAACGAATCATCTGTTCGATAGGATGCACCGATTACAAATTTTTCTGCAATCATAAAATTCGCCGAAATATCGGCAGTAAGTGGTGCTCCACTCACTGCCTTTACTAAAAATGCCGGTTTAAACTTTAAGTTTGGATTCAGATCAAAAACATAACCTCCCATTAAGTAATAATGCAGACGATCGTAAGATATCGATTCCTGAATATCGTCGTAATAATCACTTTGAATAAAACTTGGAACGGAAAGACCTACATACCATTTGTCGGTATAATAGTAAACCCCTGCTCCTACGGCCAGTTTCATCTTATTGTTAATATTCTGATTCAACAATACATCATTATTGTTATAGAATCTTCCTTTAGACCAATCTACATTTAACATTCTCATCCCCGCTTTTAACCCAAAAGCCAGTCTTTTTTCATATCCTAAAGGAATTGAATAAGAGAAGTTTCCGTCAATATACAATTCGTTTGAAGGGCCAATTTTGTCGTTAACGACACTTAGTCCTAAACCAATCATCTCGTTTAGAAGCGGTGAATGAGCAGAAAACGATTGTGTTTCTGGTGCCCCATCTATTCCAACCCATTGCGAACGGTGTAAAAGTGTTGCCTCTAAGGTTCCGGTAGACCCGGCATAAGCCGGATTTACTGACATCGTATTGTACATGTATTGCGTGTACTCCGGGTCCTGTTGGGCACTGACGCAAACTGTGATAAAAGAACATATTAAAATAAAATACGTTTCTAATGATTTTATATATAGTTTCATAACGATACTTATTAAGTTTAATTTATTAGATGATTAATACAGCTGCTTATCTCATTATAGACAACCAACCTTTTTTAACCGTTCCGTCTCCAATCGCTATTACGTAGAAATAAGTACCTGTTGGCAGCATATCTCCTCTATTAATAACTCCGGAAACATTGGCGGTTCCGTCCCAATCATTTTCATAATGTTGTTTACTATATACTAATGAACCGTATCTGTTATACACTTTCAACTCATTATTTGGATAAGTTTCGATACAATCTATTCTGAAAAGATCATTAGCTCCATCATTATTTGGCGTAAACTCATTGTAAACGGTCAAACAAATTGGTTCGATAGAAACTGAAGCCGAATTATTTGATGCATCTACATCTAACGGAGTCGAAGTCTCAACAGTTGCAACACTTAAGTATTTACCACTCGGTAGCACTTCTGCTACAATTGTAAGTACTACACTTTGACCTGCATTCAATGTTGGAATTGTCCAGAGTTCTGTCAACAAATTGTATGTTCCTGCAGTCGTAGATGCACTTACCAAATTGTATCCACTAGGCAATAAATCACTTACTATTGTATTTATAAAATTACCCTGACCAACATTATTTACGGTTACTTTAAAAGTAATCTGGTCACCAAAATTAGGTGTAGAATTACTAACTGTATTGGTTATAGTTAAGTCAGAACAAGTTGCTACAACTACATTTAAGGATTTCGTAGTTCTCTCGTCACAAGTATTAATGTACTGGACCACAACTCTTCCAGGTCCAATGTCAGACCAGGAAATCGTTACTGAGCCATCATTAACTCCTCCTCCGGAAGTAATTGTTCCGTTAGTAACCGACCACACATAATTTGATTTTCCATTGGCAATTGAGTATGTTACTCCCTGGAATACACATGGTGTATCATCTGTCGTGGTAATAGGAACCAGAGCATCATTATCAAAAGCAACAGTTACTCCTAATCTTGCAGCTCTATCACAACCATTAGTAACGTTATTAAGCGTTCCTGCGTAATAAGTTGTTGCGGTTAAAGGTGTATTTGCTGCCAAAGGTGTTCCTCCTAATGCTGAAGCATACCATACCACATTTGACTCATTTACGACGATATTCTGAATCGTTGGATTTGATGATAAACAGAATACTTGTGTCGTTCTTGGCGTAGTGACATTTCCCGGTGGATTTACATTCACAGTAACCAATAGTCTTACTGGATTCTCGCAGCCTGAACCGCTTGCAATAACTCCATAATAATTACCGCTCACTAAAGCTGTTGTTGATGGAATTGCTGTTCCTCCTGTTGCAGTACTATACCAAATTACATTTGATTCGTTTACCTGAATGTCCGAAACTTTTGCTGCACTTACAGAACAGAAATTCTGAATTGCCGAAGTGGTAGTTGGTGTAGGCATTGGATTAGCAATAGTAATTGTAACCGCTAAACGCGCTGCACTTTTACATCCTGTTATCGGATCTGTTATTTCTCCATAATAAGTACCAGAAGTTAATGCTGTTGTTAATGGAATTGCTGTTCCGCCAGTTGCACTACTAAACCACGCTACATTGCTTTCGTTTACCTGAATACTCGCAAAGGTTGGAGCACTTACAGAACAAAAGTTCTGAGATGCCGCAGTTGTGGTAGGATTATTCGAATTTCCAACAGTCACAGTAACTTTTAGTCGGATACTACTTTCACAACCTGTTACCGGATCTTTTGTAACAGCGTAATAATCTCCATTTACCAATGCTGTAGTCGATGCAACGGCAGTTCCACCTGTTGCGGTGGTATACCACACAATGTTGCTTCCGTTTACCTGAATACTCGCAACTGTTGGATTATTTCCTGAACAGAAAACCTGAGTATTAGCTGTTGTTGTTGGTGTAACCGGATCAGTAACGTTGATGGTTACCGCTAATCTGGTAGCACTTTCACATCCTGATGCAGGATCTTTTATCACTGCATAATAAGTACCGCTGGTTAAAGCTGTAGTTGATGGAATAACCGTTCCGCCAGTTAAAGCAGTGTACCAAACAATATTACTTTGATTTATTTGAATACTTGCAAATGTCGGTGCATTAACTTTACAGAAATTTTGTGTTCCTGCAGTTACCAAGGTTGGTGTACCCGGATCGGTTACACTTATTGTTACCGCCAATCTCACCGCGCTTTCGCATCCTGATACAGGATCTTTTATTGCTGCGTAATAAGTACCGCTGGTTAAAGCTGTAGTAGATGGAATCACGGTTCCTCCTGTCAATGCAGTGTACCAAACGATATTGCTTTGATTCGTTTGAATGCTTGCAAAAGTTGGTGCATTTACCGCACAGAAGTTTTGTGTTCCGGCTGTTACTAATGTTGGTGTACCCGGGTCAGTAACATTAATGGTTACTGCTAATCTGGTAACACTTTCACATCCTGATACAGGATCTTTTATCACTGCATAGTAAGTACCGCTGGTTAAAGCTGTAGTTGAAGGAATAACGGTTCCTCCTGTCAATGCAGTATACCAAACAATATTACTTTGATTCGTTTGAATACTTGCAAATGTTGGTGCATTAACTGTACAGAAATTTTGTGTTCCTGCCGTTACTAAAGTTGGCGTACCAGGATCAGTAACGTTGATTGTTACGGCTAGTCTTACAGCACTTTCACACCCTGATACAGGGTCTTTTATTGCTGCATAATAAACTCCACTAGTTAAAGCCGTAGTTGAAGGAATCAATGTTCCTCCCGTTAAAGCAGTATACCAAACGATGTTAGCCTCATTAAATTGAACACTCGCAAAAGTTGGTGCATTTACCGCACAGAAATTTTGTGTTCCTGCAGTTACCAAAGTTGGTGTGCCCGGATTGGCAACATTGACTGTTACAGCTAATCTTACAGCACTTTCACAAGTCGTTGTTGGATCTTTGATTACTGCATAATAAGTACCACTGGTTAAGGCTGTAGTCGATGGAATAACGGTTCCTCCGGTTAGAGCAGTATACCAAACGATGTTAGCCTGGTTGAACTGAACACTTGCAAAAGTTGGCGCATTTACCAAACAGAAATTTTGTGTTCCTGCTGTTACTAAGGTTGGTGTACCAGGATCGGTTACACTGATATTGATCGCCAATCTTGCTGTACTTTCACATCCTGATACAGGATCTTTTTCTGCAGCGTAGTAAGTTCCAGTTGTTAAGGCTGTAGTAGATGGAATTAAAATTCCTCCTGTCAAAGCTGTGTACCAAACAATGTTAGCGGCAACGGACGGACTAACGTCGATTGTTGCAAAAGTCGGCGCATTTACCAAACAGAAACTCTGAGTAGTATTTGTAATTATTGGTGCTTCCGGATCGGTTACAGTGATGTTAATCGCTAATCTCACATTACTCTCGCAAGTAGTTATTGGATCTTTGATTGCAGCATAGTAAGTTCCGGTTGTCAAAGCTGTAGTAGATGGAATTAAAATTCCTCCTGTCAAAGCTGTGTACCAAACGATATTTGCAGCAACGGCTGGACTTACGTCAATTGTGGCAAAAGTTGGTGCATTAATCAAACAGAAGCTCTGAGTGGTTTTAGTGATTACAGGAGTTCCCGGATCGGTCACACTAATGTTAATCGCTAATCTCACATTACTCTCGCAAGTAGTTATTGGGTCTTTGATTGCGGCATAATACGTTCCGGTTGTTAAAGCTGTAGTCGATGGAATTAAAATTCCTCCGGTTAAAGCAGTGTACCAAACAATGTTGGCAGCAACAGCTGGACTTACATCAATTGTGGCAAAAGTTGGCGCATTGACCAAACAAAAATCCTGACTAGTTTTGGTAATAACAGGAGTTCCCGGATCGGTCACACTTATCGTTACAGCTAATCGTACAGCGCTTTCACAAGTCGTTGTCGGATCTTTAATTGCGGCATAATACGTTCCGGTGGTTAAAGCTGTAGTAGATGGAATTAAAGCTCCTCCGGTTAAAGCAGTGTACCAAACAATGTTGGCAGCAACGGCTGGACTTACGTCAATTGTTGCAAAAGTTGGCGCATTGACCAAACAGAAATCCTGACTAGTTTTGGTAATAACAGGAGTTCCCGGATCAGTAACACTTATCGTTACAGCCAATCTTACTGCGCTCTCACAAGTCGTTGTTGGATCTTTGATTACTGCGTAATAAGTACCGCTAGTTAAAGCTGTAGTAGATGGAATCACTGTTCCACCGGTTAAAGCTGTGTACCAAACGATGTTGGCTTCGTTAAACTGAACACTCGCAAATGTTGGTGCATTTACCAAACAGAAGTTTTGTGTGCCGGCTGTTACCAAAGTTGGTGTACCAGGATCGGTTACACTAATGGTTACCGCCAATCTTACTGCGCTTTCACAAGTCGTAGTTGGATCTTTGATTACAGCATA
>NZ_CADCST010000039.1:0-8050 GCF_902804485.1 Flavobacterium collinsii | reverse complement strand
CACTGTTCCTGCGGTTAAAGCTGTGTACCAAACAATATTGGCTTCGTTAAATTGAACACTTGCAAATGTTGGTGCATTTACCAAACAGAAGTTTTGTGTTCCGGCTGTTACCAAAGTTGGTGTACCAGGATCGGTTACACTGATGGTTACCGCCAATCTTACTGCGCTTTCACAAGTCGTAGTTGGATCTTTGATTACAGCATAGTAGGTACCGCTGGTTAAAGCTGTAGTAGATGGAATCACTGTTCCTCCTGTTAAAGCAGTATACCAAACGATATTGGCTTCGTTAAACTGTACACTCGCAAATGTTGGTGCATTTACCAAACAGAAGTTTTGTGTGCCCGCTGTTACCAAAGTTGGTGTACCAGGATCGGTTACACTGATGGTTACCGCCAATCTTACTGCGCTTTCACAAGTCGTAGTTGGATCTTTGATTACAGCATAATAAGTACCGCTGGTTAAAGCTGTAGTAGATGGAATCACTGTTCCTCCTGTTAAAGCTGTGTACCAAACGATATTGGCTTCGTTAAACTGAACACTTGCAAATGTTGGTGCATTTACCAAACAGAAGTTTTGTGTGCCGGCTGTTACCAAAGTTGGTGTACCAGGATCGGTTACACTAATGGTTACCGCCAATCTTACTGCGCTTTCACAAGTCGTAGTTGGATCTTTGATTACAGCATAATAAGTACCGCTGGTTAAAGCCGTAGTAGATGGAATCACTGTTCCTGCGGTTAAAGCTGTGTACCAAACAATATTGGCTTCGTTAAATTGAACACTTGCAAATGTTGGTGCATTTACCAAACAGAAGTTTTGTGTGCCCGCTGTTACCAAAGTTGGTGTACCCGGATCGGTTACACTAATGGTTACCGCCAATCTTACTGCGCTTTCACAAGTCGTAGTTGGATCTTTGATTACTGCGTAATAAGTACCGCTAGTTAAAGCTGTAGTAGATGGAATAACTGTTCCTCCGGTTAAAGCAGTATACCAAACGATATTGGCTTCGTTAAATTGAACACTTGCAAAAGTTGGTGCATTTACCAAACAGAAGTTTTGTGTGCCCGCTGTTACCAAGGTTGGTGTACCAGGGTCGCTAACGGTTACAGCTGTTACTGATCGCACTGAGCTTTCACAGCCATTAAGGTCTCTGATGGCTCCATAATAAGATCTGGTGGTCAGAGCAGTTGTTGGATCTAATGCAGTTCCTCCTGTTGCTGCAAGGTACCAAACCACGTTGGCCTGATCAGCCTGAAGATTAGCAACTGTAGGTGCATTAACCAAACAGAAACTTTGATTCGCCGGTGTAGACGTTGGTGTCGCCGGATCATTAATAAGAACCGTCACAAGTCTCAACTCTCCATTTTTATTCTGACAGGTAAAATCGCTTGAAACGGCAACATAATAAGACATTGGACTCATTGCCGGTGTCAAACCTGTAGCTGTTAAAGCCCCTGTACCACTAATCGTATAATCCACTCCTCCAATTGTTCCGGTAAAAATAGGCTGCGTTTTATTCGCATCTAAATACCAGGCAAAAACAGGGTTCGACAGCGTACTTGATGGTGTTAAAGTAACTGGCGTATCATGACAAATAGAAGCATTATTTATTGAAATATCGGTTACCAAAGAATTTGGTAAAATAGTAAAGGTCACTTGTTTTCTGTCTGCCGGAGCAGTTTCACAATATTCATCTGAACTTACTCCAACATAATAGGTATAGGTTCCCGGAACTAAACCGGTTACGATCAATTTAGAGGTTACTTGTCCAGGAATTAACTGGCTCGTTGTACCATCAAAGCTATACCAGTGGTATACCGGATTTGTAAGTACCGGTGTAGCACTTAAAACTGCATCTAAGGTTACCGTACCGGTTTCTGAACAAATAATAGTAGCTGACCCTCCGTTTATGGTTACGTTTGTTATCGTTGCTGCAGGAACAGTAGCTCTTACCACCACAGTAACTTCTCCTCTTTCTAAAGCTGCACAACCGTAACGAATTGGCTGAATATAATATTTATAAGTTCCTGCTGCTAATGTAGCTGGCAAGGTATAAGTCTGACCACTGGCTACGAGATTTCCTCCTGTTGGAGAATCGTACCATTCATAATCAGCACAAGGCTTAGGCGGGACGACGAGTGTAATGTCTGTGCCAGGGCAAACCGTGACTTTATTATCAGGATCACTTCCTATAACTTTCGTATTGGTTACACGATCAATAGAATGCACTCTAAGCTGATCTAAAACACTGGCAACACCACCAAGTGTTATCACCACTTTATCATAAGGCTGTGTTTGAGGAGCAACAATAGTCATCGCCATCGTGTCTCCTGAAAGTAGTTTTAAAGTCAACAGACTGCTTGTGTTTTCGATTGGTGCGCCAACCGGAATGTTTCCTGAATAAAGCTGAATCGAAAATCCTGTAAGCAAATTAAGGTTTAAAACTACTCCTGGTTTTGAGATTACAATTCTTAAACTATCCCCAACCATAGAAGGAGTTCTAAACGTTGTTGTAAGTTCAGCAGCAGCCAATAATCCTACTGCATTAAACATAGTGGCATAGGTAGCAATATCTTTGTCGGCTATATTCCATGGGTTTGAAACCCCCACTGTAGCGGTTAATGCTCCTATTCCCAAGTCTCTTACGCCAGAGAAAACATCCTCGATATCTCCCTGTCCGCAAGTGATCTGAGTTACTTGTTTTTTGTAATAAGCATCGTATACACTGATGTTTTGTGCTACGCTTAAAACTGATCCTAATTGTACACGGATACCATCATAATCCTGAAGTCCTAAAGTATTAGACGGAACAAAAGTAAATTCAAATGAATTTTCTCCCGGTAATAAGTTTAATAAAGATCCTGTTATCGGTTGTAAAGTCCCAATATCGATAGGATTATTAGATCCGTCACGTTTAGTACCCACTACTGAGATGTTTTGGGCTACAGCAATTAAACTGTTTTCTAAACCAATTTTTACCGTTACAGGTGTTCCTTTGATAATTGTTGTTGGCCATTGCAGATTTTGCCAGGTTGTTCCAATACCCAAAAGTCCCAAACCGGTTGTAATGGTAGAGCGGGTACTTGGATCGCCGTCAACAGCTAAAGGTCCATTGCTCACTCCTCCGGTAATAATGGAGCCTGACAATTGAGTAGTAGCATAAACTCTCTCTAATAACGGATCGCAGGTAGCAGGATCAATTACACTAATCGTAATAGTCTGACTTGTGGTACAGGTCCCATTACTGGCCACCACTGTATAACTAAAAACACCTACTGTGTTTAAAGGTCCTGTATTATTTGAAGGGACTACATTTCCCTGCTGATCGTACCAGGTAATTGTTCCGTTTGAAGTTGCTACTAAAGCAACAGAAGTACCTTTAGGAACCACTATTGAACTCGTTACTCCTGTTAAGGTTGGCAACGGATTAATGGTAACTGCTACTGATTCCTTAGCAGATGGACAATCACTACCATTCGCCTGAGCCTGAATAAAATAATTACCATTTACTGTAATATTTGCAGCGGCCTGATCTGTTATTGGATTGTTCAACGAATCATAAAAAGTATAAGTAGTGGTTGGATTAAAGCTAACAATAGCATCTTTTAAATTCACTTTAGCACAGCCTGCCAAAGTTGGTGTTACCGTCAAAGCCGAACCTGTTGGGAAATTTACGACCACTGCTTTTAAGCTTCCATTTGCATTCTCACAAATACCGCCATTAAACACAGATACATAATAGGTATAAGGAGAATTTAACGCAGTAAGTCCGGTAATCGTTAGAGCACCAGTTCCGGAATCTTTAACATAGGTAACTCCCGAAATTGTCCCGGTTGCCTCCTGTGTTTTATTTCCATCTAAATAATATTTAAAAGTTGCTCCCGCTAAAGCTGATGTTGGAGTCAAAACAATGCCTCCTGAACAAGAAGCTGTTAAAGGAGTTGTGATATTGATATCTGTCGCTGTTGGTAAAGGCAATACAGTCACAGTAACGGGCTGACGAACGGTGTTGATACAAGTTCCTCCGCGCGTTGCTTCCAGATAAAAGGTTGTTGTAGTCGTCAATGCAGCAGTTGGATTAACCGCTACTATATTTCCTCCGGTTGGAGCATCGTACCATTCAAATGTATCTCCACCAGCTGCAGTAGCTGATAAGGAAGCAGTTTGTCCGGCACAAATTGGTGCGGTTGCTCCTGTTACTACAGCATTTGCAAATCTATAAGAAGCTTCGTAAATCTCCAGACTTGATAAAAGAGTTGCCAATCCGCTTAATCGAACACGCACACTGGTAAAAGTACCCGCTGCTGCAAAACTTGCTTTGAAACGATTTCCGGATAAGATCTGAACATTCAAAAGATTATTAATGGTATTAAAATCACCATTAGGCACCCCTGAATTAAAACTTTGCAAGCTAACATTAGAAAGTGCACTAATATCAAGAAGTCCAACAGGAATTCCTAGTTCCACATCGATAATGTCACCAGTCTGCCCTGTTGTTGGAAAGGTTAGATCTTGCTGAATATGATCTGTTACCAAACCAAGAGGGATTGAAAGAGTAGCTGCTGTAGCAGAATTTCCATCTACAGAATTTCCGTCTGCGCTTGAACTACAAGTTAAACAGTTTGTGGTTCCTCCTTTTGTGGTTATTTGTGAATTGGCTAACAAACAATTATTTACGCCATTAATTACAGTAACAATAATCGCAGTTCTTGTACTGCTTGTGCAGTCAGAAGTTAAATCTCTGCTTTCTACATAGAATGTTTTACTTAACGTTAAAGCTGGGCTAGGCGTAAAAGTATCTACATTAGTAGCCAAAAAAGTCCCTCCTGTTGGTACATCATACCAGCTATGGATAATGTTAGGACTGCTTACAACTGCTAGCGTTACATTCTGACCGGACTGAGTAATCACATGTGAAGATACTGCAACTGGAGGTGAAGGTCGTGGATTAACATTGACCGTAACCGGTGTGCGGGTTGCACTTATACAAGTTGTGATTGAAGCTTCGACATAATAGGTAGTCGTAACTGTTAAATTTGGTGTATCAAAAACGGTACCCGTAAACACTAAGTTTCCGCCGGAACTCGCATCATACCATTTGTAAACCGTTCCCACTACTGGTGACTGAATGGTTATTGTAGTTGAAGATCCGCTGCATAAATTCAACGGACTGGCGACCACTGTTGCCGGAGCTATCGGATTATTTACAGTAACCAAAACCGGATTTCTTTCACTATTTACACAGCCATTGCGAGTAACTTCTACATAATACGTTGTATTTGCCGTTAAAGCGGGCGTAGTATACGCAGCTGTACTGGCCAATAAAGTTCCTCCTGTTAAAGCATCATACCATTTGATACTTTCACCAACAGTAATATCTGAAGTTAAAGTAGTAGTCAGTCCTCCACAAATTGTGGTGCTTCCTGTAAACGAAGGCGCTTTATAGCGGTGCGTAGCCTGATAAATTTCTAAAGTTGTTAAGGCACTTACCAATCCACCTAATCGAATTTCGATACGATCAAAATTAGCTACAGCAACAAAACTGGCTCTAAATTTACTTCCGGATACTAACTGCAAAGAAACCAATGCGTTATTGATAAAATTTCGGTCGTTATTATAGGTGGCGCCATTATAAGTCGCGAGGCTAACTACCCCTAACAAATTAAGATCGGCAATTCCTCCAGGCAACGCAAGGTCGACATCAATAATATCTCCTGCTTTTCCCGGATTATTGAATTGTAATGTTTGCTGAATCCAGCCGTTTACTAAACCTATTGGAACCGTTAGACTAGATGAAGTAGCACTATTTCCGTCAACGGAATTGTTCTGAGCACTTGACGAACAAAGCAAACACAAACCATTCTGAGTGGTTTGCTGGCTATTGGCTTCTAAACAACCTCCTAGAGCAGCAGGTATAACCGTTACCGTTACAGGTGCTCTGGTTGCACTGACGCAGCCTCCCGCACTATTTCGGGACTCCACATAATACGTTTTAGAAGCTACTAATACCGGAGTTGTAAAATTATTTGAATCTCCTAATAATCGAACGCCTCCTGTAGCTACATCATACCAATCTAAAGTTACACCAGGTTCTGAAGTAGAAGCACTAAGTGTTGCATTCTGACCAGAAACTATAGTTACACTTTGTGTTAAAATAGTGGCAACTCCCGGAACAGGAGTTGAAGTAACCGTAACCGGAGTTCGAGTTGCTGTTTTACAGACACCTATAGATGCCTCGACATAAAAATTCGTAGTTCCCGTTGGAACAGTTGGTGTATAGGTGCTCCCTGTACTTAATGCCGACCCACCCGTTGCGGCACTAAACCAGGAATAAGTTGTTCCGAGTACCGGATTTATAACGGATAGCGTTGTTGCTTGTGTTGCTCCCGAAGAACAAATTGAAGTACCAACTGTACTAATTGTCGGTAATGTAGGATCCAGAACATTAACTGTAACCGGAAATCTTTCATCGCTTTCACAACCAGCACTTCTTGATATACCTATATAATAAGTAGTACTTGTCGTTAAAGCAGGTGTTGTAAAAGTATTTACATTTGAAAGCGCTGTAGTAGATGTTGGAGAACTGTACCAGGCCAAAGTAGTACCTACAGCAGCTGTCGCTGAAAGTGCAATCGACTGTCCTAAACAAACGGATTGTGTTGCTCCTCCAGCAATAGTTGGTTTTGCAAACTGCAACCGAACATCATATATCCGCACATTAGTCAGGACACTAAGCAGACCGCCAATTTCTACCTTAACCTGATCTGCATCAGCTGTCAGGGTATATTTTACAGTAGCTGTAGTAGCTCCGCTTATGGCGTTTACATTCAACAATGGACTGTTTAAAGCCAATGCCGTACTGCTTGTACCCGCGACCGAATTACTGGGCTGAATAGTCGTGTTGGCTACTAAACCAACATCTAACAGGTCTGCATTTGATCCGTAAACGATCACAATTTGGTCACCGGCTTTTGCCATTTGACCAAACTTCACTGTTTCCTGCACAGAACAAAGAACTCCCAAAGCATTGGTCAATGAAGCGTACGTACTCGTACTCGCATCATAAGCAAAGGTTGGATTAAGTACCTCTGTAGTTCCCAAACACACTCCGGCTCTACTGCTCGTATTGGAGATGGGTCTACAGAAAGTCTGGGCAAAGTTTTTATTGCAAAGCAGCAATAAAAAAAATAGTCCCAATAATCTCCTCTTTACTAGGAGATCATAAAAAGTAAAATTTTTTTTCATAATTTGGAAGATTAGAAAATGGACAATAAAATACCTCTTGCGATAAGCAGACGTGCTTAGGCAATTTCAAAAAAACACTAATAATCAACTTGTTGAAATAAAATTTAGATTCCCAGAATACTAAGAATGTAAACAACATTTCAGTAAAAAATCATGTTGCACCGAGTATACAGAAGTATACTAAAGAACCGCTCCTACTCTTTTCGAATAAAAGACATACCAAAAAATCGGGAAATACTGACCTAAACCAGACTTCCAAAAAGAGTGATTTGTTATAAACCAATTTTCATAAAAGAAAATATACGTTTCGGAGAATTGGGGAATTCTACATCATATATAGGATGATTCAATAGTCATAAAAAGCTGATTATTCTTTTTATAAACTTTATCTCTTTTAGAACAGAACTCTAAAAATTGAATCAATTCATTTTAAAAAACGCAGTCGGCATTTAAAGAATTTTAAACACAACAATACGTTTCATCAACAAACCCCCGATTGGGATTTGAAAATAAAAAAATAATAAATCTGGAAAATTGATGAAATAAGTTTGAAGTGGAACTAAAACTCAATTTGATGATAAATTCAATTTTATTCAAACTCTTACAAGACAAAGCTAAAATAATACGAAAACCTAATGCAAACTTGATAAAGAAAGTAGTGATCAATTCCATACGCAAACTAATTAAGTTATTATAAAAAACTTCAACTCTAGATAATCATACAAAAACTTACTACTTACTTTATTAAAAAAGACTTCAATAGCTGTTTTTGAAAAAAAGAACAAAAAAGTTTTGTTTAACTTTTTCT
>NZ_CADCST010000038.1 GCF_902804485.1 Flavobacterium collinsii | reverse complement strand
TATTTCAACCTGATCAAGGATCCACTCCTTTTCACTTATGACTTCCTGATACCCTATACCATCTTCTGATAACAGAATAGTACGCAAAACCTCATGACGAGATACAATACTTTGAAGCGTTTGTTCTAATATCGATGTGTCTAACGCTCCTTCCAGACGAAGTACAATAGGAATGTGATATTCACTACTACTTCCCTGCAACTGATCCAAAAACCACAATCGTTCCTGACTGAAAGATAATGGGATACGCTTTGGACGATCTTCCAAAACAATAGTAGGCAATAATACTCCTTTTGATTGAAGCGATACATGTGAACTTAACGTTGCGATCGTCGTATACTCAAAGACATCAGCAATTTCAACCTCTATAGACAATTCCTTTCGGATCATCGATACCAATCGGGTAGCCAGTAGACTATGCCCCCCCAACTCAAAAAAGTTATCATGAACTCCAACCTTCTCTATTCCCAACAAATTCTCCCAGATTTGAACCAATTGGTGCTCTGTCTCTGTGCGTGGAGCAACATATTCTTTCGTGGACAAATCTAAACTATCAGGATCCGGCAAAGCTTTCTTATCCAGCTTTCCATTTGACGTCAACGGCAGCTCTGCCAACTCAACCCAGATCATAGGAACCATATACTCCGGCAAACTTAATTTCAACTGTTCCTGTAAAGCAACCCTGTCCAGCTTACCTTCAACAACAACATAACCAATCAGACGTTTACTGTTAACTGTATCTTCCTTAGCCAATACACAACAATGAATGATTCCTGCTATCGATGAGAGAGCATTCTCTATTTCACCAAGCTCTATTCGATAACCACGAATCTTAACCTGATCATCTTTTCTGCCAATAAATTCTATAGTACCATCAGCAAGCCAACGAGCCAAATCTCCCGTCTTATAAATTATATCCCCCTCTTTAAATGGATTCTCTATAAATTTCTCTCTGGTTAATTCTTCCTGATTCAAATAACCTCGACCTACTCCTGATCCTCCAACACATAATTCTCCAACTACTCCAATGGGTAAAAGTTGGTGACTATCATCTACAATATATAAACTTGTATTCGATAAAGGCTTACCTATTGGAATCGTTTCTGCATCATCAGATATCTCACAAATCTCATAACAGGTAGCGTATACTGTTGTTTCGGTAGGACCATAAACATGAAGTATCTTGTCTGGACCCAATGCTGATAAAATCTTTTTAACAGGAGAAACTGAAACTTTTTCTCCTCCAAATAACAATAATCTTAAACTAGATAATAAGGACAAATCATACTCTGCTAAAGAATTAAACAATGCTGTAGTAATAAAAACAACACTTAACTCATTTTTACTGATGACTTGAGATAAAACTCCTGCATCTGAAGCTGTAGATTTATCTATTAAATAAAGACAAGCACCATTTAAAAGACTTCCAAAAATCTCATATGTTGATCCGTCAAAAGCATAGTTAGACCATTGAAGTACCCGATCTAAGTTATTAACAGAAATCTTACTCAAGGGATCATTAATAAGGGTAATTATATTTTCGTCATTAATAGAAATTCCTTTAGGAACTCCTGTAGTCCCCGAAGTATACATAATATAAGCAACTGAATCATAACCCCTTTCTTTTTCAACTTTTGAAGATTCATAATTTAAAGATTCGTTTATATCTAAAAAGAAAATAAATTCTGATACAGATAAACTTGACAATAAAGATTCCTCCTTATAAAGGATAAAATTAACATTTGAATCCTCTAAAATATAGGATAATCTTTTTGAGGGTAATGAAGGATCTAAAGGAACATAAGTACATCCTGATTTCAGAACCCCTAAGATACTAATGATCATATCAAAACTTCTGTTAAACAAGATTCCTATTCGCGAATCTTCAACCATACCTACAGATTCGAAATAATGAGCCAATTGATTCGAACGCTCATCCAGTTCCTTATAAGTTATAACCTGATCCTCAAAAACTATAGCCGTAGCATCTGGGGTTCTTTTAACCTGATCTTCGAACAAGTCAACCAGTGTCTTATCTTTTGAATATGCAATTGCTGTGTCGTTAAAAACATCCTGCAATTGGTATTCTTCTTCTTTTGATAAAATATTTAAAGCATTTATAATTAGATCTTCTTTCTTCAGGCCTTCCAAAAGTTCAACCAAAGCATTTTTTATATAAATAACAATACGGGAAGCATCTATACTTCCATCAATCTGAGCTTTCAATTCAAAATCATCTCCATAATCATCTACACTTAAGGTAAAAGGGTAATTGGTACGTTCTTTACCTCCATAAAATGTAATCCCTGAATCAAATTCATTTGCATGATCTTCATGTGATAAAACAGGTGAGGAATGACGGTAATTCAGCAATGCACTGAAGAATGCCATATCATTGCTTATTCCACTCCAATTCTGGATATGGGATAAAGGAGTTTGCTCATAAGACAATAAATCCCGTAACAATACCTTGACCTGATCAAGATAATCCAACACACTGCCTTTTAATTCAACTAACACCGGAAGGGTATTGATAAACAATCCTAATGAATCTGCAGCACCTAAAGAACCCTGAAGTCTTCCTGAAAACAAAGAACCAAAAATAGCATAATCCTTATTACTGCATCTGGCAACTACAAGGCCATAAGCAGCATGGAACAATACTGCTGGGGTCATACCCAGCCTCAAACACGTTTCACGCAATTCTGAACTTAAAACTTTCGGAAGTACTATACGAAACTCATTAATACCTTTTCCATCTCCAAGGATGTTTGATAAATCAAACGGATAGGCAGGCTCTTCAATTCCTTCAAACAAAGATCTAAAATAAGAACCTGCATCATGCTCCGATTGCGCATGTAAAGTATGACCTATAAAATCACGGTACAAAACAGGAACACCTAAACTTTCTTGGTTGCCCGATAAATACAACATAACCTCCGATACAATTTTCTCCAGACCAACATGGTCCATTATCAAATGATGCTGGTATACAATCAAATAATAACAGCCATTTTCAGAATCATCAGCCGATTTCAACTCCAATAATGGTGCCTTTGAAATATCCATCCAATGACTACCCGGAGCTATCAGAACATCTAATTGTGATAAAATAGCACAGGAATTATCCAAAACCAAATGCTCTAATGACAAAGGAGCTTCACGCAATACCACCTGAACTGCTTGAGGTAAACCAAAACTTAATATACAGGTGCGTAA
>NZ_CADCST010000037.1 GCF_902804485.1 Flavobacterium collinsii | reverse complement strand
TTAGATTTGTGTAATCGATTACATTTAATTAATTTTGCTAGATTTAATTCATCGGTACTGCTGTTTTGTATCGCGTTTTAACTACAGATTAAATTACCCGAAAAAATATCAATTTTTATAATAAACCACTACCATGAACCAAACAGATGCAGTTATTATGAGCCAAACCAAAAAATCTACAGGAAGTTATCGTTGGAGTATATGTGCGTTGCTATTTTTTGCTACCACCATTAATTACTTAGACAGACAGGTACTTTCTTTAACCTGGAGCGATTTTATTGCGCCTGAGTTTCACTGGACCAATAATGATTATGGAAATATAACCGCTCTATTTTCTATATTTTATGCCGTTTCTTTATTGTTTGCCGGGAGATTTGTGGATTGGCTGGATACCAAAAAAGGATTTCTCTGGGCGATCGGAATTTGGTCCTTTGGAGCTTGTTTGCATGCTTTTTGTGGTATTGCCACGGCCGGAATCATCACAGGAAATTGGTTTGTAGGTTTTGAAGGTGCTAAAGAGGCGATTTATCTTGTGAAAGATACCGGACTGGTAATCAATGTAAGTGTTACCTTGTTCATCTTTGCCCGCTTTGTTCTGGCCGTAGGAGAAGCAGGAAATTTTCCGGCGGCTATTAAAACTACAGCAGAATATTTTCCTAAAAAAGACAGAGCATTTTCAACCAGTATTTTTAATGCAGGAGCCACTGTTGGGGCTTTAGCAGCCCCTATATCAATTCCGTTTATAGCAAAATCGTTTGGATGGGAAATGTCGTTTATCATTATTGGTGCTTTGGGTTTTGTCTGGATGGGATTTTGGATTTTCATGTACGATAAGCCGGAAAGACATCCAAAAGTAAGTGTTGCAGAATTAGAGTATATTCAACAGGATGATGTGGCAGATAGTAAATTAGAAGGTTATGTGCCGGAAACAAAAGATAAAGTTTCATTCGTAGATTGTTTTAAATACAAACAAACCTGGGCGTTCGCCTTTGGGAAGTTTATGACCGATGGTGTATGGTGGTTTTTCTTATTTTGGACGCCGGCTTATCTTAGCTCAGTTTACGGAATGGATTCTACACAGGCCGCTTTACCCTTATTTGTTTTGTATATGATAACCTTGTTGTCTATTATTGGAGGCTGGTTGCCAACGTATTTTGTAGAGAAGAAAGGAATGAATCCATACGAAGGCAGAATGAGAGCGATGCTAATTTTTGCATTCTTTCCGTTACTGGCTTTAATAGCACAGCCTTTAGGATATATAAGTTACTGGATTCCTGTAGTTATTATTGGTATTGCCGGAGCAGCCCATCAATCTTGGTCGGCTAATATTTTTACAACAGTAGGGGATATGTTTCCTAAAAAAGCAATTGCAACGATTACCGGAATTGGCGGATTAGCAGGAGGAGTTGGTTCAACATTTATCAATAAAGGATCGGGAATGCTGTTTGATTATGCTAAGGAAAATAATATGTCGTTTATGGGCTTTCACGGAATTGAGGCCGGTTACTTTATCATTTTCTCAATTTGTGCCGTTTGTTATTTAACAGGCTGGTCTGTAATGAAAACGTTAGTGCCAAAATACAGTCCGATTACGAATCTTTAGGATTTTTAGGAGTCAACATAAATCCGGACTAAAATCAGATTTTGAAGTTAACAGGAGGAAAAGCTCAACTGTCGTGTATTTCGTAAACAGTGGATCAGTTTCAGGATCAAAAAGAGAAGTTTTAGAAAAAAATAAAATAAATTTTAGTTTCAATTATGGTTTTTAGGGATAAAAATCTAATTTTGTGCAATCGATTACATTAAAATAAAATTATGACAAAATATAGTTCAAGATACGCGTCAAGCCCCGAAGCTGTAAAAAAGTATGACACTCAGGAATTGAGAAATGAATTCTTAATCGATGACCTGATGCAGGAAGATGAAATTGTATTAACCTATTCTCATTATGACAGGTACATTGCAGGATCAGCAGTTCCGGTAAAGGATCTGACTTTAGAAAGCATTGATCCGCTTAAAGCAGGTTATTTTCTGGAAAGAAGAGAAATAGGAGTTATCAACGTAGGTGGTAAGGGATCTATAGTGGTGGAAGGAGTTTCTTTTGATTTAGATTTTAAAGATGCTTTGTACATCGGAAGCGGTAATAAAGAAGTAATCTTTAAAAGCGAAGACGCTAAGAATCCTGCAAAGTTTTATATCAATTCGGCTCCTGCTCACACGACTTATCCAACGGTGAAAGTAAGTCTTGCGGAAGCCAATAAACTGGAATTGGGTACTATGGAAACGGCCAATCACCGTACCGTAAACCAAATGATTATTGGAGGAGTTGTGACCACTTGCCAATTGCAGATGGGAATGACCGAGTTAAGACCGGGAAGTGTTTGGAATACAATGCCGGCACACGTACACGATAGAAGAATGGAAGTATATTTTTATCTGGACATTCCCGAAAATCAGGCCGTTTGTCATTTTATGGGACAGCCTCAGGAAACGAGACATATCTGGATGAACAATCATCAGGCAGTTATTTCACCGCCATGGTCCATTCACTCCGGTTCAGGAACCAGTAATTATACTTTTATCTGGGGAATGGCCGGTGAAAATTTAGATTATGGAGATATGGATGTGTGTAAAATCACCGATTTAAGATAAGAAATTATGATAAACTCATTATTTGATATAAAAGGAAAAGTTGCTCTGATTACAGGAAGTACACACGGACTGGGAATGGCAATGGCAAAAGGATTGGGTGAGGCAGGTGCAACAATTGTGATAAACGGTAACTCTTCTCAGCAAAAAATTGATGCTGCAGTAGCAGAACTTCAAAAAGATGGAATTCATGCAGTGGGGTATAAGTTTAATGTAACGGAGGAAATGGAAGTTATTGCCGCCGTTCGACAAATTGAAAATGAGGTTGGACCTATTGATATTCTGATCAATAATGCAGGAATCATCAAAAGAATTCCGTTGATCGAAATGGAAGTGGCCGATTTTAAGGAAGTTATTGATATCGATCTGGTAAGCCCGTTTATTGTATCAAAGCATGTGGTGAGAGGAATGATTGAAAGAAAACGAGGCAAGATAATCAACATTTGTTCGATGATGAGTGAGTTAGGCCGCAGTACGGTAGGAGCTTATGCTGCTGCAAAAGGCGGTTTGAAAATGCTAACCAAAAATATGGCTACCGAATGGGCAAAGCACAATGTTCAGATCAATGGTATTGGCCCTGGTTATTTTGCTACCGAGCAAACAAAACCGATTCGTGTTGACGGGCATCCGTTTAATGATTTTATCATCAGCAGAACGCCGGCTGCAAAATGGGGAGAAGCAAGTGACTTAGCAGGAGCAGCGATATTTTTATCTTCAAAGGCAAGTGACTTTGTTAACGGTCATATTTTATATGTGGATGGTGGAATTTTGGCTACAATCGGTAAACCATCAAACGAATAATTATTTCAATTATATTAAAAAGACATGAGTTCAAATACCTTCATAAACGATAAATTTTTACTTGAAAATAAATTTGCTGAAGAGCTGTATCACGCTTACGCTAAAAATCAGCCGATCATAGATTACCACAATCATTTGAATCCTCAGTTAATCGCCGAAGATAAAATTTTTGACAACATTACAAAGGTGTGGATCAACGGAGATCATTACAAATGGCGTGCGATGCGTACGTTAGGGATTAATGAGCAGTTTGTAACCGGAAATGCTTCGGATAAAGATAAGTTCTTAAGCTGGGGAAAAACGGTTCCTTACACAATGCGTAATCCTTTGTATCATTGGACACATTTAGAACTGGCCCGTTATTTTGATATTTATGATTTGCTGAATGAAAAATCGGCAGAGAAGATATATATCGAAACGACTGAGAAAATTAATTCTCCTGCCTACAGCACACAAAATCTACTTAAAAAAGTAAATGCTGAATTAGTTTGTACTACCGAAGATCCTATTGATAGCCTGGAGTTTCATCAGAAACTGGCCAAGAATCCAATTGGAACCAAAATGAGTACAGCATTCAGACCTGATAAAGCGATCTTAATTTCTAATGATGGCTATAATGCATATCTGGACACATTAGGGGATGTGTCCGGAGTTGCAATACACACGTATACAGATTTGTGCAGCGCATTAAGAAACCGAATTGAGTTTTTTAATCAAAATGGCTGCAAGCTTAGTGATCATGGTCTGGATCAGATTTATTTTGAAGATTTTACAGAAAATGAAATCAATACCATTTTCAAAAAGAAAAGAGAAAACAGAATTTTAAGTCAGGAAGAGATTTTAAAATTCCAAAGTGCCGTATTGTTATTCTTGTCTGAAACGTATCATGAGTTTGGATGGGTGCAGCAGTTTCACTTAGGAGCTTTACGAAATAACAATGCCCGTATGCATCGAATTTTAGGACCGGACACCGGTTGGGATTCTATAGGGGATTATCCGCAGGCACAAAAGTTATCTGGCTTTTTAAATGCTTTGGACAGTAAAGATAAATTGACTAAAACGATTGTTTACAATCTAAATCCAGCCGATAACGAAGTGATGGCAACCATGATTGGAAATTTCAATGACGGAAGTGTCAGAGGGAAAGTGCAGTTTGGATCAGGCTGGTGGTTTTTAGATCAGAAAGACGGAATGACAAAACAATTAAATGCCCTTTCTAATATGGGACTAATTAGCTGTTTTGTGGGGATGCTCACAGATTCAAGAAGTTTCCTGTCATTCCCGAGACACGAATATTTCAGGCGTATTTTATGTAATCTTTTGGGAGACGAAATCAAACGTGGTGAGCTTCCAAATGATATGGAGTGGATTGGGAAATTAGTTGCCGATATTTCATACAATAACGCAAAAGAATATTTCAAATTTTAAGAAAGAAGAGAGAATATAGAGGAAAGAATATAGAGGAAAGAATATAGAGGAAAGAATATAGAGGAAAGAATATAGAGGAAAGAATATAGAGGAAAGAATATAGAGGATAGAGTTTAAGTATCTTTTTAATCAGTGTAAGCTGTGGCAAATAAAAGCATCAGGCTTAATTTTCTTAATATCTTAATGGTAAAAAAAAATCTTTTACTGGTAAAACAATAAAATTATATGAATAAAGTAGTTGCATTTGGGGAAATTATGTTGCGTCTTTCGACGGAAAGGCATTTGCGTTTTTCACAATCTACAGCATTTGGCGCTACGTATGGAGGCGGTGAATTTAATGTTTGTGTGTCTTTGGCAAATTATGGTGTAAACGCAGAATTTGTAACAAGAGTACCCGAGAATGAAATTGGTGCTTCGGCCTTAAAAGAAATGCGAAAGATGAATGTAGAGTCCCGTAACGTAGTTTACGGTGGAGAACGTTTAGGGATCTATTTTCTCGAAACCGGTGCAGGTACACGTGGTAGTAATGTCGTTTATGATCGTGCGCACAGTTCAATGGCAACTATTGAAAAAGGAATGATTGACTGGGAGAAAGTGCTGGAAGGTGCGAGCTGGTTTCATTGGAGCGGAATTACGCCGGCAATTTCCCAAAGTGCCGCCGAAGCCTGTTTAGAAGCAGTTAAAGCAGCTCATAAGTTGGGAATTACAATTTCCTGTGATTTAAATTACAGATCAAAATTATGGCAATATGGAAAAACACCAAGCGATGTGATGCCGGAACTGTTGCAATACAGCAATGTTATTTTAGGTGATATTGATACTGCCTATTTTATGTTGGGAATTCCCAAAGTCAATCCAAATTATCAGGATGAAAAATCGCTTCCGGTTTTGTACAATAAATTGTTTGATCTGATTCCGAATTTAAAAACAGTAGCGACAACCCTGCGTTATTCCGTAAGCGCATCACACCAAAGAATTGGTGGAATTTTGTTCGACGGAAAAGAAATTTATCAGGCAGCTGTAAAAGAAGTAACACCTGTTGTAGACAGAGTAGGAAGTGGAGATGCTTTTATGGGAGGCTTGATTTACGGATTGCAACAATATCAAAATAACAATCAGCGAGCCTTAGACTTTGCAGTAGCTGCGTGTTGTTTAAAACATACCATAGCCGGAGACTATAATCTGGTTACCTTAAAAGAAGTAGAAAATATGATAGATGGTAATTCTGCCGGATTAGTATCTAGATAAATGATTTAAATATGGCAAAATATTCAAGAATTGAAGTGGCTTTAACGATGAAAGAGAACGGAATGGTTCCATTATTTTTTCATTCGGATATCGAAATAAGCAAAAAAGTGCTAAAAGCCTGTTATGATGGAGGTGCAAGATTAATGGAGTTTACCAGCAGAGGAGATTTTGCTCATGAAGTTTTTGGAGCGCTAAACAAATATGCTTTGGCAGAATTACCGGGAATGATGCTGGGTGTTGGCTCTGTTACAGATGCTGCTGCGGCTTCACTATATATGAGTTTAGGAGCTAATTTTATTGTAACACCGGTATTTAGAGAAGATATAGCAATTGCCTGTAATCGTCGAAAAGTACTTTGGTCTCCGGGCTGCGGAACGTTGACGGAAATCGCAAGAGCCGAAGAATTAGGCTGCGAAATTGTAAAATTGTTCCCGGGTGATATTTACGGACCGGAATTTATAAAAGCCATAAAAGGGCCTTGTCCGTGGACCAATATTATGCCTACCGGCGGCGTTTTGCCAACAGTTGATAGCCTGACTTCGTGGTTTAATGCAGGTGCAACTTGTGTTGGGATCGGGTCACAGTTAATTTCAAAAGATATATTAGATAACAATGATTTTGAAGGACTAAAAATAAAAGTCAGTCAGGTTCTTGAGATCATAAAAAGTATTAAAAATAAATAAGGAGTAATCATACCAATCCTTATTTAACATGCGTTTTTTTAGATTTTAGAAATTGTAATTGAACATTACGCTTGATAAATAAATTTTGTGAGTCCTCACAGCAAGATTTGTTTTCCTCACACAAGTGTAATGTTTCTTTTACAGTGTGAGAAAATGAGCGAAAATAAGGGATTGAACGTGGTTGTTTATAACATTTTAAGAGAGAGTAATGGAAAAAATAAACAGAGTAAACTCAGGGTTTTCGGAAAAACTTCCTATAAAAATAGTTCAATTTGGTGAAGGTAACTTTTTAAGAGCCTTTGTTGAATATGCTTTTCAAAAATTAAATCAGGAAGCTGATTTTAATGCAGGAATCGCAGTAGTGCAGCCTATTGACAGAGGTTTAGTGAATATGATTAATGCTCAGGACGGATTGTATACCCTGTTTATGAAGGGTGTTAAAAAAGGAGAAGAAATTCAGGAGAAAGAATTAATTACCAATATCGTGAAGGCAGTTGACCCTTACGCTTCTTTTCAGGAATATTTGGCTTTAGCCAAAGAAGAAGAATTGGCTTTTATCATTTCAAATACAACCGAAGCTGGTATTGAGTATATCGAATCTGATCAGTTGGCAATGCAGCCCCCGGTTTCATTTCCGGCTAAACTAACCGTGCTTTTATATGAAAGATTCAAGTATTTTAAAGGAGCGGCAGATAAAGCATTAACAATTATTCCTTGCGAATTAATCAATTACAATTCAGATACTTTAAAAGAAATTATTTTAAAATATTGTGCCGATTGGAAATTGGAAGAGGAATTTGTTTCGTGGTTAACAAACAGCTGTTCTTTTCATAATACATTAGTAGACAGAATTGTACCGGGTTATCCTAAAGACCAGATAGAAGAATATAACAGTCAATTAACCTATAAAGATGATTTGATTGTAAGTGCTGAAAGCTTCTTTTTATGGGTGATTGAAGGAGATGATACCTTAAAAGCAAAACTTCCGTTTGAGAAAACGGGTTTAGATGTAAAAATCGTAGCAGACATGCAGCCTTATCGTACGCGTAAAGTAAGAATTTTGAACGGAGCACATACGGCTATGGTTCCTTTTTCAATGCTTTATGGTAACGAAACAGTAAAAGAAACAGTGGATAATTCTTTTACGGGAGCTTTTGTAAATAAAGCTGTTTTTGAGGAGATTAATGAAACATTGAATATGGACAAAGCGGAATTGGCAAGTTTCTCTGAAGAAATCTTAGACCGCTTTAGAAACCCTTTTATCAAGCATTTATTGTCGTCAATTGCATTGAATTCGGTTTCTAAATTCAAAGTAAGAGTATTGCCTAGTTTGACTGGTTATGTAGGTATTCATCACAAACTTCCAGTTCATTTGACGTTTGCATTTGCTGCTCTAATTCGTTTCTACAAAGGAACATGGAAAGGGGAAGTTTTGCCGGTTAATGACAGTGAAGATATTGTTTCTTTTTTTGACAGTCTTTGGAAATCGGATGATTATGAAAAAATAGCGCGACTGACTTTGCAAAATAAAAATTTCTGGGACGAGGATTTAACACTGCAGCCGGGATTGACAAAAGCAATTACAGTGGCATTGGAAGAAATTGACGCAAACGGAATTGAAAAAGGTTTTACCAATTTTCAAAAAGAAATAAATAATGTAACTCAAAAAGTTTAGTTATGGCAACGCAAAAAAAACTTATAAAAGTTCATCCTACTGATAACGTAGCAGTTGCTTTAGTGAATCTTTCAGCTGGAGAGGTGATTGATTTTGAAGGTTCGGCTGTTACTGTTGAGAGTGATGTGAAAATGAAACATAAAATCGCGATGGTTCCTTTTAATGTAGGAGACAGGATTATTATGTATGGCGTTTTGGTAGGGAAAGCAAGTGCCAAAATTGAAAAAGGAGGTTTGCTTTCTACAGCAAATGTCAAACATGAAAGTGATAAGGTAACCGGAAAAACAGAAACAATTGGATGGACGGCACCTAATATTGATAAGTGGAAAGACAGAACTTTCATGGGTTATCACAGAGAAGACGGACAAGTTGGAACAGAGAATGTATGGTTGTTTTTTCCATTGGTATTTTGTGAGAACCGAAACATTGAAATCTTAAAAGATATCTTTGAGAAAGAGCTAATGAAGCCTAAAGAGAACGATTATCAATTGCTGCTTCGTTCTTTGGTGAAATCAGAAACGGGTGGTGCAGGAAATGAGGCGGCTTCAAATGATGCTAATTTATTCAATAATATAGAAGTAAAATTCATCACACATCAGGGCGGTTGTGGTGGTATTCGTCAGGATTCGCACAGTCTGGCCAAGTTGTTGGCGGGTTATGTAAACAATCCGAACGTGGCTGGAGCAACTGTTTTGAGTTTGGGCTGTCAGAATCTGCAGATTCAGATTTTTAAAGATGCCTTAGACGCGATAAATCCAAACAGTAAAAAGCCGGTTTTGATTTACGATCAGCAACAAATCGGAACGATCGAAACCATGCTCAGTAGTGTGGTAAAAGATACTTTTGAAGCGATTAAAAAAGCCAACGAAGTGCAAAGAACTCCGGCGCCTTTATCCAAATTAAAAATTGGTTTAGAATGCGGTGGTTCAGACGGATTCTCCGGAATTTCGGCGAATCCAACTTTAGGAGTAACGTCAGATTTACTAGCGGCTTTAGGAGGGACTACCATTCTTTCTGAGTTTCCTGAATTGTGTGGGGTAGAGCAGGAATTGGTTAACCGTTGCGTCGAAGATGAAGGAGGAGAGCGTTTCCTGGAATTAATGAAATGGTATGAAAAAACAGTGGTAGATGCCGGTTCAGGATTTGATATGAACCCATCTCCGGGTAATATCAAAGACGGATTGATTACAGATGCGATGAAATCTGCGGGAGCGGCTAAAAAAGGTGGGACATCACCAATTACAGGTGTTTTTGACTATGGTGAATACATTTCGAAGCCGGGATTAACATTACTTTGTACACCTGGAAATGATGTTGAATGTACAACAGCAATGGTAGGTTCAGGAGCAAATATGGTATTGTTTACCACAGGTTTGGGAACGCCAACAGGAAATCCGATCGCACCGGTAGTGAAAATTTCATCCAACACAGACCTGGCTAAAAAGATGTCAGACATCATCGATATTGATACTGGTGGAATTATCACAGGAGAAAAATCCATCGACGAAATGGCCGACGAAATGTTGGAATTTATCATCGATGTTGCCAGTGGAACCATTAAAACCAAGGCAGCAATCTTAAATCAAAATGATTTTATTCCTTGGAAAAGAGGAGTTTCACTCTAGAAAAATAAAGCATTATATAAAAAACTCACTTAATAGTTAAAAGTGGTCGGAAGAAATTCCGGCCACTTATGTTTTATATACTTTTTGCGGATCTCCTCCTGAAAGTATTATCATTACTGCAGTAATTAACTCT
>NZ_CADCST010000036.1 GCF_902804485.1 Flavobacterium collinsii | reverse complement strand
TAAATCACTATATATCATATATATATAACTTCTTTAAATACTCCGAAAAAACCTAAATAAAAATTTCTTACAAATAAATCACCTACATTTCTCTTTTATTCAATATATTTATTTATATTTGGACTAATTAAAAATAGCATCACATTATGATCTCTGAGAGCATAGTCCTTAACAAATTAACCTTTTTTCTTTTTTTATTTACTTTTTCAATTAAACGGGCCGATGCACAGGTTGTCCTGAATATTACAAATGAATTCAAACAACCCATTGTCGGCGTACTAGTCACTGTTAAAGCAAACCAGAATTTGGTTTTCCAACAGCAAACGGATACAAACGGACAAGTACTAATTCAAGAAAAACCAGGAAATTATATTGTTGGGGTAGAAAGCTTTTCCTTTAAAAAGGTCAATCTCAAAATTCAGATAAAGGAAGAGCAAAACACTTTAAACATTATCCTTCAGAAATCAGCACATGAACTTGACGAAATAGTCGTGGCAAAAACCAAACTTTCGGCTTCTCAAAAAATTCGCGAGTCGCTCTACGCTCCTGAGGTAATCGACTTCAAAGAATTCAATAGCACCTCTAAATCTGTAGTTGAAGCAATAAACTTAGCATCGGGGTTGCGAATACAGCAACAAGGCGGTATGGGCAGCGCATTAAATATTAATCTTAATGGCATAGACGGTAAAGATGTCCGTGTGTTTGTGGATGAAATTCCGGTTTACCTCTTAGGTCGTGGTTTTGAACTTCAAAACCTTACCACCAACATGATTGATAGAGTTGAAATATATAAAGGACTCGTCCCCATACGGTTTGGCTCTGATGCTTTAGGAGGCGTAATCAACATTGTTACAAGAAAAAATGACAAGGATTTTTTAGGTGCAGGATACTCCTATGGTTCCTGGAATACACATGAAGCTACTCTTAGCTCCTATTCTCACCCGTTCAAAAACAAAAAATTCTTTGCAGGTGTTGATGCTGTTTATCGTCATTCCGACAATGATTACTGGATGGACGATGTAGAGGTTGTAGCTGACGATTTATACAATACCAAAAAAGGACGAGCCAGAAGATTTAATGATAAATACGATTTTGGTTTAGCCAAAGTACAAGTCGGTTTTAAAGACTTAAGCTGGGCAGACCATCTAAAATTCATTTCTTCCTTTACTTACACCCATAAAGAATGGCAACACGGAATTACGGCTCTGAAGCCTTGGGGAGAACCGTTTTCTACCGAATATACCGGAGGTGCAGCATTGAACTGGAAAAAATCAAGTTCGAAAAAAAACAGCTGGCAAATTGATATAACGACCGGATATAATTTCGAACAAACCTATTTTGAAGATCTTTCTTCACGCATCTACTTTTGGGACGGTAACTATATCGAAGGGCAAAATAAAGGCGAAAGCGGTTTATATAGTCAAGGCATCACGCCCAAAATAATTCAAAAAGTTTTGTATGCAAGAGAAAATGCTTTTTTCAGAATTGGAGAAAATTACCGAATAAACGCCAACCTTTTTACCACAAAAAGGGAATTAACAGGCGAAGACAAAGCAGGTGCAGCTACTTACAAAGAAGATCCTTTTAAAGAACCTCAAATGCTTATCAATAATTTCTTTGGAACTTCACTGGAATCAAAATTTCTAAACGGCCGCTTAATTAGTACTACGTCATTAAAACATTATTACAGCAAAGTACGCGGAGTAAGCTTTAAGATCACCAATGAATTTGATAAAATTAGCACCTCCTCTTCTTCCGATATTGGCTTTGGTCAGGTTTTCAAATGGGTTGTCAGTCCAAAAATAGCCATCATTCCGGGATATGAATATGCTGTTCGTCAACCCGATAGCAGAGAAATATTTGGTGACTATATCACCGTTAGCCCGAATCCCAATCTAAAATCGGCTACCAGTCATAACCTCAATATTAAAATACAATTTAAAGCATTAAATGAAAAGATCTTTACGGGCATTGGTGGCTTTTACAGAAACACCAAAAACCGAATTATACTGACTTCATTTTCCAATTCATTAGCAGCTTACACCAATTTATTACAAACTACTACTATTGGTGGTGAATGGTTTTTACAATACAAACCAACGAATACAATTGACCTGAGCCTAAACACAACGTATCAGGACATACGGTTGGCAGCTGTAGATGATCTGGGAATTTTTACAGCCGACTATATCGGAGCACGAATTCCAAATACTCCGTACCTATTCAGCAATTTTCAAGGATCATACACCCTAAACCCGGGGAATAAACGAAACTATTATTTCAAATTTTTATATACCTCGTCCTATGTACATGAGTATTTCCTCACTTGGGCCATTAACGGTAAAAAATCCTCCAAAGTAACCATTCCGTCTCAACTTATAAATGACATTTCAATCTCAATTCATTCAAAAAATGCACGATGGAGCTTTGCGGTTGATTGCAAAAACATAACCGATGCAAGGTTATACGATAACTTCTCTGTTCAAAAACCCGGGAGGAGCTTTTATGGAAAAATCGCTTATATATTAACCAAACAATAATCATGAAAAAATGACAAACAAATTTACCCTTTTACTTTTTACATTGTTAGCATTTTCATCTTGTAGCAGCAATGACGACAAGACAGAGCCAACAACGACAAATACATCGGCTAATTATGCCTTAATTACAAGACCACAAAATGCAGACGGCAGATCTTTTGCTGCTTATATGCAGAAAATGGACTCACCGGATGTTACAGGAACAATCAATAACGCTAATGCTCACGAAATTTCTGCTTCGCATTCGGGAGGCGTTTATGAGTTTAAAAAAGCAGTATATGTAAACGATTACCAAAATGGCTTAATCACCAGATGGACTTTATCAAACGGAAATCTAGGACAAAAAACAGGATCTATCAGCGTTGCGGAATTGGGATTCCAGGGAAATATTTCTTTCAAAGATGAAAATACGGCCTACATTGGAGGATCAGGAAAAATAGTAATTTTTAATCCTACCACCATGGTAAAAACAGGGGTTATCGATTGCTCTACTCTGTCAAGGATAGGTAAAGTGACCAATTTCCCAACTACCGGAGCAACCATTAAGGCCGAAGGCGTTACCGAGATTATCATCAACGGGAATTATATGTATGCAGCTTTGTATGCTATGTATGATTTTAACACCTTTACTCCGGCTACAACTAGCTGCGATATCCTTGTAATAGATCTTACAAAAGTGAATAATTCTGTTTCAGGTAATTCGGCTGCTTTAGTTAAAGTGATTACAGATGACCGTGGTTCTTTTACAGGTGCCTGGAATACCGGAGGCGGGGTTTATTATATGAATAAAACCGAAAACGGAGATATTTATGTATTGTGTCATAACGTTTTTGGCGGCGCGCGATCTGCGATAGGCAAACCAGCCTGTTTATTACGAATTAAAAACGGAGCTACTGCTTTTGATGCCAATTACTATTTTGACTTAGAAACGGTATCACAAGGAAACGGTAACTCGGTCACCAATTTTGAGTATTATGGAAACGGTAAATTCCTGGCAACCGTACTGGATCCGACAAAACTGGATCCAAACAATCCGTACTCTTATAATACAGATCCTGTTTTCCGTTGGTGGAGTTTTGACCTGAATGCTAAAACAGCAAAGAAACTGGATGATGAATATACCAATAGTGGTAAAGTGGCAAGATGTTATTTTGCAAACGGTTTTGCTTATGTTCCATTTGCTAATAAAACCACCAACTACATCAATAAAATCAACCTAAACGATTTTAGCAAAACTAAAGCGGTCACTACAACCGGTATTTCTCATATTCTGGGATTAAAATAATACCTCGCATTACTTTTGAGCATCCGAGATACCCACCCGGATGCTCATTACCTTTTGACACAGCTTATTAAGTCGACTATTCGTTAATCAAAAAAAAAATCTTATGAAAAAAACGATGCTTGTACTGCGGTACATTTTTGCCGTAATTCTTATACTCTTTGGTACAATAGGAACCTACGCCATGTTTACAGAAGGTTATAACCCACAAAGTGAAGGTATCCTGTTATTCGGAGAAACTTTTCGCAACCTACACAATGCCATTATGTTAAGTTATTTAGGAGTCTTTGTCCGTTTAGCACAGCTAGTTGCCGGCCTGTTGCTCGTAACCAAAAAATATTGGTGGATTGGTTTGTTGTTCTATCTTCCCTTTGCTGTCAATATCTTTTTAATCCATATTATTCATGACAACCCACCTGTACATCCGGGCTTTTTCGCTTCGGGAATGGTCGTTTCTATCTTGAATTTTATCCTGGTTTTCTATGAAACCGATCGCTTAAAGCAATTGGTTGTCAACCCGCAAAGTAAGTAAGATGGCCACAAATCATATCGTTTACGAAGCTGTAATTGTTGGATCGGGATTTTCGGGTATTTCAATGGCTATTAGCTTAAAAAAGCGTGGAATAAACTCTTTTATTATTCTCGAAAAAGCAAAAGACATTGGAGGTACCTGGAGAGACAACACCTATCCGGGAGCAGAATGTGATGTGCCCTCTTCCTTGTACAGCTATTCTTTTGAACCCTTCCCGAATTGGAAGAAAAAATGGTCTGATCAACCACAAATTCTCGACTATCTTAAATTCAATGTCGAAAAGAACGGATTAAGAGATCATATTCTCACAGAAAAGGAATTTTCATCTTCTTCTTTTCTTGAAAAAGAAGGGCATTGGGAAATAAAAACCAAACAAGGTGACGCCTATGCCGCCCGATTTCTGATTATGGCGGTCGGCCAGTTGGATCATCCCAAGATTCCAAATTTTAAAGGAAAAGAAATTTTTAAAGGAACGACCTGGCATTCGGCACGATGGAATCATGCTGTAGATCTGAACGGAAAACGTGTAGCAGTGATAGGCAATGCGGCCAGTGCTATTCAATTTATTCCGAAAATTGTTCCGCAGGTAAAAGCGTTGACTGTTTTTCAGCGTAGTGCCAAATGGTTGTTACCTAAGAAAAACGCCTCATACAGCAATAAAGACAGGCATTTGCACCAAAAATACCCTTTTCTGCTCCATTGGGCCCGCCATTCGAATAACACTTTCAACGGTTTGTTTTACCATTTGATGGGACAAAACAAATTCTGGAAAAAGGTTTGGCAAGGCATAAGCATGAGCCATCTCAAAAAAGCAATCAAAGATCCGGAATTATTGAAAAAACTAACACCGGATTATCCTATGGGCGCCGTTCGTGTTCTTTTGTCCGATGACTATTACCCTGCTCTGGCAAAAGAAAATGTAACTGTAAACGATGAAGGTATCTCACATCTAACAGAAGATGGTGTTGTTACTTCCTCAGGAAATAAAATTCCTCTGGACGTTATCATATATGCTACAGGTTTCGAAAGTAATCCTTTTTTAAAAGGACTGGATATCTATGGTTTAAACGGAAATTCGATTAGCGAGGCATGGGAAAAATCGACCGAAACTTATCTCGGAATCACCACCGCAGGTTTCCCCAATTTCTTCATGATGTACGGTCCAAATACAAATCTGGGACACAGCTCTGTCTTGCTCATGGTAGAAAGTCAGGCGCACTATATCTCTGAATGTCTCCATTTGATTTCAGAAAATAAATTGAAATATATGGATGTAAAACCTGACTCACAAAAAGGATTTACAAACCAGGTGAATGAACGAATGAAAAAAACAGCTTGGGCCCAGGTAAAAAACAGTTGGTACAAAAACGGCGATGTTATCGTCAACAACTGGCCCGGTAAAGCCAAAGAATACCAAAAACTCACAAAAGTGGTAGACGAATCGGCCTATACCTTTTGTCACTAAAAACAAATCATCAATCAACTAACCCAACAATACTGACATGGAAAAAAGTCACCCCAAACTTGCTCCTCACAAATCAGATACGCTAACCATTGAAGAAGATGCTGGCTGTCTCATTGATTTTCTGATCGAGGGGAGTATAAAGTGTCCGGACAAAATAGTATTCAGCGATGTAGACAGTAACCTTCAGGAAACTCCCCTGACCTATTCTGAATTTTTAAATCAGGTACAGCAACAGGCTCAGGTTTTTAAAAACAGAGAGATAAAAAAAGGAGATCGTTGCCTTTTGATTTTTGATCAGGGCATTGAATTCATCATCGCCTTTTTCGCTTGCCAGTGGATTGGCGCTATCCCCGTACCACTCAACATGCCCGGACGACTAAAACCTTTAGACAAATGGGAAAATATTGCAAAAGAATGTCAGCCCAAGGCTATTGCCTCCGGTGAAAAAAGCAGTTCCAGATTGATTCAGAGTTTAAGCAGATCCGAATTACTCCGCAACATACTCTTAATCCAAGTAAAAATCGCCTCCTCTAATACCTCCGAAACTCCTTTTACAGACCAACCCGATATACATCCTACAGCTTTCTTGCAATACACCTCCGGCTCCACAGGAAATCCAAAAGGAGTTGTTGTAACACAAAACTCCCTGATACAAAATTCAGAAGGGTCCAAAAACTACATGAACATCACTTCAGAAAGTGTACTGGTGAGCTGGCTTCCCTTTTATCATGATATGGGGTTAATATTATTTATAGTTCAAACCATTTACAATGCGAGTACCCTTTATTTACTGAGACCCGAAGACTTCATGAGTAAACCGCTTAATTGGGTTAATGCACTCAGCAAATGGAAAGCTACGCACACAGGAGGCCCCAATTTTGCTTATCAGCTGGTTGCCGATAAACTTGTACAGTTGCATCATGATCTAAAAGCCACCAATACTCCAACAGAAATTTCACTAAAAAACCTGAAAGTATGCGCTTCCGGAGCTGAACCTATTCGTTTTCAGACTATTTGCAATTTCCAAAATGCAATCTCATTGTTTGGCGCCGGCAATCATATCGTTTCTCCCGGTTATGGTTTAGCAGAAGCTACTTTAACTGTTTCTGTACTTAAACAAGGAGAAAAGGTAAAATGGTTAAAAGTTGATAAAGAAGCACTCAAAAACAATACGGTCATCCTGCTGCAAAGCGGTTTTATGGAAACCGGTCAGGATTTTCACGAAGAAGAAGGAGCAGTCTATCTCGTAGCCAACGGACAAGTAATTAACAAACATAGTATTGACATTATTGCTATTTCGGATCTGGAAGCAGAACTACCGGATTCGATCTCAAAACTCCAGACACAATCTCCTTTTGCGATTGGTGAATTATGGTTCTCCGGACCATCTGTGACAAATGGCTATTATGAAAATAAAAAAGCTACTTCCGAAAGTTATTTTTACTCCTGTTCGGATCACACTACTTATCTGCGAACAGGTGACTTAACCTTCAAGGATGAGGACGGACAGATATACATTGTCGGCAGAATTAAAGATCTCATTATCATAAGAGGGTTAAATTATTACCCTCAGGATTTAGAGCGTACCTCTTATTATTCCCATCCTGATTTAAGGATCGACGGTGCAGCTGCTTTTGCCATGAACAAACAAGGAAATGAATGTTGTTACATCGTTCAGGAATTAACCCGTACTGCGGTTCTGTCTCCCCAATTTGATGACTATACGAAAGCGATACGCACGGCTGTTTTAAAAGAACACGGCATCGCAATAGAAGCCATTCTTTTTGTTTCTCCAATGCATGTTCCCCGAACTACCAGTGGAAAAATTCAAAGACGACTTGCCAAACGTACTACTGAACTCGACCTATGGCCCAACATTCTACATACCTCACATCTGGGAGCAACGCCCTCTAAAAAAGAACCGGATTCCGCTTCAACTGATCAGCAAAAACAACTGTTACAGCAAATAACGGGAGAATTACAACATTTTCTTGAAACCAGAGTCGATAGTTATGCCATTGACGAAAGACGTACAATTCCGCCCTATATCATGACCGAATTTGCCCGCATGGGACTTATGGGGCTTATGGTTTCACCGCGATACGGTGGTCTGGGATTCAATCTGAGTCAAACAAGCCGTTTTATCGAAATGATCTCTTCGGCAGATTTAACACTGGGATTGTTCGTGAGCCTTCACAATATACTCGGGCTACACCCCATCGTACAATTTGCCAGAGCAGAAATTAAGGACAAAGTTGTTCAGGAATTAGCCACTGGCAAAGGAACAGCCAGCTTTGCACTTACTGAACCCGGAGCGGGAAGCAACCCCAATGCAGGTAAAACTTTTGCTCAAAAACAACCGGATGGCAATTGGATCTTAAATGGTGAAAAATGCTGGGTTGGTTCTTCGTCATGGGCAAGTTATCTGACTGTCATTGCACATACACAGGATCAAAACGGAAAATATCTCGGACAATCTGCCTTTTTAGTGCCACAGGGAACACCCGGACTGAGTCATATAGAGGAATGCATGACTCTGGGAATGCGTGGCTCCGTACAAGGTCATTTTGTACTAAATGAGGTTAGCCTTCCGGAATCACATATACTGGGCGAAATAGGCAAAGGAGCAGAAATTCTGCAAGAAGTCGTAGCAATGGGGCGTATAGGAATTAATTCTATGTGCATCGGAATCTTGAAAACCGTTTTATCCAGATCAAAAAGATGGGCGGAAAACAGAGAAATCAACTCCGGATACCTTATGGACCAACCTGTGGTTCTTAAACAGCTCCACCAACTATTACTAGTGCTGGAAATAATTGAAACGTGCCAATCCAAGCTTCTGAAATGGAAAGATGAAGAACTGCTTCTGCCGGATATGCTGATCAGTGCCGGCAAGGTTTTTTCAACAGAAGAAACCTGGAAAGGTGTTGATTTCCTAATGCAGATCACTGCCGCCAGAGGCTATTCGGAACACAACGGTATTTCGCAGCTTTTTCGTGATGCCCGTGTATTGCGAATTTTTGAAGGCCCTTCAGAATCGCTGATTGCTGATTTGGGAGGACGTTCTGATGAAAGTATCAACGAAACATTAAATTTCCTGCTCAACCAAAATGTAACCATTAATCCCGCCATTCAAAGCGAAAAAATACAACTTGTCAAACAGCAGTTCGAACATCATACAACAGCTAATGACGGGCAGCAGGATCTTCAGAAGAACAGAAAGTTTGCCAAATATGCTTTTGGTGAAGTACTAAACTGTCAATTGATACTGTGGATGTGTGGAGACGGTATTTCCTCCCACGCCAAAAAATGGCTGGAGAAAAAGATCAAAACTCTCACAGCGGAGGCACTTGAATTTGATACCAGTCTGCTTGTTAAACAACAATTTGAATCACAATTCAATCATTTACTAAAAGACCACCAGACTATTTATACACAACCCGTACTTCATGATGCTGCTGTACATTCCCCATTTCGGGATTTGCGTACAATAGAAACACAAAATTCCAAACACCAAACAGAGGAAGAAAGTAACGTTGGAAATACTGCTTCATTTTTGGCAGAAAGTTCTTCTGCTGTCCTGCAAAGCAATTCTCAATTGCTGCTAATAAATAAAGCCGTTAAAGAAATGGAGTCCTGGATCTACAACTGGTTAGAAAAAGAAGCCGAAATTGAAAGCGGGCACTTTGCCCCTGCCACTTCTTTTTCAGAATATGGACTCGACTCGTCCTTATCCATACGTTTTATAAGCGACATCAATTCATATTATGCCATTCACATCGAACCGTCGATCATCTGGAGTTATTCAACAGTAGCCGAACTGGCGACCTATCTGTGTGAATTTGAAATCAAACCTTCCGAACATACCGTAATCAAGGAAAATGAAAATAATGGTGTCGATAATGCCTTTTTAAAAGGACTACTGGAAGACGAAATAAAATGATAATCAAAAACAGAAACATATGAGCAACGTCAATAAAAATAAGATAGCTGTCATTGGTTTAGATTGTAAATTTCCGGGACAATCCAATGGTCCTGATCAATTTTGGGAAGCCCTTTTACATAAAAAAGACGGCATCATCCCAATCCCTTCGGATCGTTGGGATCATTCCTTTTATTATGATGCACAGGGTGGCAAAGGAAAAACATTTGTCGATCGTGCCGGTTTTATTTCCGATGTTTTTGATTTCTCACCTCAGAGCTTCGGCATGTCAGAAAAAGAAGCAGCTGACATCGACCCGCAACAGCGACTTCTGATCCAGTCTTCCTGGAACAGTATTCAAAATGCAGGTTACAAAATTGATGCTATAAAAGAAAAAACAGGCGCCTTCTTTGGTTTGAGTTATCGTGATTATTATGATTTCGATATCGCTCCAAATGGCGTAAACGGTTTTACAGCTGCAAATCCATTGGGAACTGTTAATGCAATTGCCGCAGGCAGAGTCGCCTATTTGTTGGGGCTAAACGGCCCTGCTATACAGCTTGACACTATTTGTTCTTCTTCGCTCATGACTCTACATCTAGCCTGTCAAAGCCTTCTCAATAAAGAATGTGATTATGCCCTTTCAGGAGGTGTTAATTGTATACTATCTCCTCATGCTTTAGTTGCCTTAGCACAAATGGGGGCTTTATCAAAGTCTGCCAAATGTCAGGCTTTCTCTAAACAAGCCGATGGTTACATAAGGGGCGAAGGCGTAGGAGTTCTGCTCCTTAAACGACTGGAAGATGCTGAACGCGATGGCGATTATATTTATGGTACTGTGGAAGCTACCGCTACCAACCATGATGGCCGTAGTAACGGATTAACCGCACCCAACGGCAAAGCACAGGTAAAACTTATAGAATCCTGTCTTGAAAAAGCCGGGCTTTCTCCTGAAGACATTGGTTATATTGAAGCACATGGTACCGGCACGTACTTGGGAGATCCCGTAGAACTCGAAGGTCTTAACCAAGTCTTTGAAGCCTCAAAATCACCTTTAAATCCGCTTTACGTAGGCTCCGTTAAATCTAATATTGGGCATCTGGAACCCGCAGCGGGAGTCGCTTCGTTAATAAAATCATTGTTAATTCTTAAAAACAATTGCATCCCTGCCGGATTGCATTTAGAAGAACTGAATCCCGGTTTTAAATGGAATGAAAAACCTATCGAACCGGTTAAAGAAAACAGAGCGTGGGAAACCGATAAAAAATTTATTGGTGTAAGTGCCTTTAGTATGACGGGAGCCAACGTTCATGCTATATTGGGTAAAGCTCCTCAGCAAAACGAAAATTATTTAACTGATATATCAGCGATGAAATGGCCGATTCTCATTTCCGCACAAAATGAAACCACCTTAAAACACTATATTTCTTCCCTTCTTTACAGTATCAACCCAAACATTTCTATCGCATCGCTATCCCACACATTCCTAACCGGACGTGAGGTATTTGAAGAGTCGATTTATGCCAGCTTCACGACCACTGAGGAATTCATTCAAGAACTGGAAAAATACCAAAATGGAGTACAAAATGCCTTTGAGAACGTTGCTCTGCAAAGAAAAAGAAAAACCAATCAGATGGTTTTGACGATCGCAAACTTTACCGACTTCCAACCTGAATATCTTCAAATCTGGAAGGAGCAGAAGTTATTTGTCCCATCCATCACAAAAACAGATCGTATGCTGACCAATTTACTTGGCAAATCGCTATACGAACTAACAGCATGTCCTGCTACAGAAACAGAACGAAAAATTATTCATTTTTCTCAGGCCTTTATATGGTCCGATACGATCGTGTCCGTATTAAAAACCGATGTATTATTGAACACATCCGGCGAAGGCGATTATCTCGGAGCGGTTTTCAGTGAATTAATAAGCTTTGAAGAATCTTTACTGCTTTATATTCTGGAAAATGGGTTAAAACGAAACCAACTACTTGACAAGATTAGATTCGGTACCGGAAATAAACATTGGGAAAAATTAGAAAAAGCCTCCAATAAAGAATTCTGGCTTGCTAAAAAAGACGATGCTTCTGCAAAGACGATCACATTGAATGTTCTTAATGATACAAAATCGTTATCCATAACCCAAACAGAAATGGTTGCGCAATTACCTGATTTTCTGCTATACGGTTACGCAAAAGGAGTTGAAATTGACTGGATACAACTATTAGGAAACACAGTCTTCAAAAAAATTCCACTTCCTCCAACGCCACTTGCCACTGCCACCTACATTTCTGAGTCGTACAAAATCAACAGCAGAAAAGATCCGTCCAACTTTCAGAAGTCAGGGCAGAATAATTTTATCGCTTCCATTTTGCATCATCAGATAACAAATGAACAAGACAACCGAAAAAGCTTTCATTCCTTTTTCAGTCCTGAGCAAGATCTTTTCATTAAAGACCATCTGGTCAACGAAACCTATATTTTTCCGGGTGCCGGTTATCTTTCTATGATCTGCGAAGCCTTATTTTATCTTAAAAAAGACCAACAAATCAAGCTAAAAAATGTGCAAATTTTTCAACCCATGAGTTTCAGTTCATTGGATGAAAAACGAGAAGTAAAACTGGATTTAACGTATGAAACAAAAAATACCGAAGAACCTTTTTCTACCAGTGGCTCTTGGGAAATTAAGAGTCGCAAAGAGCAACAAGAGTGGGCGATTCACATAAAAGGCAGTTTCGGACTTCGCTCTGAGAGTACCTCAACACAAAATAAAAAGACAGTATCCACTTCTAACGAGCCCCTCTTAACTCCCGTAGATACAACTGCATTTTACGACTATTTAAACCTTTGGGGCGTGCAATATGGTCCTGAGTTTCGTCTGATTAATCAACTGCAATCTGATGAACGCAGCATGAAAGCTGTAGTGAAACAGCATACAATGCCAATGAATTTGTTTGCTGCTCCGGAACTCCTAGATGCTTGTATGCACGGTTTGTTTTCGGCAAAAACATTTGAACATTTTTCGGAACCTTTTGTACCGTCCCGTTACGATGAAATAAATTTCTATCGTCCCCTTCATGGTACTATTCATGCCTCCGGAATGCTATTAAAAATGGAGTCTGATGCTATGAATGCACAATTCCGTTTCTGTGATCCCGAAGGCACTGTTCTAATGGACATTACCTCTATGGAAGTCCGCAAAATTTTAAGCGAGTTCCTCTCAACAGAAAAAGAAAACAAAACGGTTTATGACGAAAAGTGGAAAAAACTTGACGTTAACACTGCCAACAACCAGCCAAAAACCAATCCTGATCATCTGGTAGTTTCAAAAGAAGTTTGGGCTTTTATCAATGCGGAACAAGCGCAACAAACATTTTCAGAAATGGCTAAAACCGCTGTTACTCTTCCTCAAATTATGTTGCTCGGACAAGAAAGCAATACGATTTTAGATCACAATATAATTTCATTTAAAGAGATAACCGGGCTCCTGAAAAGTCTGCATAACAACGAACAGTTAATGCTGTTTGCCCCGCCTATTGACGACATAAAAGGATTGTCCCGGATGTTCGCTTTATTCAAAGACCTGCTCTTAAATCTACCCAAAAATCTAAATTTCAGATTGTGTACGATCAAAGGAATAGCGATCAATTCTGAGGAGCAAGTGAATCCCTTTCACACAGCACTTTGGGGACTGGCCCGCACGATGCCAATAGAAGGAAAACAAAAATGGAAAGGTGTTATCGACATCACTTCTATTGAGGAAGCTCCTATGTTATTGGATTCACAGTTCAAAGATGTTTTTTCTGCCCACGATCAGTTGGTCATAAGAGAAAAAACGCTTTATACACCCATCCTGACAACCGAAATTGATTCTTTGCCCGACAACCTACAACCAAAAGGAGACTGGACCAATCCTGTTTTAATTACGGGTGGACTAGGACAAATGGGACGTGTATTTACAGAACAGTTGGTTCAGCTCGGATGCAAAAAAATCTATCTTCTTTCCCGAAATCCAGCCTGGCTTGAAATAGAAGACAGTCAAACCGACACCTTCAACCTGAGTCAATCACAACTTGAATTTCGGGAGTACATTAAGAAATGTGCCGCCAAAGGCATCTCCATTTCAGCCGTTAGCGGAAAAGTAGATGTTACTAAAGATATGGCTGCAATAGCCAAATTACTAAAAAAGCAAGGTGTCAAAGCCCTTAATCTGATTCATGCAGCAGGAGCCGTTACCCGAAATAAAGTAGTTCATGCCACTTCTGAAGAACTCGAAACAGAATGGAAAGCCAAATACGAAGGAGCACTACAATTAGACAAACACTTCGGTGATTTCAATGTCGGATTTACTTTGTACACTTCTTCCATCGCCTCACTTTGGTCAGGAGAAGGTGTAGCGGGGTATTCCAGTGCCAACTTACTGTTAGATGGTCTCGCCATTAACCGAAATCTCCAGGGAAAAAGAACCCTCTCAGTGCGGTTCGGAAGATTTGCAGAAAAAGGACTGATGAAAGAACAGGAAGCACAAGAGTTGGAAACATTAGGTATTTTGACATTACCCATGTATGATGCGGCAGACAACGCTTTGGAACTTGTTGAAAAATCAACACTCGTCACACCAAGCATCATGAAGGTAGATTGGCAACGCTTTAGCTCGCTTTACCAAGTACCGAATCGCAATCAATTTTTATCCGCATTAGCGCAGCAAAACAGTCCTTCGAAGGACGATGCCAGACAAGATTTTAGTTACAGTCCGGACAGACCTTTACAGGAAATCATCAAAGAACTGGTGGCCGAAGAGCTGGAAATTGACATTCATGATGTAGATACTACCATCCCGCTTTTTGAATTAGGGTTAGATTCTATTCATTCCCTTAGCATACGCACCACTTTAGAAAAACTTCTGAAAATCAAATTGTCAGTAAGTCTTATTTACGACTACAATACTGTTGATCTTCTGAGTGAACACCTCGACGAATTAACTCAAAAGACATCCGATCCCGTTCTTGAAAAAGAAAAAAGCGAAGAGGAACTTTTACAACTTTTACTTGAGGAACTTAACTAATATCAAAACAGAATTCCAATGGAAAATAACAATACCACAGATCGCTCAGATATTATAAAAAAGGCCCTTGAAGAAATCAAAAGACTGAAGAAAAAAGTAGAAGAAAACCAAACTTCTCTTTTTGAACCCATTGCTGTAGTAGGTATGGCCTGTCGCTTTCCAAAAGGTGCCAGCACACCTGCAAAATTCTGGAAAGCCCTACAAGAACAAAAAGACCTGATAGGTCCCGCACCTGAAAAACGGGCAGCTCATTCTCTTGGCGGGGCTTGGCAGGAAAGCCCTTTTCTAAAAGAAGCGGGTTATCTAGAAGAAGATATTGAAGATTTTGATCACCGCTTATTTCGCTTTTCTCCCAGAGAAGCAGAACGCACAGATCCACAACAACGCTTATTTTTAAAAGTCTGCTGGGAGGCTCTCGAAAATGCGGGATACGCACCGGATTCCTTACGAGGCAGTAAAACCGGAGTTTATGCCGGTATTATGCTTATGGAGTATATGCAGCAACTCACTTCCGAACGAAAACTTACGGCTCAATTCGATCCCTATGATGTATCCGGAAACGGATTCTCCTTTTTGTCCGGCAGAGCGAGTTATTTTTTTGGTTTTCAAGGCCCCGGCATTACAACAGATACCGCCTGTTCGTCGTCATTGGTAAGTATCGATCAGGCCTGCAAAGGCTTATGGATGGATGATTGCAAAATGGCACTTGCGGGTGGAGTAAATCTATTGCTCTTTCCGGAATCTACTGCCCTATTCTCTTCTTTGAATATACTTTCGCCGGACTGCCGTTCTAAATCGTTTGATGCAGCTGCCAATGGAACCGTTCGCGGAGAAGGATGCGGTGTAGTGGTCTTAAAAAAACTATCTGATGCTCTAAAGGATGGTGATCATATTCATGCCGTTATCAAGGCTTCAGGGGTAAATCAGGGCGGACTATCTTCGGGACCCACTGTCCCGCACGGGCCCTCACAGGAAATGCTTTTAAGAGAGGTTTGGAAAAAAGCCGGTCTCAGCGAAACGGGTCCGGATTACATTGAAGCACACGGTACAGGTACCGAAATTGGTGACCCTATCGAAATGAACTCCATTATCCATTTACTACCCAAAGAACGCAAAACACCTGTATTTGTAGGGACTGTTAAATCAAACCTCGGACATCTTGAGGCGGCTGCGGGAGTAGCCGGGTTTATTAAAACCGTTTTAGCATTGGAAAACAAAAAGATTCCGGGCAACCTGCATTTTAATAGCCCATCCGGTCATATCAACTGGTCCGAATCCTGCATTGAGATTCCGCGCCGAACAATAGAATGGAATACATCTCAAAAACCAAGAACAGCAGCAATTAGTTCTTTTGGTTTAAGCGGTACCAACGCCCATATTGTATTGGAAGAATTCGAAACTGCTGTCGCGCCTGCCGATGAAAAAGCAGCTTATCCCGTACGCCAATGGCCACTTCGTTTCAGTGCGCGAAGCCTTTCCTGCCTGAGAGATCAATGGGTTGCTTTTGTTTCTTTCCTTAAAGAAAACGAAAACCGGAATATGGATGAACTGTCCTATAGTCATAACGTTTCCAGAGCCGATTTTAAAGAAAAACAGGTCATCTGGGCGGCTACTAAAGAAGAAGCTCTGCACATTCTGGAAACCGTCCTTGCCGATGAATCAAATGAAATTCCTGTTAAGAACTTATGGCGAAATAGTGCTGACCTGCCTCAGGCAACGGATTCCCCGGAAAAGAGCTTACAAGAGATTTACTTTTTAGACACTAAAACAAATCCGACTTTGGAACAAGACGTTTTTGCTGATTGGATAAAAGGAAAGAAAACCGACTGGAAATCCTATTACCGGGGATCTGGTCTGCGAAAAATTGATGTTCCGAATTATCAGTTTAAGGAAAAAGTATTCGGTTTGAAAACAATCCAAAGCTAGGTAGTAGCCTTTGTATAACACAACAAGATCACCTCTACAAACTATACCATGACAACTATAGAACAAATACCACAAAAAATCACCCTTAAAAATATCTCAGAAGCTTTTGAATACCTGCAAAAGAATCTGATGGAAGAGTTAAAACTAGATGAAGACGAGTTGGAAGAACTTGAAGATGATGAAAATCTGTACACACTGGGATTAGACTCCATTTCAATGACCGATCTAACGAGCCGTTGGAAAAGAGAATTGGGAATCGAAGTAAAAAATACGGATTTCCTGAGAGAACCCACTTTGCAAAGCTGGGCAGCTTTCCTTATCGAAAAAATAGAGGAACAAAACAGTCCGACCTCTTCCGAGGATGTTACACTACACTTGTATCAAAACGATGAACAACATCGGTACGAACGTTTCAAACTTGGTGCAATACAAAATGCTTATCTCGTGGGCAGAAATGCAGAACTCCCATGGGGTGGTATCAGCTGTTATGGCTATTTTGAAATGAATACAAAAGACCTTAACCTAAAGGCTTTGCAATTAGCTGTAAACGATTTGGTGCAAAGACATGAAATGCTTCGGGTAAGGGTCGATGAAAATGGATTCCAGAAAATCCTTCCGGAAATGACCTATACCCTTCCTGTGTACAAACTGGAAAATAATCCGAATTTGCAAAACCACCTTGCTGTAATTCGGGAACAGATGGCCAGCCAGATTATTCTTCTCCACAATCCGTTGTTTGACCTTCGGGTTAGTGAAATGTACGAGAACGAATGGCGCATTCACTTTGGTATGGATTTTATTGCCAGTGATGCCTTAAGCCTTCGATTGTTTTGGAGGGATTTATCGCTTTTATATTTGCACCGATTGGAAAACGCTTCAGGCAAAATACCTATGCCGGAAATTAAAGCTTCTTTCCGCGACTACCTACAATACGTTGAACTCCGCAAAAACTCTGACCGTTACGAAAAAGACAAAGCATATTGGCTAGGCCGGATAAACAATTTACCTGCTCCGCCTAAATTATCTGTAAAAAAACAGATCAGCGAATATGGCCATACGGCAAAAGAGTTTACCCACTTTGAACAAACCTTTGAAAAAGAACAATGGGATAGCTTCTGTAAACACGCGGCACAGAAAAAACTAACCCCAACCGCTGCTTTAATGAGTATCTTCTCCGAAGTACTCTCTGCCTGGGGAGCCGGACAACATTTTGGATTAATGCTGACTGTTTTTGAAAGAGATCCCGTTCATCCTGATATGGATAAAGTAATTGGTGATTTTACCCATTTATCGCTTCTGAGCGTAAACTGCCTCAAACGCAGCGTGGGAGAAAACGCTCAAGCATTGCAATGGCAAATGCAGGAAGATTTGGAACACAAAAGTTTTTCTGCTATCGAAGTTGTGAAGGAATTAAACCGCGTAAACCCATCTGCTGACCTTTTTTACCCGGTAGTATTCACCAGTGCATTAGGTTTGAGCAAGGACGAAAACGATTTAGGCGATCCCGCCGTGTTTGGCGAAGTAGGTTATTCCTCTTCACAAACGCCACAAGTCTGGTTAGATTCCCAAGTAATGACCAAAAACGGAAATAAAGTCGTAGCATGGGATGTTTTAAACACCCTATTCCCTTTTGGACTCGCAGCGGAAATGTTTGAAACTTATACCAATCTAATTGAAAACGCCATACAGGAAATCTCTTTTTGGGAATCGACACTAGAGGACCTTAGACCAGGGCAACAGCGCTATTTACATGGATTAGTAAACCAAACGCAATACAGCTATCCGGAATACCTTTTGCACGAGCAAATCCTGGAACATGCTAAAGAAGCCCCTAACAGGGAGGCTATTGTGTTTAAAGATAAGTGTTATTCTTACCAACAATTAGTTGAAAAAGCCAATTATATTTCGGCAGTATTGCAGAAAAACAACATACCAAAAGGAGCCAGAATTGTAGTGCAGATGCAAAAATCTTTTGAATCTGTTGCGGTAATTCTCGGCATCGTGCAATATGGTGCGGCTTATATTCCAATGTCACACAACAATCCGCAAGTCAGGACTGTTGAAATTATTCAGCAATCAGAGGCACACGGTTTTATCACGGATCAGGAATTTGAACCAGACGCTATTCAAACTGAAAACTTCCTGTATCTCAAGGACACCGACCTTAGCTGGGAAAAATTTGATTTTGCCCCACCTGCCATTCTTCCCGACGCTATTGCTTACATCATCTTCACCTCAGGATCAACAGGAAAACCTAAAGGAGTTGTGATTAGCCACCAGGCCGCTACAAATACTGTTTTAGATGTTAACAAACGTTTTGGTGTCAGCAAAGATGACGCAGTATTAGGTGTTTCGGCCTATAGCTTTGATTTGTCTGTTTATGATATTTTTGGAATTCTGGGAATAGGTGGAAAACTTGTAATCCCTACAGAAGAGGAACGTATTGATCCTAAAGAGTGGAAATCTCTTCTCATCAAACATCAGATTACGGTATGGAATTCTGTTCCGGCACTGTTCAATATCTTATTGGATTCTCTTTCCGACCAGAATACAATTCCTTTAGAAAAAGTCTTTTTATCAGGCGACTGGATTCCCCTCTCTACTTTTGACAGAATGAAAAAACTGTTGCCCGAAACAAGTCTGGTGAGCATGGGCGGAGCTACTGAAGCTTCGATCTGGTCCAATTTCTATGAAGTAAAACAAATAAAAGAAGACTGGAGTTCTATTCCTTACGGATACCCACTTTCTAATCAGGAATTTTATATTTTAGATGAGTCAGGACGTCCATGTCCAACGTTTGTTAAAGGAAAACTACACATCGCCGGAAAAGGCCTTGCAGTAGCCTATTGGGGCCGTGAAGACTTAACCCAACAAGCATTTTATATACATCCAACCCTAAATATTCGGCTGTATGACACCGGTGATTACGGCCAATATATTGAAGAAGGAATTATAGAATTTTTAGGTCGAAAAGACGATCAACTAAAAATCAATGGTTATCGTATTGAAATTGCCGAAATCCAATTGGCCTTTCAAAAATGCGATCCCAATTTAGATCCTGTTATTCTTCCTATTGGAGAAAAAGCAGCCAACAAAAAACTGGTGGCTTATGTGAAAGCAACTGTTGCCACTTTTTCGGAATCGGCTCTTAAAAAACAGTTGGCAGAATATCTCCCACCGTATATTATTCCGGACAACATTATTCCTCTGGAAAGTTATCCGGTCACCCCTAATGGAAAAATTGACCGAAACAAACTTATCCAACAGGCGACTCAAAAAACAGTACCCAATTCGGAAACATCTGCTGCTAAAAAAGAAATAAAAAACGGCAAAAAGCAATATAGTGTTGTACATCCCGTATTAAAAGTCGTTCGCGAAGTATTTAACTTACCCGATTTAAACGAACAGGATCAGTTTAGTGAGTTAGGAATTTCTTCTATCGATATTATTCGTCTTGCCAATCAATTGGAAACCTCTTTTCTGGATCGTCCCGCAGTAGGTGACATGGTGAGACTGGATTCAGCAACAGAACTTATTGCTTACTATGAAGAAAAAGACATCCGTTTTGAAGAAATTGAGGCTGCCAACGCTCAAACAGTTTCCGGCAACATACAGGCGATTCCGCCTCAGTTTCTGCTTTACACACCGGAACAAATGAAGTACCTCAACGGACTAAAATTCATTGACAAACTAGACGACAGACAAGCGTACAAAAAAAGTCGTATCGCAAAACGCAGCGATCTCGTTTCCAACAACCGAATTTCACTGGCTGAAACAAAAACACCTGATTTACCCGGTCAGTGGCGAAAAAGTTACCGTAATTTCCTCGACAAGCCAGTTTCGTTTGAAGAATTCAAAGGTTATTTAAATCTTTGCTCTGCTCAGGCCCTGGATCAAAATCAACGGTTCAATTATGCTTCTTCCGGTGGTATATATCCCGTGCAGATTTACCTGACTGTTTTAAAAAACAAAGTAGAAAATGTAGAAGAAGGTTATTATTACTTTGACCCTTACAGCCAGGAACTTGTACTTCTTTCCAATGAAAATACGATATCACCAACTCAACTCAACTTTAATCATGAGTGGTTGGAACAAGGCGCTTTTGCGGTCCATATGATGGCAGACATGGAGGCTGTTTATCCTGTTTATCAGAAAGAATCATTTAAATTCTGCCTGCTCGAAGGTGGCCTTATTTCGCAATTATTGGAGTCAGACGGTGCACATTACAATATAGGTTCCTGTCAGTTGGGAGGATATGATTTCGAACAAATCAGAGCCAATCTAGACCTTTCTATACAGCATTTCTACATTCATACACTCATCGCCGGCGCTATCGATTTTCAATCGGAAAAAGCGGCTATGCAAACAACGCGTGAAGCTCTGGAATGGCAAAAACAGACCTACATTCTCAATTCCTTAGTAGCCGAATGCGATCAAAAAGAAGTACAGCTTTGGGTAGAAGAAGGTAAACTTAAATTTAAAGCGCCAGGAGGAGCACTCGACAATGAACTGCTTGAAAACTTAAAATCTAATAAAGTTTACTTAATCGCTTATTTACAATCCGAAACGTATAAGAAACATCAAAAACAACACGAACGATTTGATCTGACTCCCATACAAGCTGCCTTTTTAATGGGCAGGGACAACAACTTTGAGTTGGGAAATGTCGGATCCCATTATTACAGTGAACTAAAATGGCCACAACTGGATGTAGCGAAATTAGAAAAAGTAGTCAATCATATCATTAAGCTGCACGATGCACTACGTACGGTCATTTACGAAGATGGTACACAACGGGTTTTACCGGGACAACCCCATTATACCATTAAAATTTCAGATGAAAATCCTCAAAAAATAAGAGCGCAACGTTCGCATCACAAATATCCTTTAGGGCAATGGCCAATGTTTCACTTTGAAGTCAGCCAGGTCAATACTGCCGAGACTATTTTACATCTTAGTGTCGATTTACTTTTGCTTGATGCCTGGAGTGCCGATCTATTGATGCGGGAAATTATTAAAGCCTATCAGGATCAGGACGTAAAAAAACCAAATTACACTTTCAAACAGTACATCGCTCATGAAAAGGCATGGCATCTGGAACATACGCAATTTATTCAAAAAGCGGAAACCTACTGGAATTCCAAACTTAAGGATATGCCTGCGGGACCTTCCTTACCGTTTAAAAAACCACTTTCTGAAATTGAACAGCCACAATTCAAAAGGTACACCTTTGCGGTGTCAGATGAGGCCATTGCGATTTTAAATACAAAAGCCGGACATTACAAGCTCAGTGCCACAGCCGTATTTGCAACCCTTTTTTCAAAACTGTTATCCCACTGGAGCGGAGGAAAAGCACTCACTTTAAACATGACGCTTTTCAATCGTTTAAGCCTGCATCCCGATGTAAACGAGGTCATGGGAGACTTTACCAATGTGGCTTTAATTTCGTATTTCCCGCACGACGATGCAACCTTCTTAAAGGAAGCCAATGCTATACAAGAACAAATATGGCAGGCGGTCGAACACAGAGCCAAAAACGGATTGGAAATCTTGCGTACTTTAAACAAAAACAATCCCGGAAAAGCAGTCATGCCGGTAGTGTACACCAGTTTGTTAAGCAGTGAGTCCGCCGATATTGAAAACAACTTCTTCCCAAAAGGAGTCAAAGAAGTCTATGCCGTGAGCCAGACGCCGCAAGTCGTAATCGATCATCAAATATACCGCAGAGGTGATGAATATCTGATCAATTTAGATGTGGTAGAAGAGGCTTTTGATCTGCAACAACTTGAAGAAATAGTAGCCCTGTATAAATCCTGGGTACATCAAACGGTACAGGCAGAAACCTGGGAAATTCAACTCCATTCAACAACACTTATAAATCAATTTTAGCAACTCAATATAGATTAAAAAGACATGGATACACTACAAAAATGGTTTCCCTTTAATCACAAAAAAATGAAGGAGGAAAAGGAAAAAAACAATTCAATACCGCCTTCAGAAGAATGCATTCAGGTGTTTTGTTTTCCTTCGGCCGGCAGCAGTGCCAGTTTGTACAGAGGTTGGTGCACCGCTACGAAAAATGTAGACGATATAGATTTCATTCCAATCGAAATTCCCGGACGCGGCAATCATATTACGGTACCAACTGCCGCATCAATCAACGAACTGACAGAGGCTTTCATAACAGCATTTTCAACGGTAGTACATCAGCCTTACATTTTATACGGGCACAGTTTTGGTGCTGTAGTGGCATTTCAGGTAGCACATACCCTGCAACAAAGAGGATTTCCTTTACCTGAAAAACTTATTGTAGCAGGCCGTCATGCTCCTCACATGAAAGACCCCAATCCGCTAAGCAGTGTCAGTACTGATCTTGAAATTATTGCAGAAATTAAAAAAATGGGAGGCACTCCCGAAGCCGTTTTAAGCCATCCGGAGATGTTACAGTTTACCCTTTCGCAATTGCGCGGAGATTTACGTACCCATGAATCCTTTAAATATACGGGGCAAAAACTTCAGATTCCGATCGAAGCCCATTGCGGTACTCAGGATGATGCCAATAAAACAATAGTAGCATACTGGAAAGAAGTGACCACAGCAACCTTTACGATTACAGAATTTGAAGGCGATCACTTTTTTATTAAATCCTTAGGTGACACCTATCTTAATTTTCTGATTCATACTATTTTAAAAACAAAAAAGTCACTCATCTAATCTATCTCTAATGACAACTGATTTACTTCATAATACCACAACATCGCAAATCATTCCTGATGGTGATTGCTATGTAGAAAAAATTCAGCTCACTACTGTCCAATATAAAGCACTGCAAGAGCAATTGAATCAACAAAACCAAACACTTGAGATCGTATTAACACTCACTGCCTTACTTGCTTTAAGGACCTGTCTGGATCTGACTGATCAGGAAGAGGGGGAACAGATTACGCTTTTTAATACAAAAGATTCCTGCCCGATCCTACTCCATTCGTTTTCGGAAAACACCAAACACGACCACGATTTTTTAAGCCTCTGTACGGACTTACAAAATTCCATTACAGGCAATACAGGCAAAACTATACCATCAGCTAACAGTAATTTTTTACTAATATATCAGGACGGCTCCCCCGAATTTAAAATCCCCGAAGTCACACCTGCAATCCTTATCACGATACTGGTTGCTGAGACCGTACAAATCAACTGGCAGGTTAACCCCGAATTTTTAAGCGAGAAAAGAGTTAAATCTTTGGCTGAAACACAGGAACGTTTGCTACACTGGGCATCAAAAGAAAATCTGCAACAAACAATTCCGGATCTTTTAACAGAGCAGGAAAGAAAAGTCAGAGAAGAAGTAAATCAGACCACAACGCTTATTGAGCCGCAACTTATACATCAGGCCTTTTTTCAGCATGCCCAAAAACACCCTCAGGATATTGCACTCTATCAGGAGAGTAATGAATCCTTCCACATGCGTTATGGAGAACTGGCAAATGCTGCCTTAAAATTATCCTCCGTTTTGGTTAACAAAGGAGCCGAACAAGGAAGCCGTGCTGCGATTGTATTGCCCAAAGGTACGTCTCAGATTGTTGCCGTTATGGGGATTTTAGGAAGTGGCTCACTCTATATTCCTATAGGTATAGAACAGCCCTCAGGACGTCAGGAAAAAATCTTTAAAAAAGCCGGCGTACAATTTATTGTAACAGATACTTTGACACTTTTAAATTCTCCCCATCTCAAAGATTTAGCACAAGAACAAAATATTGCCCTTATAAACCTCGATGAAATAACCGAAGTCAAACCGCTGGATGCCCCTGTAAATTCAGATGTTGAGCAGCTGGCTTATATCATTTTTACTTCGGGATCTACCGGTGAACCCAAAGGGGTTGAAATTACCCATGCCGCGGCCTGGAATACGATTCAGGACATAAACACCAAATTTAAAATAAGCTCCTCAGACAAAGCTTTAGCCCTGTCTGCTTTGGATTTTGACCTGTCGGTTTACGATATTTTCGGGCTCCTGGCGGTAGGCGGATCATTGGTTTTAATTCGGGAAGAAGACCGAAAAGAAGCTTCTCTTTGGCTTCATCTGGTCGAAAAATACAAAGTGACCCTTTGGAATTCAGTTCCGGCACTTTTTGATATGCTGCTTGTCACCTCATCGGCAGAAAATGATCTGTCGAGCCTTCGTTTGATTTTGGTCTCAGGAGATTGGGTGGGATTGGATTTGAAACACAGAATGAGAGACAAATCTCCCAACTGTCAACTCATCGCCTTAGGAGGAGCAACTGAAGCATCAATCTGGTCTAATTTTTTTCCGGTAGAAGAAATAAAAAAAGACTGGAAATCAATTCCGTACGGAAAACCACTTTCCAACCAAAAATACCGCGTGGTGAACCACATGGGTATGGACTGTCCCGATGAAGTTATCGGCGAATTATGGATTGGAGGAAAAGGTGTTGCCACCGGCTATACCAACAACAAAGAACTTACCCATAGTCGATTTGTTACCGCCAATGACGAAAGATGGTACCGTACAGGTGATCTCGGACGTTATTGGCCGGACGGCAATCTGGAATTTTTAGGTCGCGTCGATCATCAGGTAAAAGTAAATGGTTTCAGAATCGAATTGGGCGAAATAGAAGCTGCCCTTAAAACTTTCCCCGGAGTGGCACAGACTACCGCCATAGTCCTTTCCATCAACCAATCTGCGCATTTGGTTGCGGGAATCGTTGGCGAAAAAGTCTTTTCCAACAATCGTATTGATGATTCCTTATTACTCACAACGACCTCTCCTGCTGCCCAAGAAGAATACGAACTTCAAAAACAAATAGTAGCTGCTTTTCTATACGAATTATTGGATTTATCCCAACATACTCAAAAACACATTGCAAGTACTTCAATTCATCCGTCTGCCAGTCAACCGTTGCCATTTCAACTAAAACAATTGCAAACGCAACTTATTACAGAGATGAACATTGCTCCTGAGCAAACTTCAGTGATCGAGATGTGGCTCAATTGGTTATATACAGAAAATATTTTAACACTAAACGACGGTCAACTTTCCTACCTTACCGAATATAACCCGATTGCTACTACTGATGACTTCTTTAACTCTTTCAAAGAAAAATTAAGCGACCGTAAACCGTTACTTCGTCAAATTCTGTCCAATACGGTTCCCTCTGTTTCTTTATTGGATGATGCACTATTATCCCCGGAAATATTAAGTACACACGACAAAGGCACTCTGAAAGGAATCGAACGTATTGCCGAAAAAATCAATGAGGCGTTTCCGCTCTCTAAAAAACCAATAAAAATAGCCATCCTTGGTGGTCGCACAGGCGTCTTAACAGAAAAACTGCTTCAGGCCATTCAGCATCCTGAAATTGAATTTTCTGTAATCGATGAAGGCCGTGCCATGGTTCGTAGTTTTACGGAACGACTCTCAAAAGCAGGTTATCAGGTAAACGGAATTGAACTAAAAAACAATCAGGTCCCTGAAGAATATTGGTACCTTTTTGATTTTGTAGTTAGTATCAACACCTTGCACCGTTTTCCCGAACCCAATCAGGGTCTGTTTATAAGCAGCCTGTTATTAAATAACGGGGGACGTCTTTTAGCATTGGAAGCCGAACTGTTGATGCCGGCGGCACTAATTAGTTCCGGAGTAATTGATCGTGGATTTCAACACTTCAATCCGCAGCGCAGCGCAGTATTCAGTCCTATGTTAAACGAAAAATCATGGCGAAACTATTTTCTAAAGACAGGTTTAACCGAAGTTTATGCTGAAGTCATTCCCGATTCTTCTACACTATTATACGATACCCGTAGTCCCGAAAATCGCCATCAATTGAAAGAAAGTATGGTACTCTCTCACATTCAGGCATTGCTGCCACCCCATATGATGCCGGAAAAACTGACTATCCTTCCCTGGATTCCGTTGAGTGCTAATGGAAAAGTAGATCGAAAATCGTTTACAGAACTCATCAAAACTATAATTGAAGCCGATATTCGAAAAAGTACACAAGACTTCGAAAAACCAATCGGCGAAATGGAAGAAGCTATTGCCGGCATCTGGAAAGATTTACTGGCATTAGAAGCCATAGGCAGAAACGATGTGTTCTTTGAAATTGGAGGCGACAGCTTGTCGGCAACACGTTTTCTCGCAGAAGTAAAGAAACAATTTGAGGTGCAATTATCACTAAGAGCCTTGTTTGGAACCACTTTAAAAGATACTGCCGCAAAAGTACAAATCGAACATTTGAAACTACAGCAAGAATTACAAACCATGGAAATAGGAGAAATTTAAGATGATAGGAATAATTGGAGGTTACGGAGAAGTTGGGCATCATGCCTGCCTTACCTTACAGCAATATGGTCTTGGGCCATTGAAAATTGGCGGGCGCAATCCCGAGAAAGGAAAAGCAAAACAAGCTGATCTTTTACCCGGGGCAATCTGGGAAAAAGTAGATGTAGAAGACGACGAAAGTCTTTCCGTTTTTATTAGCGGTTGTGATTTGATATTAAATTGTGCTGCTCCATCACATCGCTATTCCAGACGCATCGCCGAAATTTGTTTACAACACCACGTCAACATGGTAGATGCAGGAATCGATAATGATTATGAAAGTAATCCACTGGATACTGGAAAAAATGTACTGGTTTACGCCGCCGGAGCTACTCCCGGATTTTCGGGACTTTTTCCGGTTTGGTTTGCACAACAGTTCCATAAAGTTCATTCCCTGCTTAGCTATTACGGTACTTCAGGGCAAATAACGCCTGCCGGTGCAGAAGATTATCTGGAAGGATCATTACATTCTAATAATGTCCCTCGAGCCGCCTGGAGAAATGGTGTAGTCCCGAACGTATTGTCACGAAAAAGTGGCGTAAAACTACCTTTTTTACCGGGAGAGATTACCTTATTCCCTTTGTTTGACGATGAAACACAACTGGTAGCCAAAAGACTTGCGCTCGAAAACGGAGAGTGGTATGCTGCTGTAGAAGGCGAAAAATCGATTGCCGCACTTGACAGCGCCAGCTTTGAATATAAAACAAACCCCAAAGCGATGATTGAAAAATTATGCTTTGCCGTAGAAATGGACACCCTCGGAAGAAGTCCTTATTTCATTTTGATGGTCCAGTTAGAAGGAGAGTCTGATGGCGTAGAAAAAATACAAACAGCGGTTTATGAAGTCAATAAAATTATCCCTTTCTGTGGAAAAATGGCAGCGATAATCGTCAAAGCCGTACTGGAAGGCAGAATCCCTCCCGGATTACATCACACCGCTTCTATTGAAGAGCTTGATTTTGTGATGGAGCATCTTGAAAAAACAGACGCGACGCATACTATTCAAATCATGGATCACTCCATCGAAGAACTTTCATTTGAGGAGGAAGGATCCTTATAAATATTTCAAAAAGATGAATCATAACAACGGAAATTATACATCAGGAAAAATAAGAACAGTGGTTTTTGGCTCGACTTTTGGGCAATTTTACCTCGAATCACTAAGCAATCTCAATGATGACTTTGAGATCATCGGGCTAATTGCCGGTGGTAGTGAACGATCCCGAAAATGTGCTGAAGCATACGGCATCCCACTCTACAATAATATAAGAGAAATAAACCCTAACGATATTGATCTGGCCTGCATCATCCTGCGTTCAGGAGTAATGGGGGGCAAAGGAACCGAATTTGCTCTTTATTGTATGGCAAACGGAATTCATGTGCTACAAGAGCATCCCATTCACCACAAAGATCTGACTACCTGTTTGCGAGCAGCAAAATTAAACCATGTCCATTTTATAACAGGTAATTTATACCCGCACCTGCCCGCCTTTAGAAGGTTTACTGAAGTAGCCAAACATCTTTTCGAAACTAAAGAAGTCGTTTACCTTGATATAGCACTTGCTACTCAGGTCTCCTTCCCGTTGGTTCAAATGATGATTGCTCTTTTACCTAATCCAAGGCCTCTCAAAATACAACATGTGCTAAAAGACTCAGGGCCATTTCAGGTACTTACGGGCGAATGGGGAGGCCTGTCTTTTACCCTTCGTGCTCATAATGAAGTAAATCCGAACGACCCCGACAATCATCAGCATTTATTACACACTATTTCTATCGGATGTTCGGGAGGCACTTTATCCTTGACCGATACCCACGGTCCAGTCGTATGGAAAACCCAACTTCATATTCCGCATAACGAGCTCCTAAAAAATGTTTCCCCCGACCAGCAGCTCAATGAAAAAAGCACCTTGATTCTGGGCCCCGAATTCCCGCCAAGTTATCAGGAAATACTTCAAAAACAATGGCCAAGAGCCATTGAAAAAGACCTGCAAATGATGAAAAATTTCATCACTGGAGAAAAAAAACCGGAACAAAGAGCACACTTAGAATTACTATGTACTCAACTGTGGCATGACTTAACAAACGCTTTAGGAGCTCCAACATTAAAACCGAATGCCCAATATCAGCACGTAGAAATAAGCACACTAAAAGAGCTGGCCAATAAAATCCCGGCCGAACCGGAAGAAATAAACGCATACTAATCCGGCTTAAAAACAAATACTATTAACAACGCTACTATTGTGATATGATTATAAATATAGAAGAAACTGATGTTCAGGAGCTGATTAGCAGCATGCGAAAAAAGAAAATTCAGCTTTGGACAGAAGACGGAAAATTAAAATTCAAGGCGCCGAAAGGCATCATGGATCAAAATACCATTGAACTCCTCAAAGAAAACAAAACTAAAGTCCTTGAGTATCTCGAATCAGAGATCAAAACTATTACAATCCATAACGACCTGTCCAATCGTTACAAGCCGTTTCCGCTTACCGATGTGCAGTCGGCTTATCTTTTGGGCAGAAATCAGGGCTTCCGATACGGAGGTGTTGCCTGCCATCTCTACATGGAACTAAAATATAACCCTCTGGACCACCAGCTTGTTGAAAATACCTGGAATACCTTAGTGCAAAGACATGAAATGTTACGCGCTACGGTTAGCAACCAAGGTTTTCAAACCATTCAAAAAGAAACCCCTCGTTTTAAGGTAAGCTATCAGGACGTTTCTGTATTAGACGTTTTAAAACAAGATTCTGTTCTTGATGCGGTAAGGGCCCGCATGAGCCATCGCGTTTACGATACAGAACAATGGCCCTTATTTGATATTGCGGTCACTACAACGCAGTCGGAGCAAAAGAAAGAATCGGTGCTACATTTTTCAATGGAATTCCTCATTGCAGATTGGATTAGCATGTGGATGCTCATGGCGGAATTTGAAAAACTCTATTTCAATCCCACGACACAACTTTTACCCATAAACCTCAGTTTCAGAGATTACGCCATTGCAGAAAGAGGCGTACGTGAAACTGCTGCCTATGCCAAAGACCGCAACTATTGGCTGAATCGCACAGCAACACTACCTGCAGGTCCCAATTTGCCTATTGCCCGACGCGAAAATACCACTTCCAATCACTTTACAAGAAACAGTACCCTCATTGAAAAAAAGAAATGGGAAAACTTTAAAACGACCGCAAATTCATATGGTGTTACGCCTACTTCGGCAGTCGCGGCAGTGTATGCCTCGGTACTGGAACGCTGGAGCGAAACGCAGCATTTTTGCCTGAATCTTACTGTACTGAATCGTATGCCTCTTCATCCGGAAGTACATCAAATCGTAGGCGATTTCACTTCCGTAAGTTTACTCGAAGTAGATTGGAGAGAACAAAAAACATTCTCTGAAAAAGCAAAGGAAATGAACCTCCAGTTATTTGACGATCTGGATCATACCTTATTTACCGGAGTAGAAGTCCTTCGTGAAAAGACCAAACAACAAAACGGAAGAGTACTTCTGCCTGTTGTACTGACCAGTGCCATCGGCTTACTTGATACCGGTGAAGAAGCAGGGTTAAAAGGACAAATTGGCGACTACAACATCAGTCAGACACCGCAGGTATTTATTGATTGTCAAGTAGTAGATACTGCCCAAGGACTGTCTGTAAACTGGGACACCCGGGATGGTATTTTCCCTGAAAACATGATTGACGACATGTTCTCAACTTTTGAAACCGTACTTAACGAACTTGCCGACAACGCCGGATATTGGAATAAAAAAGAGATGATCGCATTACCTGCCCGACACCAGCAAGAAAGAGATCTACTCAATCATGAAACAGCCAAATTACCGGAGGGCTTATTGCAGGAAGCTGTGATCAAAAATTTTAAAACTTTGGCCGATAAAGTAGCCATCGTTGATCAATATGGTTCATTCCCTTATAAAACTATAGAACAAAAATCGGTTGCCATCGCTTTAAAATTAAGTCAGCTAGGTTGTTCCGAACAAGATATGGTCGCTATTACACTTCCTAAATCACACCATCAGGTAACCTCTGTATTAGCGGTGCTTGCCTTGGGCGGTGTCTATGTGCCAATAGACGAAAATCAGCCTGTGGAGCGACGTGCCAAAATTATCAAAAATGCGGGAATTCGTTATGTCCTTACCACTGACAAAATTAGACAAGAAGGGTATGGAACCGAAGATGATGTACATATAATCGCCGTAGATAGCTTGCCAAACCATACTGAAATTAGCCTTGAAATCCTTTCAGCCAAAATAAAGCAAGATTGCAATGCCCCGGCCTATGTGATCTATACTTCAGGCTCTACCGGTGAACCTAAAGGCGTCGTCATATCGCATTTGGGAGCGCTGAACACGATTGAAGATATCAACAGACGTTTTAAAATGGACCAAAACGATAGTGTACTTGCACTGTCACAACTCGGTTTCGATTTATCTGTGTACGATATTTTTGGACTGTTAGGGCTTGGCGGTACCATCATTTACCCTCAGCCCGATCGCCAGCGGGATCCTTCACATTGGCTGGAATTACTGCAAAACCACCAAATCACATTGTGGAATACCGCACCGGCTCTTATGCAAATGTTTGTCCACTTTCTTGAAAGCGAAAAACAGAGCCTTGGTACCACTCTGACACATTTCAGATTAGCCATGCTGTCGGGAGATTGGATTCCTTTGAATCTTCCTGATACCCTGCTACAGCTTGTGCCTTCTGTACAGTTAATAAGTCTGGGCGGAGCTACCGAAGCTTCCATTTGGTCTAATTTTCATATTTACAAAGGCTTACAACCGGATTGGAATAGCATCCCCTATGGCAGGCCCCTTTCTAATCAGGGCTTCCGCATTTTAGACGAGCAACTCAGAGATTGTCCGGAATGGAAACCTGGAGATTTATTTATCACCGGTACCGGATTGGCTTTGGAATACTTCAATGATCCAGTACTGACCAACGAACGTTTCTTCCCTCATTTTGCTGACGCTGAAAGAATGTACAAAACCGGAGACTTAGGCCGATATACTCCCGGAGGTGAAATTGAATTTTTAGGAAGAAGGGACAAACAAGTAAAAATAAGAGGACACCGTATTGAATTGGGTGAAATTGAATCGGCTCTACTACTTCATCCTGATGTTTCCAATGCTGTTGTTATTGCAAAAGCCAATTCAGAAAACAATAAAATTAAAACTCTGTTTGGTTTTATTGTTCCTGCCAAAAATCAATCTGAAGCGGATCTTGTTTCGGAATTGTTTCAGCTACTGGGCAAAAAAGTACCGTCTTATATGGTGCCTTCCCATATTCAAATTATTGAAAAAATACCCGTAACGGCAAATGGCAAAGTCGATACCAAAAAACTGGAAGAATACTGTGTTTTTGAAGCGGATAAAAACAATATTGGAAATCAGGATTTTCAAGATGAAATTGAAAAAACCATCCACGACTTATGGTGCAGTTCTCTGGGGATGGACACTATTGGAAAACACCAGAACCTTAATGACTTTGGAGCAGATTCTTTGATATCGGCTCAAATGGCCGGAAAATTACGCGATCTGTTTACAGACCGGGGGCACCATAATCTAAGTTTCGACCTGATTCTAAGACAAATTCTGACTTCACCTACTATCGTCGGTTTAGCAGATTTCTTTAGGGATCAGGAACAAAATAATGGCACCTCAGAAAAAGTTCAGGAGATCAAAAAACCAACTCGTATTGGAACACTAACCTATTTTGGTGGTGATCCATCCGGGACACATCGCATTATACTCCATGCAGGAGGTGGTACGCTGGACCGATACAAACACCTGATTCGCGAAATGGTAAATCAATATTCGGGAGCCGTTTACGGGATTTCGGTAGGCGATTTTGATGCCTATTGTGCCATAAACAGCGATCAGCTGGTCGAACGCATTGCCGATGATTATTGTGCTTCAATTATTGAAAATGGAGCAAAAAAAGTACAGCTTATTGGGTATTCCATTGGTAGTATGGTAGCGGTGGAAATGGCCCGAAGATTAAGTGAGAAAGGAATTGAGGTCGTCGATTTGTGTATTATCGATGCCATCCGTGTTCCCTTCAAAGTATACGATGATTTGTTTGTTGAATTCCGCTTCCTTCCCAATCTAGGTCTTACTCCTGCCGATGCCGGTTTTGGTTCTATGAATGGAGAGTTATTCATGGAATGGGTTACCAATACCCTGCAGAACAACAAAAACGAACTTCCCGAGGGTGCGATTTTCAACATGCAAGGCAACAGCGAACTGGAAGAAATCAGCTCGGTTTTCAACAATATGAAAGCAATAAGTCAATCCGATCGTTTTGATGCTTATCTCTCTACTATGAAACGTTTAACGGGGAGGGAAATGCCAAAAGAACTTCTGGAACGAACTTACAGCACTTTTGCCCAAAATTTCAAAGCTTCCAGATTTACCTCACCTCCTTATTTTGGTGACATACGTTATTTTAAAGCAAAAGAACAAGGCTCCACAACCGCTACCGGAATCAATGATGATATTGTCGAGCTCTGGTCCGGAATAAGCCTTGGAAAACTGCAGATCACAGAAATAGAAGGCGATCACCTGGGGTGCGTGGGAGAAGAATATGCTCCAGATCTTGTACACCATTTACGAGATCTTTCAACTAATTAATCCTTCACTGGTATGAATAATAGTATGGAACACAAAGACAAAATCCTGAATGGAAATCTATGGGGCCTGGCATTACGCTTGTCCTGGCCCATCATCATTGCCATGGTTTTGTATGGCCTTAATATGGTTTTAGATGCTGTTTTGGTCGGGTTATTTATAGGCGAAAATGCTTTGGCTGCTGTTGTCATTACATATCCGGTAGTTTCTTTAACTATGGGTATTGGCTCCCTCATTGGTGTGGGAGCCGGTTCTATACTCAGCATTGCTATTGGTGAAAAAGACCATCAGAAACAGGTAGCTCTAATGGGCAATGTCAATTTTTTATGTGTTGTTTTATCCCTGGCCTATCTCCTTTTTGTTTTCTTTAGCGGTCGCATCATTTTACAATTTATGGGAGCTGAAGGCGAAGTATTAAACCTCGCTCATACCTATTTTCAGCACACTCTTTTTGGTGTTTTCTTTTGGGTATATGGTTTTGCTGCCAATATGATTGTAAGAGCAGAAGGCAAAATGAAACTTGCGGCACTTATCATGGGAACGGGATTAGTGGTAAATGTACTGATTAGTTATTTCCTTATAGAAGTATTAAAACTTGGGATAATTGGGGCAGCCTGGGGTATGAATATCGGGATGTTTGTTTATTCTGTATTTGGATTCTGTTATTTTCGCAGCGGGCGGGTTTCTTTTCCGGCACAACCTTTATCTTTTACATATGATACTGTTATTTTAAAAACTATATCCTCTTTGGGAATGGCTTCTTTTGTCATGGTAGTCATGAGTCTGATACAGGCAATAGCCATCTTTCAGAGCATTTCCCGATACGGCAACACCGTCGATTTGGCTGTTTACGGAGCAGCCTACCGCGTATATACTTTATTGTTGATGCCAATTGCGGGTTTTATGAGAGCACTTCAACCTATTGTCGGAATCAATTACGGTGCAGGAAAATATACGCGAACCGTAAATGCCTATATGATTTTTGTCGTCTTATCGACAGCCCTCATTTTGCCCGTATGGATTCTTATCATGGCCTATCCCGGACAAATACTTTCTTCGATGATCAATGTAGCTTTATTAAAAAACCTGCATTATCAGAATTTTCAAGTTTTATTATGGGCTACTCCTGTCATTCCGTTTTTGTTCATGACGATGAGTTTTTATCCTTCCATTGGCAAAGGCAAACCGGCCGTATTTCTGGCGATTACCCGTCAAATTATTTTTTACGTGCCTGCCATGCTTATTTTGCCCGTGCTGTTTGGAATCAATTGGATCTATCTTGCTTCAAGCGCAATCGAGTACATCGTGGCCATTATTACCATTATTATGATTGTTCGCGAATTAAGACAAATGAACAGGCTATAAACAAAATTAGCTTTAACAGGACATACAAATTAAATCATCACCCCCTTAAGTAACTCAGACCATTACCATGAAAAACTTCCCTGAAAATCTACACGCCGCTTATTTTGATGTAGATGGAACATTAACGAAAAGCAACATTGTTGACCCTCTAATGTACATCAAAAAACAGCTAATGTCACCCGCTAAATACACCCTCTGGAAAACGATGCTACCCCTTCGGTTTGTTTATTGGACCGTACTGGACAAAATTAATCGCGAAATGTCAACTGCATCCATCTATCGGCAATATAAAGGTATTTCTATTGAAAAAATGTCTTCTTTACAAGGACAATGCTATCAGGAAAAGTATAAAAAGAAATTCTTTCCGGAAGCATTTGAAACGGTCAGCTCATTAAAAAAACAAGGAATTCCGATTGTTTTGGTTTCAGGTTCTTTAGATCTTTTTTTACAACCTTTAGCACAAGAATTAGGTGCCGTATTACTTGCAACTTCTTTGGAAACAAAAAACGGAATTTACACCGGAAAAATTGCGGGTCGTGCTGTTTCAGGAAAACGAAAAGCCGAACTGATCAACGAACATGCAACTAAAAATCAATTCGATCTGAAGCATTGTGCCTCATTCGGAAATTCGACTGATGATATCCCTATGTTGTGCTCCGTAAAATACCCTGTGGCCATAAATCCGGACAAAGGGCTCATTTCATTTGCTAAAAAAAACAACTGGGATTTTCTAATTTGGTCTTAAAATGCACCTGGGCGGCATAAAACAGCAATCAACCTTTGAGTGAAACTGTGTTTGAAGAAATGGTTTAATATGTTTCTCCTGAAAAAACTATATACTTAAGCTCCATAAAAAACAAACCTGACCGTTTTTTGAAACCGGTCAGGTTTAAAAAATCTATTTTTCTGACGTCTTTACTTTAACATAAATTCCAGTCTTTATCTAAAAATTCATCCTCTCCAGGCTCTTCCGTTTTGTAAGCAATCGCCTCGGGAATGGATGTCTTTGGAATGTTCACATGTATAATTGTATTTTCTTTAATAGTCTCAAGTTGCTGCAAAACTTCTTCAAGTTCGTCTAAACTGTTAACTTCAAAACCTTTGCCCCCAAATACATCTACAAGCTTGGCATATTTCCAACGATGCATTTCATTGTAATCGTAAACACTGTTTAAATCAGGAATATCATAATCTACTTTATCCGCACCACGGAAAGGATTTGGATTCACAAGCATTTGTTCGATACCATAAATACCGTTATCCAGTACAAAAACAATCGTGTCGTGTTTCAATTTATTCTGTGTTGATATTGCCTGGCAGGTTTCCTGAAAAGCACCATCGCCAACAAATACTACCGGTCTTTTATCCGGTCTGGCACATTTTATTCCAGTTGCGGCTGGTACAGAATAACCGATAGAAAGCCAGGATGCCTGCGCCACAAATCCATTAGGCTCTGCAATACGGATGCCCTGAGCACCCAATAAAGGAAAGCCGGCATCGGCCACGAGAATATAAATATTTTTACTTTTCTTTAGTCTCTTTTATGGAAAGTAAAAAAAACAATCTAAAAATAACAAAGAGACCATCGCAGAACTAAAAAAAGCCGTTCAATTGAGTTATGATAGACCAAATTTATCAGAATTCGCCAGAGAGTTAGAGTAACAGCACACAGTTGTATAAATGCGTAAAGAATTCAACGAGTTTGGAGAAGGAAGCTTTTCTGAAAAAGGAGATTTAAAACTAACTCTCGAGCAGGAAAAAGTTCATTAACTAGAGAGAAAAAAAACTCAAGTATATTCATTTAGAGTGTGATATATTTAAAAAAAACAATCGGCTTTTTTTCCAAGAGTGGTCGATGATTTATAGTTTCATAAAAAACAAAGGATAACTATTTTCGATTGAAAAAATGTGCAAAGTTCTGCACATGAGTAGTGGAAGTTATTACTGATGAATAAATAATTACTACTAGGTTGCAACTAAAAATTACTATACGAGAACAAATAACATTGATTTATTTTGAATCCAAGCAATGCTGTGAAAGTTCTAGAGTAAGACAAGAGCTCCAGAATTTAGGTTGCAAAATTTCTAGAATTACTGTGGCAAAACATATGAAACAGCTTGAACTACGAAGTAAGTTAAGCAAGAAGTTCAAAGCGACAACCAACTCTAATCATAATTATTTAATAATCAAAAATGTAATAAACAGAAAGTTTTTTTTGCAAAAATGCCGTGAAAAACTTGAGTTTCGGATATTACTCACATCCAAACTAGGGAAGGATTTATATACCTGACAACTATATATAGATTTTTTAATAGATGTGTAATGGGTTATGTTAAATTAATTCTATATTTAATTATTTTGAAGAAAGTTTCAACAACTTCCTTATCATAACGGTTGCCTTTTCTGCTCATACATTGGGAGATTTGTTCACTTTTTGATAAAATGTATGTAAAGCCTTTATAGATATACTGGATCCCTCTGTCTAAATGAAATATTAATTGTTAGCTCGGACTAAAGGACAGTTACGGAGAGCCTGTTTTAAAGGCGATAATAGTTGTATTAAATGCTTTCATAGTTTCGCTCACCGACTAGCCGATTCTGCATTGGCTCAAGTGGCAAATACGGTAATTTCAACTGCGATGAAAATTTTATGTACAGCTTTGCTCATAGGTAGCTCTTTCAGCCATATATAATAGCAGCTCGGATCGCATCAGAGGCGATTTTGGTATTACTCTGATAATGATTGCTGTGAAACTCACATTAAGTCCAATGCAGACATTACTATGGCACAAGCTAAAATCCACAGCTTACCTCTTTAAATGAGGTGTTTGATTTTACATTTTGTAATACGAGATTCTTGTCCTCTGTTCTGGAATTCAGATTTACAAAGTCTAATTATTGTCTGTGAATTTTAAAAAGGGATAATCAAACATGCATTTTTATTTTATAATTATGTTTAATGAGCGAAATCTGTGTTCTATCCAAGCCGGCAAGATGAAAGATGATTATGCATGCTTTTCTTAGTATTTTCGCGTTTACTTGTTTTTGTAAGATTTTAAGCTTAGTGTTTTTTGATAATCAGATAAATAATATTTTTGAATTGCAAAATATTGTATAAATTTAACTTGAAAATAAAGGGCAGATGGATAGAGGAAGACATGCAGATCCAATTAAAAATGTGCTTGTAATCGATTTGAACATCGAAATTGATGGAATTATTATCACTTTTTCGAGTGACGACCTTTTTGGAGAGGAAAGATGGCTTGGATATATTTACGGATAAAATCAGAAAGGTGTTTCTCAGCTTTGAACAAGATCATGTTATTTGATACCACAATTTTATGATTGGAAGATTTTGAAATGCACCGAAACCCTTTTCTGACTGTTAAAATTGGATACGCGCGAAAGATGAACAAGGTATGTTTGTGGCTTAGGCTGTTTGCGACAATGAAAGCCAGTTTTTGAGGAGTGTATTTTTTAGTATTAGCTTGTAATTTAAAAGTTTATAAATATCGGCATGAGAAATGTGATTATTATTGCTTTTGTGTTTATAATTCCCTTTGCATCATTTGGGCAGGAATATTTTTTTTCAAATTTGACCATTGGAAAAAACTTTAGAAAAAACCAGTGTACCTATAATGTTTCAGGTGTATGGAAACATATCTACAATGACACGGAATGGAGCAGGATAAGCGCTAAAGCAAAAATCGACTATAATTACAAAAGCTGGCAACTTATTAGCGGTTTGACTGTGCTAAATACATTTGACAGTGAAATAGTAAACAGTATTGAATTGCGTCCATGGCTAGGTATTAACTTAAAGAACGCCGTAATTGAAGACTTACAGCTTGAACAGGAGGCACGTCTGGAATGGAGGAGTTTTTTTTATCAAAATAAAAACCATGCCAATTACATCCGAACAACTTTTGATGTGGGTTTAAACTATAATCTGGATAAGATAAAATTAAGATCATGTAGCATTCAGGTTGGATTCATCTGGTATTTTATAAAGAGCCCGATTTTAGGAGAGCGTTATGCTGATTCTCGTGAATTCAGATTTTTATTAAACAGATCATTTACGAATGGAAAGCTTACACTGGGTTATAAACATGAAAAATTTAAGCCTATAGTTTCTAGACTCTCGAATGAATTTCATACATTGGAAATCTCTTACTTATTTAATTGAATAATACCTTTTTTTTAAGGATTGCCAAAGGGACTCAAGCCTCGATGAGGATAAAGATGGATTTTAAAGCGGAGGATAGTAACAGCAGATCTAAACATAAAGACTATAATCAAAATTGGGACACAGCGTATGTTATCATCAATTTTAATTATACTTATTAAAAATTGTATCTTGTTTGTACCTTAGAATTCACTTTTTTTCTAATTGATTAAAAAGTTAATTTCTGGGAGTGAAATTCGCACAATATTGAATTTATCTAAATTTGAGTCCATTTTAAAATGGACTTTTTATGTCTTTTCTGTGCTATTTAGAGTTTTTTTTAGTATTCTGTTTGATTAAGTGACAGGGAAATTACAAATTGCAACATCTTTTATGGATGATTTGAAGCAATTGGCTTACCATATGTAGTGCCTGCCCTCCGTTGGCTTTGTAAATTTGGTTTGGATGTCCCGTTGGGGATTAAGGTGAAAATCTGTTTAATTCCCAAATAATTTGTAGGCAAGTGTTCTAAGATAATTATTTAAAATAGACACCTAGAGAATTTATAACAGAAAGAAATCAAGTATAACGGGGAAAATAAAAAACAAATGATGACAATTGTCTCAGTTGGCTTAATTTAAGAGAAAAAGGAATTAGTAATTTCATTGCCAGTTAATAAAATTCTTAACTTCGTTTTTATTATAAAATTACAAAACTAAAATTTGTAAAAAACCTCAGTGTAATAATGACTTCAAAATTTATTTTATTTTTTATTTTAACATTAACAACTTGTTTTAGCCAAAATATTACGGATCCTTTGCCAACCGCTGAAAAAGAACTTAATGAATGTATTAAAACCAATAGCAAAGAAGAATTAAATTGCAGAAAAGAATACTATCATGAACTTCAATTTTGGGAAATAGAAGTTTTTAATGCTGTTTTAGAGATTACTTTTAGAGATAAAACGGAAGAAGAAAAAGCAACATTTGAAAAAAAACAAATGGAATGGAAGGAGACAACATATTATTACTTTGCGAAGACAATGGAGGAGTTTCAAATGAAACATCCTGGAAAGTTTGTCTGGGATAATGACTCTGCTCTAAAATTGGATGCCAGATTCTTTTATCAAAAAAATGCCAAATATTATACAGATAGGATTTCTTATTTATTAAGTTTAGTAAGAAAGAAATAACATATTAAAAGAAAAAAAAATAATCCTTATTTAAAAAAAATAGAATGTCAAGTAAAAATAGTTGTTCATTAAAAGATAATAAATGTAGCGTCTGCTTTATTGTTTATTTATTTATTTATTTATTGTTTCACCATTATGGAATTTAATCTTAGCTCAAAATGTTGAGAAATATACATTAATTCCGGATGTTAATTTTGAACTTGCATTAAGAGATTTTGGTTATGATCGTGGGGAGATTGACGGGAAAGTTTTAAGCAATGATATTGCAAAAGTAAAAGAGCTTTATATTAAAGATCGTGGTATAAAGGATTTGACGGGAATAAAGGACTTCATTTCATTAACAAAACTTACTTGTCTTCAAAATAAATTGACCTCTTTGGATGTATCCAGCAATCTGGCTCTAACTACTTTATCATGCGAAGAAAATCAGCTAGAAGTATTGAATGTTAGTAAAAATGATGCTTTAGAATATTTGAACTGTTCTAAAAATAAATTAAAGGTTTTTGATATCACTCACAGTAAACTGTTAGTTACTTTGTTTTGTCAAGAAAATCAGTTGGTTGCATTTGATTTAAACCAAAACCTGAAATTGACAACTTTAAGTTGTTCCAAAAATCAATTAGAAGCACTCGATGTTTCCAAAAATACAAGTTTGCGGGACCTAAGATGCGGACAAAATAAATTAACTTCCTTAGATATAAGTAGAAATATAGTTTTAGCTAATTTTGACTGCAGTATCAATCAGTTAAAGACATTAGATTTATCACATAATATTAATTTGATGTCATTCGGATGTTCTGAAAATCAAATAACAGATATAGATCTTTCGGCAAATCTTTATTTGTCGAATTTTTCTTGTAGTAATAATCCATTGAACAAGTTAGATATAACACATAATATTTATTTGAGTTATTTAGTTTGTATGAATACGCCATTGACCAACTTAGATTTAAGCAAAAATATTGCTTTGAATAAAGCTTATTTAGATGAAAATAAACTGAAGTCTCTCGATGTTTCAAAAAATATAAATTTGACATACTTGAGTTGTTATAAAAATCAGCTGGTTATATTAAAAGTTTCCAGTACACCATTAAGCGAATTAGTTTGTTATAGTAACCAGCTAGTTACGCTAGATTTAATCCAAAATCCATTATTGCAAAGTTTATCGTGTTCGAATAACCAGCTGGTTAGTTTAGATATTTCACAAAACCCAAAAATATATGCGCTCTATTGCAAGTCAAATTCACTGATGAGTTTAAATATTAGTAATGGAAAATATAAAATTATCACCTGTTGAAATGCGATTTAAATTAGTGTAGGTATACTTAAATGTTTTGAGAGCTCTTCACGCTATAGGTTTCAATCTTTTGTGCCGAATCCAGATACAAAAGGATCTCACTGCTATCGAGGTTAAAAAGAGGCATAGGCTTTTGCTGATTGTGAAATTAATCCGATTGTCAATAACGGGTTTTAAACTTTTTAGTATTATTTATTGTTTTGATAATTTGTACTACTACTACTACTACTACTACTACTACTACTACTACTAATGCCAAAATTTAAAACATAAGAAGCAGAAACGGGATGATTTATCACAAAAAAAGAAAAATAACTATTTACAATTCCATAAACATAAGTTTGAGTTACTTTATTTTGATAAAAATGAATTGTTATTTCTACTGTTTTTTAGCAACTCTAGGTAAGTAATTAAAATCTAAAAGATAATGTCACCCCTATCTGACTTGGCATCGCAGCAACAGATGACCTTCTTAAACTGGTATCACTGCTCCCATATAACAAATAGTGTTCATTGGTCAAATTTTTAGTCCATAAAAATAATCCATAGTTTTTATAACTTAATCCAAATCTTGTATTTACAATATGATAAGTGGGCTGGTACAGACTGTTTTGAATATCAGTATAATATCCTCCAATGTTTCTAAATTCAACTCTAAACAGTAAATTTACTTTTTCCGAGGTTTCGATTGAATATTGAGCTGCGGTATAAAATGTTGTCTTTGGAGTATTAGATAATTTGTTGCCTCCTATTGGTGTTATAATTACTGAAGCTGATGCAAAATTTATTCTTTTTAAATCAAAATCTTTATATTCAGCATTATTTATTGCATAGGCGAAATCCAATTGCAGGCCTTTTGCAGGAATAATATTAGCTTCCAATTCAATACCTTTTGAGTAAGCATCGCCTACATTTTCCATAGAATAAGTAGTCGGTGCAACTAAATTAGAGAACTGTAAATCCTGCCAATTAATTGTAAATGCTGCTGCATTAAAGTTTACTCTGTTGTGCCAAAAACTGGTTTTGTAACCTAACTCAAAATTATCAGAATATTCAGGATCATAATCTTGACGAACTCCCGCAGGAACAATTTGCGAGCTTATGCCACCAGCTCTAAAACCACGTGTAAAAGTCGCATAAACATTTGATTTTTTGTCAAGATTATAAATTAGTGAGGCCTTAGGAGAAAATGAATTGTATTTTACCGCTTTTGTTACGTCAGGTTTTAATTGGGTAAATACCCCGCCCACAAAAACGGCATCTCCAAAACCATTAAAAATAGACTCACGTTCTTCAATATCGTATCTTGCCCCAGTAACTGCTTTAAGCTTATCTAGAAATTTATAGCTTATTTCTCCAAAAACAGCATATCCGCTGTTATTTCTTTTATTTCTATAAATAACATATTTATTTGGAGCTAATTCATAGGCTAAATTGTTTGTTGGATCATAGCTAACTTGCTTAAAACCATATACCCCTGCAGTGTATTGAAACTTGTTATTTTTGTTAGAAGAATTAATTAAAACCTCTTGACTCCATACATTTTGTGTTGGTAATTTTTCTCCAATAGCACTTCTATAGAAGGATTCGTAATAACCAGGGAAATCCATATTTTTAAACAAAAAAGAAATTTGCTGGAAAGCGGTAATAGAAGTTAGTTCGAAGTTTTGGGCTTGATATTTTCCTGTTAAGGAATAATTAGTCATTTTTCTTTCATGAGTTCCTATTCTGGCCAGGTTAATGACTGTAGGTGTTTCCAAAGCATTTTTTTTTGATTTTTGTGATACTAAATAGCCTGATGCATTTGAAAAGTCTCTTTGATGTTTGACATTAGTGGTAAAACTAAGTTTATGATTAACGAGCCATTTAAAAAAAATATTTCCATATGTATTTTCTTCATCTCCAATGGTTTTTCCGTTTAAACTGGTATCGGTTGACGAGGTTCCTGTGATGTCGTTTTTCATAAAACCATCTTTTTTCAGGAATAAACCATTTAAACCAAAAAATAATTTATCTTTAATCAATGGTGTTTTGATACCAGCTGAATAACGCTGTAAAGCAAAATTTCCGCTTTCCAGTTCTATAAATCCTGTAGTTTTGTTGGTAGGTTTCTTTGTATAAATATTTACAACACCTCCCATAGCGTTGCGTCCAAAAAGGGTGCTTTGCGGGCCACGTAAAATCTCAATACGATCAATATCAGTAAGTTCAAATCCACCAGCCATAATATCCAATGAATTCACATCATCAACATAAGTGGATACAGCTGGGTTATAACTAAATACTTGAATTCCCCTGATAGAATGTATCGATTGAAAACCAACACTAGAGCCTTGATATAAATAATTAGGAACTCTTGCTGTTAAATCAGAGTAACTTACCAATCTGGAATCTGTGATTGCTTTTGCCGAAATAGAAGTGACAGCTACCGGAACCTCTACATTTTTTTGTTCTACTTTGTTCGCTGTTACAATAACCGCTTCAAGCTGACTGTTTTTTGTCCCCTCTTTTTCAACTTTGTTTTGTCCATAAGTATATTGTATTGACAGCGTTAAAAACAAAATAATTTTTTTCATTTCGATAATTATAATTAATTCAAGCAGCTGATTTTAATAGAATAAAAAATATGATTTTGTGTTTTTTTACTAGAAAATATTACCGCGGTTTTTCGGGCGCAAAATTATATTATTTTTTTCCTTGATATAACATTCCAAAAAGAATTAATTATAAATAAATTTTCAAAAACAAGTTTTTAATAACGAGTTCATATTGATTTAAATAAAGCTAAAAAAGAATGCTTTACAATAATTATTCTGTTGTAAAATTTTAATCTTATATAAAAACAAATGGGCTCTCAAGAATGACAACCCATTTGTTTTTTCTTAAATTCATTTATCTTATCTACATTCAAGATGTTTAAATATACAATTCTAAATCCTTTTCTTTAACTTTTTCAGGAAATCTTCATCTAAAAAATTAAGATTAACTTCATACAATTAAATAACAATAGTG
>NZ_CADCST010000035.1 GCF_902804485.1 Flavobacterium collinsii | reverse complement strand
GCTTTTAGAAGTCAATTCAGAGGAGTGAGGAATATAGATTTTTTCTTGTTCAGATTATCTAATCTTTTTGCCTAATCCCCAACTTTTGAACCTGATCCAAAAAAAATCCGTTCTAATCCGCGTTTTCGCATAGCGAATCAGTACAATCCGCGATCTGTTTTTTAACCGCAAAGTTCGCAAAGCACGCAAGAATTTAAAAAGCGCTATAAAACAAAAAACCCTATCCGATTTGGATAGGGTTTTAAAAAGAAAGGCGACGACATACTCTCCCACA
>NZ_CADCST010000034.1:618-1958 GCF_902804485.1 Flavobacterium collinsii | reverse complement strand
ATACATGTATTGTGTAAACTGTGCATCTTGCTGGGCAAAACCTGCAGTAGAACAAAACAATAAAACTAAAACTAATTTTTTCATTTATTTTATTTTTAAATAATGGCTTAGCCTATTGACTAAGCCATTTTATTAGTACAGAATATTATTTGGTTAGGTATAAATACCCCGCCTCCTGATGTGGATTGGATTGGTTGTCTTTGTATTTAATGATGTAATAATAAGTTCCTTCCGGTAATCCATCTGAATCTTTAATTGTAACACGTCCTTCAGAAATACCTCTAAAAACAATATCATTATTATTGTAATGATCACGATCAAAAACCAAAACTCCCCAACGGTTAAAAATCTGAACCGTATTGTCAGGATAACATTCTAATCCCTGGATATAAAATCTCTCGTTCTTACTGTCTCCATTTATAGAAACCGCGTTGAATACTTTAATTACACAACCTTGTAGCGATAAAACAGTTGGTTTATCCCCCAATACACTACTATCATCTGATTTGTCTTTTACGACAATGTGATCAGGACTTGTTCCAAAAACTTCGGCTTGATTCGATATACTTCCCGAATTAATATCAGCTTGTACGATCGAATAAGTTCCTGTAAAGGAAGAACTATCCTCTTCTCCTACAGCTAAATTTATTGGACCTCCAGTCATGGTAATTCCAGTTAACGGATCTACTATATAAACATTAGTCAACGCTACATTTCCTGTATTGGTTACTGCAAAATTATACGTAACAGTCTCCCCTACTTTTGCATTACTGTCACCGTTTTCATCATTGAAATGTGCTGTTTTCACTAAAGCAATACTTGGTCTTGATACTGGTATCATAACACTTACCACAACAGTACTAGATACCGTACTACAGTTAGACGGATTCGTTATTTCACATATTTTATATTCCACTGTATAATTTCCTGCCACAGTATTTGGAGCTACAGTTACACTACCATCTGCATTCAAAGTTAATCCTGCAGGAACAGTTACTGCTGTCAAACTTACTTGACCAGGACTCGTGCCTATAACGACTGGATTACCGTTTAAAGTGTCGTTTGATGTCAAAGAAGCACTATTACCTCCCGTATTTCCATTAATTGACGCTGTAGTCTCTGTCAATGCAACAATTGCTGCTGCACTTACCACAACAGTACTAGATACCGTACTACAGTTAGACGGATTCGTTATTTCACATATTTTATATTCCACTGTATAATTTCCTGCCACAGTATTTGGAGCTACAGTTACACTACCATCTGCATTCAAAGTTAATCCTGCAGGAACAGTTACTGCTGTCAAACTTACTTGACCAGGACTCGTGCCTATAACGACT
>NZ_CADCST010000034.1:0-525 GCF_902804485.1 Flavobacterium collinsii | reverse complement strand
ATAACGACTGGATTACCGTTTAAAGTGTCGTTTGATGTCAAAGAAGCACTATTACCTCCCGTATTTCCATTAATTGACGCTGTAGTCTCTGTCAATGCACATAAATAATTATTAATAATTACTTCTGTTGATCCAGAAGAACACCCATTAACAGTTACTGTATAATTAAAAGTTGACCCTGCCATCAGTCCTGAAATAGTTATAGAAGCTGTACTTCCAGTAATATTACCTGGGTTTATTGTCCAATTTCCTGTAGGTAAATCGTTCAAAACTACACTTCCTGTTACGACCACACAAGTAGGTTGCATAATCGTACCTAATGCTGGTGGTGTTGGAATGACATTAACAGTAAATGTGATGTCTGAAGTTGTAGCTGCACAAGATCCATTAGCCGCAACAGTATAACGAACCGTTACCGAAGTATCCGCAGAAACATCTGCCGGTGTATAAGTAGTTCCTGAAATCGTCCCTCCTCCTGAAACAACTGACCAGGTACCACCTGAAGGTGTAGCTGATAAGGATTTG
>NZ_CADCST010000033.1 GCF_902804485.1 Flavobacterium collinsii | reverse complement strand
CGTGTGAACCACAGAAGGAACGGTGTTGATCAGTACGTTTTGATCGTTTTGGATATAATCTCCAATGGCCAATCCGTTGGTTAATAAGCGTATTTTCTTTCCAATACTAAGCGGATAGAAGAACTCATAAACCGATAAATCAAAGCAATGTGATGTTACTGCGTAAAGAATCTCAAAGTTGGTATCACTAAATTCTCTCTGTGACCAGTGCAGCATTTTTGAAGCGTTCTGATGGGTGATCATTACTCCTTTTGGTTTGCCCGTTGAGCCTGAAGTGTAAATGATATACGCCAGGTTATCTGGATTAAAAGTAATCTTCGGAAGTGCTTTTGAAATGGATTCCGATTGGTTAAATGCTTTTATAAAAGCCTCGTCTATGGTTACTTTACATTTACTGTCTTGCTCAATGTAGGTAATACGCTGTGCCGGATAGTTCGGATCAATTGGAACATAAGCACAGCCCGATTTTAAAACCGCCAGTAAAGCAAGAGGAAGCCATTCTGTGCGGCCTAATTTTACACCTACCAGATCTTCTATTCCCAGATTGTAATTACTCAACAAATAATGCGAGAGTTCGTTCGATACTTCATCTAGTTCTTGGTAAGTAAAAGTTTTATCGTCGGTTACCAAAGCGATTTCTAGCGGAGTCTTTTTCACCTGATTTACAAACAGATCGACCATCGTGGTGTTGGGATACTCCACTGTAGTATCGTTAAAATCATACAGCAATTGCGTTTTTTCGCCAGTACCCAAATAGTTCAGACTGTCTACTTTTTGACTTGGATTTTGGATAGCTTCTGTTAAAAAGGTTTCCAAATGCGAAGCCAGACGCGTTACAAAATCTGCCTCATAAATATCGATATTGTATTCGATGTACAGCGACAACTGATCTTGGTTTTCTGAAAAAGCAAAAGTCAGATCAAATTTACTGAAAGGTTTTTTCAACTGTTTGTAGGCCGATACTTCAATCCCATTTAGCGTTAAACCTTCAGACGCCAGTAATTCCTGCTGATTCTGAAGTACCACTAAGACATCAAATAAAACAGATCTGCTTAAATCTCTTTTGAGTTCAAGCGCTTCCACTAAACTGTCAAATGAATATTCCTGATTGGAATACCCATTTAATAAAGTTTCCTTTTGTATGGCCAATAAGGTTTCAAAATTGACTGTTTCTTCAAAAGTCGTCCGAATCGCCAGAGTATTCAAATACAAACCCACCTGATTTTCCAAATCGCTGTGTTCTCTTCCTGCTACGGGAGTTCCTAAAATAAGGTCTCTAGTATTGGTATATCTCGAAAGTAATCCGTTTATCCCAGCCATTAAAAGCATGAAAAGCGTCACCCCGTTCTGCTGTGCATAGGCATTCAGCCGGGCGGTACCCTCTTTAGAAAAAGAATAGTTAAATCCCGAACCATTATAGGTTTTAAGCTTAGGTCTGGTTGTACTCGAAGGCAATTCCAAAACAGGTAAATCTCCCGAAAAAGTATCCAGCCAAAATACCTTGGCCTTTTCCAACAGAACTTGTCTTGCTGAACTGTTCTGCCATTCCGAATAGTCTTTGTACTGAATAGACAGGTTCGGCAATGCCACTTCATTTCCTATTGATAATCCATTATAAATGGTTATAAACTCTTTGCTCAATATCCCCATAGACCAGCCATCACCAATAATATGGTGCATGTTCAGCATCAGAATATGACGATCGGCGGCCGTTTTTACAATCTCACCTATAAAAAGAGGTCCTTTCTCTAAATCGAAAGCATGTCTTTGGCGTGTATCAGCATGATTACTCAAGGCTTCCTCTGTAACATTAGTTAAATTTGTCCGTTCCAAAGTTCCTTTATATTGGGCAACGGGAACAATGTACTGCCCCAGATTCCCCTGTTCATCTGCTTTAAAAACAGTGCGTAAACTCTCATGTCGTTTTACCAAAATTTGAAACGTTTCGGCTAATTTCTCTAAATTCAACACTCCTTTAAATTCGAAGGCAACAAATATGTTGTAGGCCGAGTTCCCGGTTTCAAACTGACTCAATGTCCACAATCGGTGTTGAGAAGAGGTAAGCGCATAAGAATCTTTTATTTCGGCTTTCGGAATAGATTCAGAAGAGGAAAGCAGTGCAATCAGTTCCTTTTTATAAACTTTAATGTCTTCAATAATTTCAGGAGTCAAAGCCCCTTTTGGGGCATTAATCTTTAGGTTTCCATTATCTATCTTAAGTCTGATATTTAAGGACTGTAACGTATGTATTAATTTTTTTATCACGATATGATTTTTTAAATAAATTAAAGTACCTCTATGGTTTAGAACTATATCATTATCTCGTCAAGATCATCCGTCGACTCTCCCGCTAATTGATTCTGAAAAACTATAAATTTTAGTTTTTCTGAAACCCCAATAACGTCCTGACTCTCGTATAAATCCTGAATCGAAAATCTGGTATCGAAAGCCCTGTTGATTCTGTTGATTAAAACAGTTGCTTTTAAACTGTTTCCTCCTAATTCGAAGAAGTTATCGGTAACACCAATCTTTTCCAGTCCCAGTATGTCCTCCCAAATGGCAACCAACTTTTCTTCT
>NZ_CADCST010000032.1 GCF_902804485.1 Flavobacterium collinsii | reverse complement strand
GGATCAAGAACAAAACCTGGGGAGGAATGTCAAAATAAAATTAGAAATTTGTAATCTAAGAATTAGATATGACACCTATAGAGCTTTTAAAATTTATGCTTCCTGATTTTTTAGTAGAACACTTTGAAGTAGTTTCTACCACTAACACAGAAGAAGTATTACATCTGTATTTTGAAGAAAAAATAAAACCTCCACAAGAGTTTAATTCTTTTGAATTGATTTCCAAAGGGTTTCTTGATGAGATTACTATTCAGGATTTTCCATTAAGAGGTAAATTTGTGTATTTACACATCAAAAGACGCCGTTGGAATAATAAAACCAATGGAGAAATCATCAAAAGAGATTGGACTTTAGTTGCTAAAGGAACTCGCATGACTCAGGAGTTTGCGGCTTTTTTAAAAGAAATTAATAGATAAGAGTGCTACAGATTGTCATACCATTGGAGGCTTTTTCGGAGTTAACGGAAAGAAGCTTCAAAGGCAATATAAAAAACATTTAAGCTCGTTTGATACATGGGCTCCACGCGAACATGCGCACCAATGGATGATTTACCCTGAAAACATGGGCACTCATTTATCCATTGACGAGGTGGCTTTGTCTCAGGGGGAACTTTATACTATCCTGACCAACAAGAAATTCAAAGGCAAAAAAGGTTGCTTGGTAGCTATTGTTGCCGGAACTAAAGCAGATCAGGTTATAGAACACATCAGAAAGATTGATTACAAGAAAAGATCTTTTGTCAAAGAGATAACGCTCGATATGGCTAATTCCATGAAGCTAATCTCTAAGAAATGTTTTCCTAAAGCCATACAGGTTACAGATCGGTTCCATGTTCAAAAATTAGCACTCGAAGCAGTACAAGAGATTAGAATCAAACATCGCTGGGAAGCTATGGACTTTGAGAATCAATCGATACTACAAGCCAAATTAGAAAACAAAACATACATTCCCAAGATTTTACCTAATGGAGATTCTATTAAACAGTTATTAGCCAGAAGCAGGTATCTACTTTATAAATCTCGCGAAAAATGGACTCATAGCCAAGAAGAAAGAGCACAAATGGTATTTGAACTATATCCTGATATTAAAACAGCTTACAATTTAAACCAACAGCTTCGAGGAATATATAATAACCACAATGACAAACATATTGCCATGACCAAACTGGCACATTGGTATAGAAATGTAGAAGAATCAGGTTTTAAAAACTTTAATATTCTACTCAATACCATAACTATTAATTACCAGTCAATCTTAAACTATTTTGATAATAGAAGTACAAATGCTTCGGCAGAATCTTTCAATGCTAAAATAAAAGCTTTTAGAAGTCAATTCAGAGGAGTGAGGAATATAGATTTTTTCTTGTTCAGATTATCTAATCTTTTTGCCTAATCCCCAACTTTTG
>NZ_CADCST010000031.1 GCF_902804485.1 Flavobacterium collinsii | reverse complement strand
ATAACAAACCTTCTTTTTGCAGTTTTGTAACCTAGATTATTTGCTTTCTTATAAATTAAGAGTAACATTGCTACAATTAGAGTCATATAAATCATGACTTCTATCCCATTTTTACTTAGCGATACAAGATGGCTTACATTTAGTTCTTGTTTGATAAATCTAAAAAATACTTCTATATCCCATCTTCTTCTGTAATAGTCGGCGACTTCTTTTGCTGTAAGTTCAAAATCGTTAGTAATAAACCAAAATATCTTTTCTGGATGCTTTTTATTTTTTACGATTACAAGCCTGAATTTTTTTTCAATTTTTTCTTCCCTATGGTGTATTTTTCCTCGTTTGTTATTTACTGGAATACCCGTATAAAAGTTTACAATACTATCTTTTACTAATAAATTATCTCCAAGATCTAAATCCTGTTCTTCTTTGATAAGTGATTCTGTTTCTTGATGTTTGCGATTTTCTTTAGACCTGATAACAAATTTGACATTCTTTTGTGAAAAATCTTTCATAACCCGAGTTGATTGAAGTCCTCGGTCAATAATGTAAATATTACGATGCCCAATGTCCTTTTTTACTTGCTTTAAAATCGCTTCAGGAAGAGCATTTTCCTCAGAAGAATAGCTCTGAGTATTGAATATTTCGACTCCGGCAGGAAGAATTCCATCAAAGGAAATACTGAATTTTATATTTTTCTTACCAGTCTTCATGTCTATTCCTTCTTTGAGTTTTCCAGCTGCTTCTGAAACAATTGTACTATCTACGCGGATTAAATTATATTTATCTCTCTCAGGCTGACTATAACTTTCAGAGAAATGATTATACATATATTCAAAAATCTCCCTGAAATAACCAGAATCTATCTTTGAGAGCCTCTCTGAGATAGAACTTCTTCTAACGGTTTCTGATTCATCCAAATTAAAAATGGTTTTAAAGCCTGAATAATTAAAAGTATCTTCCAGTGTCCGCTGGCTAAGTTTTTCATTGTCTAGAATAGCATAAAGAAGCAGGTAAAATACTTTTTTCCCATGAAGTACTTTCGAATAATGATCCACTTTAGTATTAGTGGATAAATGGGATAAGAGAGCTTCAGGTATAAAACCTAATAGCTCATTAACAGATACTTTGTGATCTTTAAAAGTTGTCATAGATTACTGGTTTACAGTAATAAATATAACCAGAACTATTATTTTAAACAAGAAATATCTCGTTAAATAAAATAGATAAAGCAAAAAAAGTCGGAAGATTTTTCTTCCGACCACT
>NZ_CADCST010000030.1 GCF_902804485.1 Flavobacterium collinsii | reverse complement strand
TACAGAACACCAATTGGCTCAAATTTGGGAGAATTTGTTGGGAGTAGAGAAGGTTGGAGTTCATGATAACTTTTTTGAGTTGGGGGGGCATAGTTTACTAGCTACCCGATTGGTATCGATGATCCGAAAGGAATTGTCTATAGAGGTTGAAATTGCAGATGTCTTTGAATATACGACGATCGCAACGTTAAGTTCACATGTATCGGTTCAATCAGAGGGAGTATTACTGCCGGCTATTGCTGTTCAGGAAAAAGAAGATCGTACGCCATTATCTTTCAGCCAGGAACGATTGTGGTTTTTGGATCAGTTGCAGGGAAGTAGTAGTGAATATCACATTCCTACTGTTCTTCATCTGGAAGGAGCATTAGATACATTGATATTAGAACAAACGCTTCAAAGTATTGTATCACGTCATGAGGTTTTGCGTACTATTCTGTTATCAGAAGATGGTATAGGGTATCAGGAAGTCATAAGTGAAAAGGAGTGGATCCTTGATCAGGTTGAAATAAGAGATGTATCATTATTTGAAAATATCCTTCAGGATTATCTCAGAATTCCATTTGATTTGTCAGTAGATTATAAGTTACGAGCTTGTCTGTATGATTTAGGAGATCAAAAATATATATTGGCTTGTGTGCTGCATCATATTGCCAGTGATGGCTGGTCAGAGGGTATTTTGGTAAATGAGTTTATGGAGCTTTACAGCGCGCTTCAATCGGGAAGAGCGGCTGTTTTACCTGAGCTTTCTTTGCAATATTCAGATTATGCGATCTGG
>NZ_CADCST010000029.1 GCF_902804485.1 Flavobacterium collinsii | reverse complement strand
TTTTCTCTTGCACTATAGTCCTGCTCTGCTATCGTAAAGTTGACTTGCTCTGTGGGTACGATGTATTGTCGAACATCTCCGGACTGATCTGTTTTGAAATTGGTTCTCAAAATTTCATGACGAGCGATCAATCGTTTAAACGATTCTTCAAATTTAGTCCCATCAACAACTCCGGTTAGTTTGACTGCCGCTGGCATATTATACGCCAGTGAACCGCCTTCCAACTGGCTCAAAATCCAAAGTCGGCTTTGTGAAGAGGTCAACGGATAAGATGCTGCTTCTGTTGCTGTGGGGATTGCTATAAAATTCTTCTCCTGTAATTCCTTACTCAAGCCTTCTATTGTTGGATTGGCAAAAAACACCTTAAAAGAGACTGTTTTTCCTAATTGCTTATGTGTACGGTTGATCACCTGAGCGATGATCAGACTATGTCCTCCTAACTCAAAGAAATTATCGGTTATCCCGATTTGCTCTATTCCTAAAACTTCCTGCCATATTAGAACCAAATTTTCTTCGGTTTTGTTTCTTGGACCTACATACTCTTTTCTTATGACATCTTCTACAGAGATACCAGGCAAGGCATTTCTGTCTATTTTTCC
>NZ_CADCST010000028.1 GCF_902804485.1 Flavobacterium collinsii | reverse complement strand
GGCCGCTTTGCAGGAACAGTTGAAATTAAGTTTACCGGAGTATATGGTTCCGATGATCTGGGTTGAGTTGGCAGAGCTGCCGTTGACGTCAAATGGAAAGGTGGATAGGAAAGCTTTACCGGATCCTGATAGTTCAGATTTGTCTACAAAAGAATATGTGGCTCCACGGACAGATACAGAACACCAATTGGCTCAAATTTGGGAGAATTTGTTGGGAATAGAGAAGGTTGGAGTTCATGATAACTTTTTTGAGTTGGGGGGGCATAGTTTACTGGCTACCCGATTGGTATCGATTATTCGTAAAGAGCTTTCCATAGAAATATCTATCAGGGAAGTCTTTGAATATACGACGATCGCGACGTTAAGTTTACATGTATCATCTCAATCAGTTGGGATATTACTACCTGCTGTTGTCGTAGAAGACCGCTCAGGACGGATACCTTTGTCTTTCAGTCAGGAGCGACTTTGGTTTTTGGATCAGTTAGAAGGCAGTGTTGCTTATCATATTCCTACTGTTCTTCATCTGGAAGGAGCATTAGATACATTGATATTAGAACAAACGCTTCAAAGTATTGTATCACGTCATGAGGTTTTGCGTACTATT
>NZ_CADCST010000027.1 GCF_902804485.1 Flavobacterium collinsii | reverse complement strand
GGGGTTCCAATTATGATGTCGTCCTGACCTGTATATTTATGCAACAAAGCATTTATTCCTGCCATTAAACTCATAAACAAGGTAAGGTCCTGTTCTTTTGAGAATCTTTTTAATTTATCTAAAAATACTCTCGAAAACCGGTGTGTAAGACTATCACCATTATAAGTCTGAATTAATGGACGGGTTTTAAAACTTGGTAAATCCAATACCGGTAACTCGCCTGCAAATTGTTCTAGCCAATAATCTTCGGATGCCTGATATTGCTCCTGCTGTATTTCGTCATTGAGCCACACTGCATAGTCTTTGTACTGAAGGCTTAATTCCGGTAAGGCTATTTCGGTGCCTTGCGTTAGTGCATTGTAGGTTTTCACAACCTCTGATATCAAGACTTCTATTGACCATCCGTCTCCAATAATATGATGAAGGGATAAGAAAAACACATGCTCTTCTTCTTTTAATTTGATTAAAGAAGCTCTGACAAGTGGTGCTTGTTCTAAATCGAAAGGCTCATTGTTTATTGCTTGTAAATAATCTGCAATGGCTTCTCCCTGATTTTCTCTTGCACTATAGTCCTGCTCTGCTATCGTAAAGTTGACTTGCTCTGTGGGTACGATGTATTGTCGAACATCTCCGGACTGATCTGTTTTGAAA
>NZ_CADCST010000026.1 GCF_902804485.1 Flavobacterium collinsii | reverse complement strand
TGTAAAAGTTACTTATTTCGGTAACGGATTTATCATTTCAATTGGCTTTTTTCCATCAATTCCCTGATGTGGTCTTTCATGATTATAATAGTATAAATATTGTAATAGTTCCTCTTTTAATTCTTCTTGAGAATCAAAATCTGTATCTCTTAATAAATCATCTTCAAGAGTTCTCCAAAAGCGTTCAACCTTGCCGTTTGTCTGTGGTCTGTATGGCCTTGTATATCTGTGCACAATTCCTAATTCCATTAACATTCTCTCAAAAGGATGGTTGTTTTTTACTTTGCTAGTTTTGGGTCCAAATTCTGGTCCATTATCAGATAAAATCTCTTCAAATTTTATTTCATAATGATCACTTAAAATGTTTAAGCATTTTAATGCTGCAAACATAACAGTTAAACTAGTGATGTCAGCAACTAATTCAGCCCAGGCGATCCGACTGTAATCATCAATTATACACACTAAATAGAGTTTTTTATTTTCTCCTTTAATTATACTTTTGCTCAAATAATGGCAATCAATATGACCAAGTTGTCCCATTCTTTCCTTGATTATTTTTTGATGATTCTTTTTAATCTTCGGAGTTAATCTATTTATTTTATTACGTTTTAAAATATTATAAACTCCAGAATACGAAGGTGTATGCTTTCCTAATTTGGGCTTTAAGATACTAACAATTTCATATTTGTTGTTTCCTTTTTCTCGTAATTCAATTACTTTTTGTTCTATAAAAGGCAACGGTCTTCTGGTTTTGTATCTTGGACCACGTTTTTGTGGCAGTAAATCTATAGGTTTTCCACTTTGTTTATATCGATTATAATACTTTAAAAAACTCTTTCGGCAAGTGTCGTTTGCTGTATAAAAATCCATTGCTTTTTTATGCAAAGGATGAGTCTTGTTTTTTACCTGTTCATATTCTTTTATCAAAAAACGATACTTTTCTAAATAGTTTCGTTCTAAAGTGGAATCTTGACTATTATTTCTCATCGCAACAAAATTTATTAAAGTTAAATTTTGTTACCGAAATATCTAACCTTTACA
>NZ_CADCST010000025.1 GCF_902804485.1 Flavobacterium collinsii | reverse complement strand
AACAGAGATCTTCGCCCAATCTTTATCCAATAGTAAAACATCAATATCCTTATAATCTGCCAGAATCTTATGGTTATCTTCCATACTTAATACCAGTTTGATGCCGGCATCATCTAGCATATAACCAATACGATCCGACGGATAATCAGGATCAACAGGCACATAAGCACCCCCTGATTTTAAAATACCCAAGATACCTATAAGCATCTCCAGACTACGCTCCAAACAAATACCTACCAAAGTATCAGGCTCAACTCCCTGTTCTATTAAATAATGACCCAGTTGATTCGACTTCTCATTTAACTCCCTATAACTTAATGCTTCTCCTTCATAAACAACAGCTATAGCATCAGGGGTCTTCTTCACTTGCTCTTCAAACAAATCAACTACAGTCTTATCTTTTGGATAAGCAACTGCCGTATCATT
>NZ_CADCST010000024.1 GCF_902804485.1 Flavobacterium collinsii | reverse complement strand
CGTGTGAACCACAGAAGGAACGGTGTTGATCAGTACGTTTTGATCGTTTTGGATATAATCTCCAATGGCCAATCCGTTGGTTAATAAGCGTATTTTCTTGCCGATACTAAGCGGATAGAAAAACTCATAAACCGATAAATCAAAACAATGTGAAGTTACTGCATAGAGGATCTCAAAGTTGGTATCACTAAATTCTCTCTGTGACCAGTGCAGCATTTTTGAAGCATTCTGATGGGTAATCATTACTCCTTTTGGTTTGCCCGTTGAGCCTGAGGTGTAAATGATATACGCCAGGTTATCTGGGTTAAAAGTAATCTGCGGAAGTGCTTTTGAAATGGATGCCGATTGGTTAAATGCTTTTATAAAAGCCTCGTCTATGGTCACTTTACATTTACTGTCTTGCTCAATGTAGGCAATACGCTGCGCCGGATAGTTCGGATCGATTGGAACATAAGCACAGCCCGATTTTAAAACAGCCAGTAAAGCAAGAGGAAGCCATTCTGTGCGGCCTAATTTCACACCTACCAGATCTTCTATTCCCAGATTGTAATTACTCAACAAATAATGCGAGAGTTCGTTCGACAACTCATCGAGTTCTTGGTAAGTAAAAGTTTTATCGTCGGTTACCAGAGCAATTTGTTCCGGGGTTTTTCTTGCCTGATTTACAAACAGATCGACCATCGTGGTGTTGGGATACTCCACTGTAGTATCGTTAAAATCATACAGCAATTGCGTTTTTTCGCCAGTACCCAAATAGTTCAGACTGTCTACTTTTTGACTTGGATTTTGGATAGCTTCTGTTAAAAAGGTTTCCAAATGCTCGGCTAAGCGTGCTACAAATTCTGCCTCATAAATATCGATGTTGTATTCGATGTGTAAAATCAATTGTCCTTCTTTCTCTGAAAAAATGAAGCTTAAATCAAACTGACTTACTTTTCTTTGATAGCCTTTGTAGGGTGTTAGGGTTAATCCCTCTATTTGCTGATCTGATGCAAACAGATCTTGTTGGTTTTGCAATACAACCAGTACATCAAAAAGTGCCGATCGGCTGGTATCTCTTCCTAATCCCAGTTCTTCTACCAGATTATCCAATGGATACTCCTGATGCGAATAGGCATTTAACAAGGTGTCTTTTTGTGTTTCCAGCAGGGTTTCAAAACTGGCTATTTCTTCAAATGTGGTTCGAATGGCCAGTGTGTTGAGATAGAGTCCGATTTGGTTTTCTAAATCACTGTGTTCTCTTCCTGCTACGGGAGTTCCTAAAATAAGGTCTCTGGTGTTGGAATATCTGGATAGTAATCCGTTTATTCCCGCCATTAAAACCATAAAAAGACTGGCCTGGTGCTGTTCTGAAAAGGATTGTAAATTATTACTTGCTTCTTTGGTGAAGCTATGGGTGATGGAATCTCCTGCATAGGTCTTTACTTTTGGCCTCATTTTAGGAGTTGGAAGTTCCAGTACCGGCAGGTCTCCGCTAAATATGTTAAGCCAGTAGGCTTCTGATTCTTTTAGTTTCGAAAGCTGTTTTTCGCTTCTCATCCAGGATGCATAGTCTTTATATTGTATGGTCAGTTCGGGTAAATTGCTGTTTATACCCTGAACCAGATGA
>NZ_CADCST010000023.1 GCF_902804485.1 Flavobacterium collinsii | reverse complement strand
TACACTAATGGTTACCGCCAATCTTACTGCGCTCTCACAAGTCGTAGTAGGATCTTTGATTACCGCATAATAAGTACCGCTGGTTAAAGCTGTAGTAGATGGAATCACTGTTCCACCGGTTAAAGCTGTGTACCAAAAGATGTTGGCTTCGTTAAACTGAACACTTGCAAATGTTGGTGCATTTACCAAACAGAAGTTTTGTGTGCCGGCTGTTACCAAAGTTGGTGTACCAGGATCGGTTACACTGATGGTTACCGCCAATCTTACTGCGCTTTCACAAGTCGTAGTTGGATCTTTGATTACAGCATAATAAGTACCGCTGGTTAAAGCCGTAGTAGA
>NZ_CADCST010000022.1 GCF_902804485.1 Flavobacterium collinsii | reverse complement strand
TGGTACAAATAGCCTCTGGACAATCCATCACCAGAAATACAGATTTCTCCAATAACTCCCACTGGCTGTAAGGCCAAAGCATCTGAGAGAATGTAAAACTGAGTGTTGTCTATCGCTTTTCCAACAGGAACTGAACTCTCATAAGAACCTTCAACTCTGTAATAACTGCTATAAGTAGTATCTTCTGAAGGACCATATAAGTTTCTCAGAGCAATCCCTGAATCTTTGAAATGATTGGCGATACTCACCGGAAAAGCTTCCCCTGCAAGGTTAATTCCAACCGCATTTTCAAAGGAAGTCCCTTTTTCGATAAGCGTGTGAACCACAGAAGGAACGGTGTTGATCAGTACGTTTTGATCGTTTTGGATATAATCTCCAATGGCCAATCCGTTGGTTAATAAGCGTATTTTCTT
>NZ_CADCST010000021.1 GCF_902804485.1 Flavobacterium collinsii | reverse complement strand
TCCAGACTTTAGGGAACTTTTAAAAAGAGTAAAAGAAACTACACTTGGTAGTTATGATCATCAATTGGCTCCATTTGAGAAAGTAGTAGACCGTGTGGTCACTACCCGTGATATGAGCATGAGTCCATTGTTTCAGGTGATGTTCGTACTGCAGAATGCGTTAGAAAATTCGGGTAAAACAGGAAAAGGTTTGGAAGGAGTTACACTTTCAGGTTATGAGTTTGATACTTTTAATTCGAAAGTTGACCTAACATTGACTGTTTCTGAAAATAATGACGGTATTATAGTAGGTATAGTGTATTGTACCGCTTTGTTTGATAGGGCTACCATTGATCGTATGCTTTTGCACTATAAAGAATTACTAGTTAGTATTGTAATTGATATCGACCAGCCAGTAGGCAGTTTGTCGATGTTGACAAAAGAGGAAGAATACCAACTATTGCATTTATTCAATGATACAACAGTTGCTTATCCAAAAGATAAAACGATAGTTGATTTGTTCGAAGAACAGGTGAAGAAGACTCCTGATGCTATAGCTGTGGTTTATGAAGGAGAAACATTAAGTTATAGGGAGTTAAACGAGAAGTCGAATCAACTGGGTCATTATTTAATAGAACAGGGAGTTGAGCCGGATACTTTGGTAGGTATTTGTCTGGAGCGTAGTCTGGAGATGCTTATAGGTATCTTGGGTATTTTAAAATCAGGGGGTGCTTATGTGCCTGTTGATCCTGATTACCCGTCGGATCGTATTGGTTATATGCTTGTTGATGCCGGTATTAAACTGGTATTAAGTATGGAAGATAACCATAAGATTCTGGCAGATTATAAGGATATTGATGTTTTACTATTGGATAAAGATTGGGCGAAGATCTCTGTTAATCCTACAACAGCATTAAACGTTGCATTATCACCAAGTCATCTGGCTTATGTAATTTATACCTCAGGAAGTACGGGTAATCCCAAAGGTGTCTTGATAAGCCATAGTAATGTTGTTCGTTTGTTTAAGAATGAATCTTATTTATTTGATTTTGGGACTAATGATGTGTGGACATTGTTTCATTCATTTTGTTTTGATTTCTCGGTATGGGAGATGTATGGTGCCCTGCTTCACGGAGGTCGATTGGTAGTTGTACCAAAAGCAGTAACAAAAGATGCTATTTCGTTTAAGGAATTATTGATAAGTGAAGGGGTAACAGTTTTAAATCAAACCCCCGGATCGTTTTATGCACTTCAACAGGAATTTCTCACGGGAGGTTTTAATCATTCGCTTCGTTATGTAATATTTGGAGGAGAAGCCTTGAATCCTATTTATTTACAAGACTGGAAAGCGTCTTATGTTGATTGTAAAATGATTAACATGTATGGAATAACGGAGACCACGGTGCATGTTACTTATAAAGAGCTTAATGCAGAAGACATGTTAAATCCTGTTAGTATGATAGGTTCCGCTATTCCTACTTTAGGTTGTTATATTTTAGATGACAATTTAAATTTGGTACCGGTGGGAGTTATCGGAGAACTATGTGTAGGTGGAGCTGGAGTAGCCAGAGGTTATCTAAACAGGGAAGAATTAACCAGAGAAAAGTTTATAGAAAATCCTTTTGTAGCAACAGACCGATTATACCGATCAGGGGATTTAGGGCGTTGGCTTGCTGATGGAAATATAGAGTATATTGGCAGGAAAGATAACCAGGTTAAAATTCGTGGTTACCGAATAGAATTGGGAGAGATTGAGAATGTACTATCATCGATACCCGGAATCAGCCAGTGTTGCGTATTGGCCAAAGCAGATGCAGGGGGTAACAAACGTCTTGTTGGTTATGTGATTTCGGAGGGCAAGCTGGATAAGGGTGATTTGCAGCAACAGTTAAAATTAAGTTTGCCTGAGTATATGGTCCCTATGATTTGGGTTGAACTGGAAGAGATACCGTTAACCTCAAATGGAAAGCTGGACAGAAAAGCTTTACCAGATCCTGATAGTTCAGATTTGTCTACAAAAGAATATGTTGGTCCGCGCACTGATACTGAAAAGCAACTGACAGAGATTTGGCAGAATTTGCTTGGAGTAGAGAAAGTAGGTATTTATGATAATTTCTTTGAGCTGGGAGGTCATAGTTTGCTGGTAACCCGTCTGGTATCAATAATTCGCGATGAGTTGTCCATAGAAATATCTATTAGAGAGATATTTAAATTTAGTACTGTGGATGAATTATCTTCTTATTTACATTATAAGATAATTAATTTTAATGATTCCATAGATGAGTATAGTATGAATATTGAATTGTAATTTTAGTAATATATGGAGTTTTTAAGTTTTTTTCAGAGAATAAACAGAGAAGGTATAAAGCTGGTATTAAATAATGGATCGTTAAGCATTAAGTCAAATGGGGAAATTGATTCAGAATTACTTTTGGAAATAAGAAATAATAAAGAACAGATTATTGAATATTTAAAAAAATATCAGAGTGAAAATGTAGCACCAGATTTACTCGAAAAATATCAGAGTAAAAATATCAAAAAAAAATTGCTCGAAAAAATTACTCCCTATATAGATAATCGTCCAACTCGTGTTCCTTTGTCTTTCAGTCAGGAACGTTTATGGTTTTTGGATCAATTACAGGGTAGTAAAGAGTACCATATTCCAATAGTGCTTCGTTTGGAAGGTGAATTAGATGGATCTATATTGGAACAGACTCTTGAAAGTATCGTATCTCGTCATGAAATATTGCGTACGATTCTACTATCAGAGGATGGCGTCGGATATCAGGAGGTAATAAGCGCAAAGGATTGGATCCTTGATCAGGTTGAAATAATAGATGCATCATTATTTGAAAATATTCTTCAGAATTACTTGATAATCCCTTTTGATTTATCAAAAGATTATAAGTTACGAGCTTGTTTGTATGATTTAGGAGATCAAAAATATATATTGGCCTGTGTACTGCATCACATTGCCAGTGATGGCTGGTCAGGGGGTATCTTGGTAAATGAGTTTATGGAGCTTTACAGCGCGCTTCAATCCGGAAGAAATGCTGTTTTGCCAGAACTCATTTTGCAATATTCGGATTATGCGATCTGGCAGCGAAAATACCTGGAAGGAGTTGTTTTGGAATCGCAGCTGTCGTATTGGGAAGAGAAACTTAAGGGAGTTGATACCTTATTGTTACCAACAGATTATCCTCGCAATTCTGTTCAGAGTACAGCAGGGTCAGTTATTTCTTTTGTGTTGGATAAAGAACTTAGCAAATCGCTGAATATCTTATGTCAGAGAGAAGGTGTTACACTTTTTATGGTGATGCTGTCAGCTTTTAAGGTTTTGTTATCTCGTTATAGCGGTCAGGATGATATTTGCGTCGGAACGCCTATTGCGAATCGTACCCAATCAGAGCTAGAGGGCATGATAGGCTTTTTTGTCAATACACTTGCGCTTCGCAGTGATCTGAGTGGTAATCCAGATTTCAGGGAACTTTTAAAAAGAGTAAAAGAAACTACACTTAGTAGTTATGATCATCAGCTGGTCCCATTTGAGAAGGTAGTAGATCGTGTCGTCACTACGCGTGACATGAGCATAACGCCATTGTTTCAGGTATTCTTTGCATTACAGAGTAATTCAGGTATATCGGGTGCAAGGGAAGGTCTCGACGGTATAACAATTTCAGAATATGAATTTGATATGGTCACATCACAATTTGACCTAATGCTTAATATTTCTGAAGAAAGCGGTGGTATCTCATTGAATATGATGTACTGTACAACTCTTTTTAAGAAATCAAGTATTGAAAGAATTATTCAGCATTATAAGGAACTACTTCTAAGTATTGTAAATGATATTAACCAGCCCATAGGCAGTCTGTCTATGCTTACGATAGGGGAGAAACATCAGTTACTGAATGTTTTCAATGACACTATAATAGATTATCCTTTGGATAAGACAGTGGTTGACTTATTTAGAGAGCAAGTAAGTCGTACTCCAAACGCTATAGCGGTCGTTTTTGAGGGAGAGCAATTAACATACAGTGAATTAGATCAAAAGTCGACTAATTTGGCATTTTATCTAAAACATAATTATCATTTGAAAACTAATGATATAGTAGGTTTGATGATTGATCGTGGAATCTGGTCGATTATTTCGATATTAGGGATTCTAAAATCAGGAGCATGTTATCTGCCTATAGATAAAGATTATCCAGATGCACGAAAATCATTCCTTATAAGGGATTCTAATATGAAATTATTAATCATAGGTTCAGATAGCTTATTCGAGGTAATGGATTATGATATAAGTATTTTTTCAATAGATATAGAATTTGACACACTATCAAAAGAATTCATAACACCAGATTTTGCAGATATTATTCTTAGCGTATCAGATTTAGCCTATGTTATTTATACATCAGGCAGTACAGGAAATCCAAAAGGTGTTATGGTGAGCCATAGTAACCTGGTTAACTATTTATATCATAGTATTGATTGCTATGGGGTAAATGGAGGTTCGTATAATTTTCCATTGTTCAGCTCGCTATCTTTTGATTTGACGCAAACTAGTATTTATTTAACATTGTTAACAGGTGGAGAATTGCATATTTATAGCAGTAATAATATTAGTGGAGTATTCAAGGATATAGTTTTAAATGATTCAATAAACTCAATCAAGTTGACGCCAGCACATCTATCCTTTTTTGAAGGGCTACAGATTGTAAATTTGAAAAGGTTTATTATAGGAGGTGAACAGTTAATACTATCAGATTTGAAAAATCTTGGAGAATTGGATCTTTCAGTAAGACTGTTTAACGAATATGGGCCAACTGAGGCAACAATTGGCTGTAGCGTTCTGGAGGTTACTAATTACAGATCAATGGGAAGTATAAATATAGGTAAGCCGATAGCTAATACTCAAATTTATATTATGGATGAAACTCAAAATATTATTCCTATTGGAGTAGTAGGGGAGTTATGCATTGGAGGTGTTCAAGTAGCTCAAGGTTATCTGAATCAGGAAGAGTTAACCCGAGAGAAGTTTATATCAAGTCCTTTTGTAGAAGGCGATAGAATTTATAAGACGGGAGATTTAGCACGTTGGCTCCCTGATGGTAATCTGGAGTTTATCGGCAGAAAGGATAATCAGGTTAAAATCCGTGGTTATCGAATAGAGCTTGGTGAAATTGAGAATGTATTATCTTTTATACCAGAAATTAGTCAGTGTTGTGTACTGGCCAGGGAAGATGAAGGTGGAATCAAACGTTTGGTCGCTTATGTAGTTTCGCAGGGCAAGTTGGATAAGATTTATTTGCAACAGCAGTTGAAATTAAGTTTACCAGAGTATATGATTCCTATGATCTGGGTTGAGTTGGAAGAGATGCCACTTACCTCAAACGGAAAGCTGGATAGGAAAGCTTTGCCAGATCCTGACAGTTCAGATTTGTCTACGAAAGAATATGTGGCTCCACGGACAGATACAGAACACCAATTGGCTCAAATTTGGGAGAATTTGTTGGGAGTAGAGAAGGTTGGAGTTCATGATAACTTTTTTGAATTGGGAGGCCATAGTTTACTGGCTACCCGATTGGTATCGATGATCCGTAAAGAATTGTCTATTGAAATTGAAATAGCAGATGTTTTTGAATATACTACTATTTCAACTTTAGGAGTACATGTATCAATTCAATCAGAAGGAGTATTATTACCTGCTGTTGTCTTAGAAGACCGCTCAGGACGGATTCCTTTGTCTTTTAGTCAGGAACGATTGTGGTTTTTGGATCAGTTAGAAGGCAGTGTTGCTTATCATATTCCTATTGTACTTCGACTTGAAGGAGCGTTAGATACATCGATATTAGAACAAACGCTTCAAAGTATTGTATCTCGTCATGAGGTTTTGCGTACTATTCTGTTATCAGAAGATGGTATAGGGTATCAGGAAGTCATAAGTGAAAAGGAGTGGATCCTTGATCAGGTTGAAATAAGTGATAGATCATTATTTGAAAATATCCTTCAGGATTATCTGATGGCTCCATTTGATTTGTCAGCAGATTATAAGTTACGAGCTTGTCTGTATGATTTAGGAGATCAAAAATATATATTGGCCTGTGTGTTTCACCACATTGCCAGTGATGACTGGTCAGAGGGTATCTTGGTAAATGAGTTTATGGAGCTTTACAGCGCGCTTCAATCGGGAAGAGCGGCTGTTTTACCTGAGCTTTCTTTGCAATATTCAGATTATGCGATCTGGCAGCGAAAACACTTGGAAGGAGCTGTTTTGGACTCTCAGTTATCGTATTGGGAAGAGAAGTTAGAGGGAGTAGGTACTTTATCATTGCCCACAGATTATGTTCGTCCATCGATTCAAAGCACAGCAGGATCGAATGTTTCTTTAACTCTTGATAAGAATCTTAGTGATTCTTTAAATGCCTTGTGTCAGGCAGAAGGTGTTACATTATTTATGTTGATGTTGTCAGCCTTTAAGGTATTATTGTCGCGTTATAGTGGTCAGGATGATATTTGTGTTGGAACTTCTATTGCGAACCGCACCCAATCAGAGTTAGAGGGCATGATAGGCTTTTTTGTAAACATCTTGGCACTTCGCAGTGATCTGAGTGGTGATCCAAGTTTCAGAGAACTTTTAAAAAGAGTAAAAGAAACTACACTTGGGGGCTATGACCATCAGCTGGCTCCATTTGAAAAGGTCGTGGATCGAATGATTACTGCCCGTGATATGAGCATGAGTCCATTATTTCAAGTTTTATTTGTACTGCATAATACACCTGAAGAGTCAGGGAAATCAGGAAAAGATTTAGAAGGGGTTACTCTTTCAGGTTATGAATTTGACTCTGTTACTTCTAAGTCAGATTTAACATTGAATGCATCTGAAGGAGATTCAGGCCTTATATTGACTATAGAGTATTGTACCGCTTTATTTGATAAGTCCACGATTGATCGTATGCTTTTACATTACAAAGAGCTTTTGATTTCTATTTTGGGAGATATTACTCAGCCAGTAGGCACTTTGTCGATGTTGAGTACAGAGGAGGAGGAGCAGTTATTAAATATTTTTAATGATACTGAATTAATTTATCCTGAGGATAAAACGATAGTTGATTTGTTTGAAGAACAGGTGAAGAAGACTCCTGATGCTATAGCATTGTTTTTTGAAGATCAGGTTATGACGTATAAGGAACTCGATGATCGTTCGAATCAATTGGTTCATTATTTCGAATCTGTAGGTATGGTTGAAGATTCGCGAATAGGAATCTTGTTTAACAGAAGTTTCGATATGATCATTAGTATCTTAGGGGTTCTGAAATCAGGATGTACTTATGTTCCTTTAGATCCTTCATTACCTTCAAAAAGATTATCCTATATTTTAGAGGATTCGGGTGTGAATTTCCTTCTTTACAAGGAGGAATCCTTATTGTCAAATTTATCTGTTTCAGAATTTATTTTTTTCTTAGATATAGCAGAATCATTAGCTTTAGAAACATCTAAATTATCCTATAGAATAAAGCCAGTTTCCGTTGCTTATATTATGTACACTTCAGGAACTACAGGTAATCCAAAAGGAGTGATGATCACACATAATAATATTGTTAGTTTGTGTAAAAGCTGTGATTATATTTCATTAAATTCAGATACAGTCTGGTTGTCCACAGGATCTATTTCTTTTGATGCTACGACCTTAGAATTTTTTGGTACTTTATTAAATGGAGGGCAATTAATATTAGCAGATACTAGCTCATTATTAAACATCGTTAGTCTGAGAGACCTTATTATAAAACATAGGGTTACCACTATGTGGATGACGGCTTCTTGGTTTCATCAAATAGTTGAAGATGATATATGTGTTTTTGAAAATTTGACTGATTTATTAGTAGGAGGAGACGTGGTTTTGTTTGCTTATACCAATAAATTAAAAGAACATTATCCAGAGCTACATATTGTCAATGGTTATGGACCTACAGAAAACACTACTTTTTCTACGACTTACAGTATTGATGAAGTTACTTATAAGAACCTTCCTATTGGTAAACCTATTAAAAATAGTCAGGCCTATATCTTAGATTCAAAATTGGAGCTTTTACCCATTGGAGTAGTTGGAGAATTATGTGTTGGAGGATCAGGATTAGGTCGAGGTTATTTGAATCAGGAAGAATTAACCCGAGAGAAGTTTATAGAGAATCCATTTAAAGAGGGAGATATAATTTATAAGACGGGAGATTTGGCTCGTTGGCTTGCTGATGGTACTATAGAATTTATAGGCAGAAAAGATGATCAGGTTAAGATTCGTGGTTATCGAATAGAGCTTGGTGAAATAGAGAATGCTCTCTCATCAGTGTCAGGAATCATTCATTGTTGTGTATTGGCTAAGGAAGATACAGTTAACAGTAAACGTCTGATTGGTTATGTTGTTGTTGAAGGCAAGCTGGACAGGGCTGCTTTACAGGAACAGTTGAAATTAAGTTTGCCTGAGTATATGGTTCCTATGATCTGGGTTGAGTTGGAAGAGATGCCACTTACCTCAAACGGAAAGCTGGATAAGAAAGCTTTGCCGGATCCTGATGGTTTAGAATTATATGTAAAAGAATATGTTGCTCCAGTGACAGATACAGAACACCAATTGGCTCAAATTTGGGAGAATTTGTTGGGAGTAGAGAAGGTTGGAGTTCATGATAACTTTTTTGAGTTGGGGGGGCATAGTTTACTAGCTACCCGATTGGTATCGATGATCCGAAAGGAATTGTCTATAGAGGTATCTATCAGGGAAATATTTCAATACAATACTATCTCAGCTTTAGCTACACATGTATCAGTTCAATCAGAGAGAGTGTTACTACCTGCTGTTGTCATAGAAGACCGCTCAGGACGGATTCCTTTATCTTTCAGCCAGGAACGATTGTGGTTTTTAGATCAGTTAGAAGGCAGTGTTGCTTATCATATTCCTATTGTACTTCGTTTGGAAGGAGCGTTAGACACATCGATATTGGAACAAACGCTTCAAAGTATTGTATCACGTCACGAGGTTTTGCGTACCATTCTGTTATCAGAAGATGGTATAGGATATCAGGAAGTCATAAGTGAAAAGGAGTGGATTCTTGATCAGGTTGAAATAAGTGATAGATCATTATTTGAAAATATCCTTCAGGATTATCTGATGGCTCCTTTTGATTTGTCAGCAGATTATAAGTTACGAGCTTGTTTGTATGATTTAGGAGATCAAAAATATATATTGGCTTGTGTGCTGCATCATATTGCCAGTGATGGCTGGTCAGGTGGTATCTTGGTAAATGAGTTTATGGAGCTTTACAGCGCGCTTCAATCGGGAAGAGCGGCTGTTTTACCTGAGCTTTCTTTGCAATATTCAGATTATGCGATCTGGCAGCGAAAATACTTG
>NZ_CADCST010000020.1 GCF_902804485.1 Flavobacterium collinsii | reverse complement strand
TGCAGTTCCTGCTGTGGCAGCGTCATACCAAGTCACTCCTGATTCTGTCGTAGCCAAATCAGCAACTTTCTTATTATCCACTTTACAGAATTCCTGTGTCGTTTGATTTGTCGTTGGCGTTTGAGGATCACTCAAAGTAACCGTTACCGCCAATCTTGTTGGACTTTCGCAAGTGCCAACTTTTAATGAACCATAATAAACCGTTCCGTTGGTTAATATTGTCGTTGATGGTACAATATTTCCTGCTGTTGCCGCATCGTACCAAGTCACTCCTGATTCAGTCGTAGCCAAATCAGAAACTTTCTTATTATCCACTTTACAGAATTCCTGTGTGGTATTGGCTGTCGTTGGCGTTTGAGGATCGCTTAAAGTAACTGTGACAGCCAATCTTGTTGGGCTTTCACAAGTTCCTACTTTTAGAGAACCGTAATAGATTGTCCCATCAGTTAGTGCTTGAGTTGATGGTACAACATTTCCTGCTGTGGCAGCATCGTACCAAGTCACTCCTGATTCAGTCGTAGCCAAATCAGCAACTCTTTTGTTGTCTATTTTACAGAATTCCTGAGTAGTTTGATTTGTAGTTGGTGTTTGAGGATCACTCAAAGTAACCGTTACAGCCAATCTTGTCGGGCTTTCGCACGTTCCTACTTTTAGAGAACCGTAATAAACCATTCCGTTGGTTAATGTTGTCGTTGATGGTACAACATTTCCTGCTGTTGCCGCATCGTACCACGTCACTCCTGATTCAGTCGTAGCCAAATCAGAAACTTTTTTATTATCCACTTTACAGAATTCCTGAGTAGTTTGATTTGTAGTTGGTGTTTGAGGATCACTCAAAGTAACCGTTACAGCCAATCTTGTTGGACTCTCACAAGTACCAACTTTTAGAGAACCGTAATAAACCGTTCCATTGGTTAATGTTGTCGTTGCTGGTACAATATTTCCTGCTGTTGCCGCATCGTACCAAGTCACTCCTGATTCAGTGGTATCCAAATCAGCAACTTTCTTATTGTCTATTTTACAGAATTCCTGAGTAGTTTGATTTGTAGTTGGCGTTTGAGGATCACTCAAAGTAACCGTCACCGCCAATCTTGTCGGGCTTTCGCATGTTCCTACTTTTAATGAACCGTAATAGATTTTGTTATTTTCTAAAACAGTTGTTGAAGCGATAACATTTCCTGCTGTTGCCGCATCGTACCAAATCACTCCTGATTCAGTCGTAGCCAAATCAGAAACTTTTTTGTTGTCTATTATACAAAATTCCTGTGTGGTTTGATTTGTCGTTGGTGTTTTTGGATCACTTAAAGTAACTGTTACGGCTAATCTTGTTGGGCTTTCGCAAGTGCCAACTTTTAGAGAACCGTAATACACTTTATTGTTTTCTAAAACTGTTGTCGAAGCGATAACATTTCCTGCTGTTGCCGCATCGTACCAAGTCACTCCTGGTTCAGTGGTAGCCAAATCAGACACTTTTTTATTATCTATTTTACAGAATTCCTGTGTGGTATTGGCGGTTGTTGGCGTTTGAGGATCACTCAAAGTAACCGTTACAGCCAATCTTGTTGGGCTTTCGCAAGTGCCCACTTTTAAAGAACCGTAATAAACTTTATTGTTTTCTAAAGCGGTTGTTGAAGCGATAACATTTCCTGCTGTTACAGCATCATACCACGTCACTCCTTGTTCTGTTGTAGCCAAATCAGCAACTTTTTTATTATCCACTTTACAGAATTCCTGTGTCGTTTGATTTGTCGTTGGCGTTTGCGGATCACTCAAAGTAACCGTTACAGCCAATCTTGTTGGGCTCTCGCAAGTACCAACTTTTAGAGAACCGTAATAGATTTTGTTATTTTCTAAAACTGCTGTTGAAGCTATTATATTTCCTGCTGTGGCAGCATCGTACCAAGTCACTCCTGATTCAGTGGTAGCCAAATCAGAAACTTTTTTGTTGTCTATTTTACAGAATTCCTGTGTGGTATTGGCTGTCGTTGGTGTTTGAGGATCACTCAAAGTAACTGTCACCGCCAATCTTGTCGGGCTTTCGCAAGTGCCCACTTTTAATGAACCATAATAAACCGTTCCGTTGGTTAATGTTGTCGTTGATGGTACAACATTTCCTGCTGTAGCCGCATCGTACCAAGTCACTCCTGATTCTGTTGTAGCCAAATCAGAAACTTTTTTGTTATCCACTTTACAGAATTCCTGAGTAGTTTGATTTGTAGTTGGCGTTTGAGGATCACTCAAAGTAACCGTTACCGCCAATCTTGTTGGGCTTTCGCAAGTTCCTACTTTTAATGAACCGTAATAAACCGTTCCGTTGGTTAATATTGCCGTTGATGGTACAACATTTCCTGCTGTGGCAGCATCATACCATGTTACACCACTTTCTGTCGTAGCCAAATCAGAAACTTTTTTATTATCCACTTTACAGAATTCCTGTGTGGTATTGGCTGTCGTTGGTGTTTGAGGATCACTCAAAGTAACTGTCACCGCCAATCTTGTCGGGCTTTCGCATGTTCCTTCTTTTAGAGAACCGTAATAAACCATTCCATTGGTTAATATTGTCGTTGCTGGTACAACATTTCCTGCTGTTGCCGCATCGTACCATGTTACACCACTTTCTGTTGTAGCCAAATCAGATACCTTCTTATTGTCTATTTTACAGAATTCCTGTGTAGTATTCGCAGTTGTTGGCGTTTTTGGATCACTCAAAGTAACTGTTACAGCCAATCTTGTTGGACTCTCGCAGGTTCCTACTTTTAGAGAACCGTAATAAACTTTATTGTTTTCTAAAACTGCTGTTGAAGCGATAACATTTCCTGCTGTTACAGCATCGTACCAAGTCACTCCTGATTCAGTCGTAGCCAAATCAGAAACTTTTCTATTATCCACTTTGCAGAATTCTTGTGTCGTTTGATTTGTCGTTGGCGTTTGAGGATCACTCAAAGTAACGGTTACCGCCAATCTTGTTGGGCTTTCACAAGTTCCTACTTTTAATGAACCGTAATACACTTTATTGTTTTCTAAAACAGTTGTTGAAGCGAGTGCAGTTCCTGCTGTTGCCGCATCGTACCAAGTCACTCCTGATTCAGTCGTAGCCAAATCAGAAACTTTCTTATTATCCACTTTACAGAATTCCTGTGTGGTATTGGCAGTCGTTGGTGTTTGAGGATCGCTCAAAGTAACCGTTACCGCCAATCTTGTCGGGCTTTCGCATGTTCCTACTTTTAGAGAACCGTAATAGATCTTATTGTTTTCTAAAGTTGTCGTGGCTGGTACAACATTTCCTGCTGTTGCCGCATCGTACCAAGTCACTCCTGATTCAGTCGTAGCCAAATCAGATACCTTCTTATTGTCTATTTTACAGAATTCCTGAGTAGTTTGATTTGTAGTTGGTGTTTGAGGATCACTCAAAGTTACTGTTACCGCCAATCTTGTTGGACTCTCGCAAGTACCAACTTTTAGAGAACCATAATAGATTTTGTTATTTTCTAAAACTGCTGTTGAAGCTATTATATTTCCTGCTGTTGCAGCATCGTACCAAGTCACTCCTGATTCAGTCGTAGCCAAATCAGAAACTTTCATATTATCCACTTTACAGAATTCCTGTGTGGTTTTATTGGTCGTTGGCGTTTGAGGATCGCTCAAAGTAACTGTTACCGCC
>NZ_CADCST010000019.1 GCF_902804485.1 Flavobacterium collinsii | reverse complement strand
ACCACGGATTTTAACCTGATTATCCTTTCTGCCAATAAACTCCAGATTACCATCAGGGAGCCAACGTGCTAAATCTCCCGTCTTATAAATTCTATCGCCTTCTGTAAAAGGACTTGATATAAACTTCTCTCGGGTTAACTCTTCCTGATTCAGATAACCACGACCTACACCTACCCCACTAACCCATAACTCGCCAGTAACTCCCAGTGAACATAAATTATCAAATGAATCTACAACATACAATTTCATATTCGAAACTGGTTTACCTATAGGCACAACACCCCCCAAAGGTACCTCATGCATAACATGAAGACTAACATCATCTGATGCCTCGGCTGGCCCATAAGCATTTACTACTGCAACAGAAGGAAACATCGAAAACCAGGATTCTAACAATGAAATCGTAGCAGTTTCACCTGTAACCAGAAAATAACGCAGATCCTCCAAGCCTTTCCTGGATCCTGTCTCTAATAAACTCAATATATAAGAAGGAACTAACTGAAGATGGGTAACTCCATAAGAACATAAGGCATTCTGAAAATCATCAGTATTCAGTATCATCGACTCGCTATAGATTGCAATACGTCCTCCGCATAATAAACCGCTCAACAATTGCCATACGGAAATATCAAAGGTGAAAGGTGCCGTAAAGCCTACAACGCTCGTACTGTCCATATCCAAATCATCTATCATAACCAGAAGATGGTTCAGTAACCCCGAATGCTCAATCATTGCTCCTTTAGGAGATCCTGTACTTCCTGAAGTATAAATAACGTAACTTAAAGAATCAGGTAAATAAGTTAATCCTAATGATTCTGATGAACAATTAGAATACACAGCTGAAGTACCATCCAATACGATCATCATAATATCCGATAACATATCTCCCAATGCACCTGAATTCACTCTGTCCGTAAGCATCAAAGAACATCCTGTATCCTGAGCAATATAGCAAATACGAGATGCAGGATAATCCGGTTTAATCGGTACATAAGCACCGCCTGATTTTAAAATACCCAAGATACCTATAAGCATATCCACACTACGATCCAAACAAATACCTACCAAAGTATCACGCTCAACCCCCTGCTCTCTTAAATAATGACCCAATTGATTCGACTTTTCATCTAATTCCTTATAAGTTAACTCTGTTCCCTTATAAACTACCGCTATAGCAGAAGGGGTCTTCTTAACTTGCTCTTCGAACAAATCAACAACAGTCTGATCCAAAGGATAAGCAACTCTCGTATCATTGAATAAATGCAATAACTGGTACTCCTCCTCTTTTGTCAACATCCCAAGATCACTTATAGGCTGCCTAATGTCTCTTACAATACTAAGAAGTAATTCTTTATAATGAAGAAGCATACGATCAATGGTAGATCTCTCAAACAAAGCCGTACAATAACCGATTCCTATCGAAATATCCAAATCAGATTCGGATATACTAAACATCAAATCAAATTGGGAGGTCATATGTGAATGCTCATAACCTGCAATCGTAAGATCTTGTAACTTTGGCTTTTCTACTTTGGAGCTTTCGACCTCATTGTGAAAATCAAACATCACCTGAAACAATGGACTCATGCTCATATCACGGGTAGTGACCACACGGTCTACTACTTTCTCAAATGGAGCCAATTGATGATCATAACTAC
>NZ_CADCST010000018.1 GCF_902804485.1 Flavobacterium collinsii | reverse complement strand
CCCAATTAAACACTGCGAATTAATTGAGATAGTAGTTAATAAATAATTTGCAAGCTGATTTGACTTCTCATCTAATTCTTTATAACTTAACTCTGCTCCCTCATAAACTACTGCTATAGCAGCAGGAGTCTTCTTCACCTGTTCTTCAAACAAATCAACCAATGTCTTGTTTTTTGGATAAGCAACTGTCGTATCATTAAATGAATACAATAACTGATGCTCTTCATTTACTGTTAACATCGGAAGAATGCTTATTGGTCTGGTGATATCACAAACAATACCAACCAATAATTCTTTGTAATGCAACATCATACGATCAATAGTAGCCCTATCAAACAAGTCTGTGCAATACACGATATCTAATCCAATTCCATTATTACCTTCAGAAACATTCAATATCAAATCAAACTGAGATGTAACATTCTCAAATTCATAACCTGAGAGTAAAATCCCTTCTAAACCTGTTTCTACTTCCTCTGACCCTTTCGGTGTATTCTGCAATACAAACATCACCTGAAACAATGGACTCATGCTCATATCACGGGTAGTGACCACACGGTCTACTACTTTCTCAAATGGAGCCAATTGATGATCATAACTACCAAGTGTAGTTTCTTTTACTCTTTTTAAAAGTTCCCTAAAGTCTGGA
>NZ_CADCST010000017.1 GCF_902804485.1 Flavobacterium collinsii | reverse complement strand
TGTCTCGTCCTGAAATAAGTTGACATAAAATTGACTTATTTATGAATAATCCAGAATTTAAAAAAGAGCGACGCAGTCAGAGAGATTACAACATAGGCTTTAAATTAGCCGTTATTTCTCAGGTAGAAAAAGGCGAACTTACTTATAAGCAGGCACAAAAGAAATACGGCATACAAGGAAGAAGTACTGTTTTGGTTTGGTTGCGAAAATTTGGTAACTTAGACTGGAGTAAACCTAATCTTCTTTTTATGTCAAAATCAAAAGAAACTCCGGCACAGATTATCAAAAGATTAGAAAAAGAACTGGCAGATGAAAAACTGAAAAACATGGTTCTTAATACTATGATTGATATTTCTGACAGTCAATATGGAACTCAAATCAGAAAAAAGTTTTCTCCCAAACCATCAGAAGCATCCAGCAGGAAAAAGGAATAAGCATGTCCTATGCCTGTAGATTATTTGGGATAAGCCGACAATCAATTTATCAGCATGAATCACGCTTGTTCATACGTGAAGAACAATTACTCAAAGTTAGGGAACTGGTTGAAAAACAAAGAAGAATAATGCCTAGATTAGGCACAAGAAAACTTTATTTTTTATTGGAGGATTGTTTTGCTGAAAATGGGATCAAAATCGGAAGAGATGCATTTTTCAAGTATCTAAAAAGAGAACAGTTGCTTATAAAGCCTGCAAAAAGTTATATTAAAACGACTTTTTCTAAACACTGGCTTCATAAATATCCTAATCTTCTCAAAGATATTGATATATATAGGCCTGAACAGGTTTTTGTTAGCGATATAACTTACGTGAAATCTTATGAAAGAACTCATTATCTCTCATTGGTTACAGACGTTTTTAGCAGGAAGATTGTCGGATATCATTTAAGTGACGATATGAGTGCGGAGAATGTTGTTAAAGCCTTGAAGATGGCGGTTAAGAATAGAAAAAATAAACTTGCGCTAATACATCATTCAGACAGAGGGCTTCAGTATTGTTCCCAAGTTTATCAAAATGAATTAAAAAAGAATAATATTGAGCCATCAATGACCGATGGATATGATTGTTATCAGAATGCTTTAGCAGAAAGAATCAATGGGATTTTAAAGAATGAATTTTTAATCTATAAATGTAAATCAGCAGTAGAGTTAAGTAAATTAATTAAAGAATCTGTAGAATGTTATAATCAAAAAAGACCACATTTAAGCTTGAAAATGAAAACACCTAATTTTGTATATCAAAAAACCAGCAAAGA
>NZ_CADCST010000016.1 GCF_902804485.1 Flavobacterium collinsii | reverse complement strand
ACCACACGGTCTACTACTTTCTCAAATGGAGCCAATTGATGATCATAACTACCAAGTGTAGTTTCTTTTACTCTTTTTAAAAGTTCCCTAAAGTCTGGATTACCACTCAGATCACTGCGAAGTGCCAGTGTATTGACAAAAAAGCCTATCATGCCCTCTAACTCTGATTGGGTACGATTCGCAATAGGCGTTCCAACACAAATATCATCCTGACCACTATAACGCGACAA
>NZ_CADCST010000015.1 GCF_902804485.1 Flavobacterium collinsii | reverse complement strand
GGAATTATCCAAAACCAAATGCTCTAATGACAAAGGAGCTTCACGCAATACCACCTGAACTGCTTGAGGTAAACCAAAACTTAATATACAGGTGCGTAAAACATCATGACGGTTCACTACAAATTGCAATGCCTCAATGAAACAATTACGCTTATCATTGTCTGGAAATGATAGTAAACTAGCTAGAACATAAGGGTCTCCCACTTTAGGATCACTCATCAGATGATGAAAATAAATACCTTCCTGTAATGGTGATAAAGGATATATATCCGCTATATTGGAAACTCCTCCAGCAACCATTCCAACTAATTCATCCAGATCACTCTGATTAAAATCAATCAAAGGAACCATCGATGGAGTAATATAATCACTATCAACCCTAATACCATTAACAGGAACACTATAAACCAACGATAATGAAGATAACTTATCACTAATCAAAGCTATTGTTGGCCCTGAAAAAATATCTTTTACCCCAATATGAAAACCTAGTTTCTGTAAACGGGAAATTAACTGAACTGCCAATAAACTATGGCCTCCTAACTCAAAAAAATTATCATGAACACCCACCTTCTCTAAGCCAAGCAAATTCTGCCAGATCTCTGCCAGCTGCTTTTCGGTATCACTGCGCGGAGCAACATATTCCTTCCTGGACAAATCAGAACTATCAACATCCGGTAAGGCTTTCCTGTCCAGCTTTCCATTTGAAGTCAACGGCATCTCTGCCAACTCAACCCAGATCATAGGAACCATATACTCGGGTAAACTTAATTTTAATTGCTCCTCCAAGTAAGACTTATCTAACTTGCCTTCTGAAACCACATAACCAACCAAACGTTTGTTATCATTTGAATCCTCTTTGGCCAATACACAGCACTGGATGATTCCACGTACCGATGACAATACATTCTCGATTTCACCAAGCTCTATTCGATAACCACGAATCTTAACCTGATTATCTTTTCTTCCAATATATTCTATAGTACCATCAGGGAGCCAACGCGCTAAATCTCCCGTCTTATAAATTCTATCGCCCTCTTTAAATGGATTTTCTATAAACTTCTCCCGGGTTAACTCTTCTTTGTTCAGATAACCACGAGCGAC
>NZ_CADCST010000014.1 GCF_902804485.1 Flavobacterium collinsii | reverse complement strand
CCTAAAGCTTCTTCATCAATAACAATCTTGCTATTGCTATCCTTCTCGATGTAAGCAATCCTCTCCTGAGGATAATTAACATCTATTGGAACATAAGCCGCTCCCGATTTTAATATTCCCAGAATAACGATGAGCATCTTCTCGCTTCTATCAAGCTTTATACCGATCAAATCATCCGCTTCAACAGCATATCGATCTCTTAAATAAAAAGCCAACTGGTTTGCCTTTTCATTTAGCTCCTGATATGTTAGTTGTGTTTCGTCAAATACAACAGCAATATTATTTGGTGTGCCGGCAACCTGATCTTCAAATAAGTCTATTATTGTTTTATCTTTTGGATAAGCTACGGCTGTATCATTAAATCCAACCAACAACTCTTGCTCTTCTTCTTTGGTGAGGTAGTCAATCTCACCAATAGGCATTTCCGGCTGTTCCAGAGCTCCCGTAACAAGATTCTCAAAATGAGTAAACATTCTTTCTATCAAATAAGCATCGTAGATGTCGGTATTGTATTCAATGGTAAGGTCTAATCCTTCTGTTTCTGCAAAGGTGAAACTCACATCAAATTGCGATGTTTTTCTGGAAAACTCATAATCACTTACCTGAAAATTGGCCAGTTCCTCATTATTAAGATTATTCAATTGTCCCTGGTTTTGTAAAACAACCAGAATATCAAATAAAGCGGTACGACTCGTGTCTCTTTTTAAGTTCAGTTTGCCCACCAATACATCAAAAGGATAACTCTGATATTCGTAAGCTCCCAATAAAGTCTCTTTTTGGGAGGCTGCAAGATCTGCAAAACTGGTCTCTTTTTTCAATTGAGTTCGTATGGCAAGCGTATTGAGATACAAACCTATTTGATGCTCCAGATC
>NZ_CADCST010000013.1 GCF_902804485.1 Flavobacterium collinsii | reverse complement strand
AGTTTCGAAAGCTGTTTTTCGCTTCTCATCCAGGATGCATAGTCTTTATATTGTATGGTCAGTTCGGGTAAATTGCTGTTTATACCCTGAACCAGATGATGGTAAAGTGTTAAAAGCTCATTACTTAAAATTCCCATAGACCAGCCATCGCTGATGATATGATGCATGTTAAAGAGCAACAAATGTCTGTTCTCTTCTAATTTAAGCAGATGTAAATTGATCAAAGGTGCTTTGCCCAAATCAAATTGGTGTTTATAGCACTCTTCTACTCTTTCTTCTACTGTCGCCTGCTGATTTTCCACTGTTGTGAAATCGGCATAATCAATTTTAAAGTCTATGTCCGAAGGATCGCTAATGAATTGGCGCACTTCTCCTTCCTCATTTCGTTTGAAAGAAGTTCGTAAGATTTCATGTCGGTTAATAACGGTTTTAAAGGCTTGTGTCAAATGTTTCAGGTTTAAAGAACCTTCGAGTTCAAACGAACCCGGAATGTTGTAGGCCTCGTTCCCGCCTTCAAACTGACTCAGTATCCATAAACGATGCTGAGATGAGGTTAGAACATAGTCTTCCTGCTCTTCTGCTTTGGGTATG
>NZ_CADCST010000012.1 GCF_902804485.1 Flavobacterium collinsii | reverse complement strand
CGATGGACGAGCATAATCTGTGGGCAATGATAAAGTGCCTACTCCCTCTAACTTCTCTTCCCAATACGATAACTGAGAGTCCAAAACAGCTCCTTCCAAATATTTTCGCTGCCAGATCGCATAATCTGAATATTGCAAAGAAAGCTCAGGCAAAACAGCCGCTCTTCCCGATTGAAGCGCGCTGTAAAGCTCCATGAATTCATTTACCAAAATACTGCTTGACCAGCCGTCACTGGCAATATGATGAAATACACAAGCTAAGATATACTCTTGGTTTCCTAAATCATACAGACAAGCTCTTAATTTATAATCTTTTGATAAATCAAAAGGCGTCATCAGATAATTTTGTAACAGACTTTCAAATGATGAAGTATCTGTTATATCAACCTGATCCAATATCCAGTCCTTTGGACTTATTATCTCCTGATACCCTATACCATCTTCTGACAAAAGAATAGTACGCAAAACCTCATGACGAGATACAATACTTTGAAGCGTTTGTTCTAATATCGATGCGTCTAAGGCCCCTTCCAGATGAAGAACAGTAGGAATGTGATATTCACTACTACTTCCCTGCAACTGATCCAAAAACCACAATCGCTCCTGACTGAAAGACAAAGGAATCTGCTGCGGACGATTCTCTACAATAACTGCAGGTAGTAATATCCCAGCTGATTGAGATGATACATGTAAACTTAACGTTGCGATCGTCGTATATTCAAAGACTTCCCTGATAGATATTTCTATGGAAAGCTCTTTACGGATCATCGATACCAATCGGGTAGCCAGTAGACTATGACCTCCTAACTCAAAAAAGTTATCATGAACTCCAACCTTCTCTATTCCCAACAAATTCTCCCAGATTTGAACCAATTGGTTTTCTGTCTCTGTACGTGGAGCCACATATTCTTTTGTAGACAAATCTGAACTATCTGGATCCGGTAAAGCTTTTCTGTCCAGTTTTCCATTTGACGTCAACGGCAGCTCTGCCAACTCAACCCAGATCATCGGAACCATATACTCCGGTAAACTTAATTTCAACTGTTCCTGCAAAGCGGCCCTGTCCAGCTTACCTTCAACAACAACATAACCAACCAACCGTTTGGTATCATTTGAATCCTCTTTAGCCAATACACAGCACTGGCTGATTCCACGTACCGATGACAATACATTCTCGATTTCACCAAGCTCTATTCGATAACCACGGATTTTAACCTGATTATCCTTTCTGCCAATAAACTCCAGATTACCATCAGGGAGCCAACGTGCTAAATCTCCCGTCTTATAAATTCTATCGCCCTCTTTAAATGGATTCTCTATAAACTTCTCTCGGGTTAATTCCTCCTGATTCAGATAACCACGGGCAACCCCTGCTCCACTTACACATAGCTCACCAACTACACCAATAGGTAATAAGCTCATTTGTGAATCTAAAATATAGATCTGAGTATTGTTTATAGGAGTTCCAATACCGATTTCTTTAATATCAATAATATACCTATCATAAAAAGATAGGGTAGACGTTACTGTTGTTTCTGTTGGTCCGTACTCATTATAAAATTCATATCCCTTATTCCACTTTACTATTAAATCTTTATTACAAATCTCTCCTCCGACAACAATCCTTTTCAAAGATTGTAAATCTGTCCTTACACTCAAAGTACTTAACATACTTGGAGTAGTATGAAAATGTGTTATTTTTTGATTATCAATAAAATCAAGTAAATTTTCTGTATAAAGATTTTTTTCTTTATTTATAAAAATCAATTTACTACCACTAGATAATCCTATAAAAATCTGTTCAACTGAAGCATCAAATATGAAATTTGAAAACTGTAAAACAATATCACTTGAATCAATATTAAATTTGTTAATCTGAGAAGTAATTAGATTTATAACATTTGTATGCTCAATCATTACTCCTTTTGGCTTGCCTGTACTACCTGAGGTATAAATTACATAAGCCAGATGACTTGGTGATAATGCAACGTTTAGAGCCGTTGTAGGATTAACAGAGATCTTCGCCCAATCTTTATCCAATAGTAAAACATCAATATCCTTATAATCTGCCAGAATCTTATGGTTATCTTCCATACTT
>NZ_CADCST010000011.1 GCF_902804485.1 Flavobacterium collinsii | reverse complement strand
TAAATCTCCCGTCTTATAAATTCTATCGCCCTCTTTAAATGGATTTTCTATAAACTTCTCCCGGGTTAACTCTTCTTTGTTCAGATAACCACGAGCGACCTGAATTCCTCCAATGCATAACTCTCCAACTACTCCAATTGGTAAAAGTTGATGACTATCATCCACAACATATAAACTAGTATTGTCTACAGGCTGACCAATTAAAACACCTGAAAGGGAATCTTTCAATGGTACTTCCCATGAACTTACATCGATCGCTGCCTCAGTAGGACCATATAAATTGTCTAAACGTACTTGACTGAATTTCTCCCTAAACATAACAATCTGGTCCAATTGCAAAGCTTCGCCACTACATAGAACACGTTCTAAAGAACTACAGTCTCCCGGTTCTATAAAACTCAAAAAAACATTCAACATCGAAGGAACAAAATGAATTGTAGTGATACTATACTCTTCAATTATTCTTTTCAGATAAATAGCATCCTTATGACCTTCAGCCTTGGCAAAAACCAATCTGGAACCACACGTGACAGACCATAATAATTCCCATACAGAAACATCAAAACTAAAAGATGTCTTTTGAAGAATCGTGTCTTCAGAGTTTAATTTATAATGTGATTGGGTCCATAACAATCGATTTACGATACCACCGTGCTCATTCATTACTCCTTTTGGCTTGCCTGTACTACCTGAGGTATAAATTACATAAGCCAGATGACTTGGTGATAATGCAACGTTTAGAGCCGTTGTAGGATTAACAGAGATCTTCGCCCAATCTTTATCC
>NZ_CADCST010000010.1 GCF_902804485.1 Flavobacterium collinsii | reverse complement strand
GACTTCCTGATACCCTATACCATCTTCTGATAACAGAATAGTACGCAAAACCTCATGACGAGATACAATACTTTGAAGCGTTTGTTCTAATATCGATGTATCTAACGCTCCTTCAAGTCGAAGTACAATAGGAATATGATAAGCAACACTGCCTTCTAACTGATCCAAAAACCACAATCGCTCCTGACTGAAAGACAAAGGAATTCGTCCTGAGCGGTCTTCTAAGACAACAGCAGGTAATAATACTCCTTTTGATTGAGATGATACATGCGAACTTAACGTTGCGATCGTCGCGTATTCAAAGACTTCCCTGATAGATATTTCTATGGATAATCCCTTTCGGATCATCGATACCAATCGGGTAGCCAGTAGACTATGACCTCCCAACTCAAAAAAGTTATCATGAACTCCAACCTTCTCTATTCCCAACAAATTCTCCCAAATTTGAACCAATTGGTGTTCTGTATCTGTCACTGGAGCCACATATTCTTTCGTAGACAAATCTGAACTATCAGGATCCGGCAAAGCTTTCTTATCCAGCTTTCCATTTGACGTTAACGGCAGTTCTGCCAACTCAACCCAAATCATAGGAACCATATACTCCGGTAAACTTAATTTCAACTGTTCCTGCAAAGCAACCCTGTCCAGCTTACCTTCAACAACAACATAACCAATCAGACGTTTACTGTTAACTGTATCTTCCTTAGCCAATACACAACAATGAATGATT
>NZ_CADCST010000009.1 GCF_902804485.1 Flavobacterium collinsii | reverse complement strand
TCATTATGGAAGTACCTCAAGAAATACGCTATGTAAAGCGTACACAAAAAGACTACTCTATGTCTTTTAAATTACAAGTTGTTCAGGAAATAGAACGCGGAGAACTCACAGCAACGGAGGCTACAAAGCAGTACGGCATCCAATGCAAAAGCACAGTTGTCCAATGGCTTAGGAAATTTGGTAACTTTGATTGGGAAAACCAAACCTCTATGAAAATGGCAAAAACACCTGAACAAAAGATTATGGAGCTTGAAGCTCAAGTCAAACTTTTAGAGAAACAAAAGGCACTCCTGGAAAGACAGGCTTTTGTTGCAGACAAGAAAGCAATCTTATTTGATATGATGATTGATTTAGCGGAAAAAGAATATCATATTGATATCCGAAAAAACTCTGTGCCCGAACAATCACCCATTTCAAAGAAAGAGAACAACAAACAATAGGATTTACCTGTTATTTGTTCGGGATAGACAGACAGGTTTATTATCGAAAAATTAAAAGAACAACAATTAAACAAAATAAAGCTAAAGAAGTTGTTTTAATGGTTAATGATCTTAGGCAATTAATGCCTAGAATAGGTGCTAGAAAGCTCTATTATCTTTTATTGGATCAACTCCATTTGATGAAGATTGGAAGAGATAAATTCTTTGATATACTTAGAGCTAATCATTTATTGGTACAACCTAAACGCAGTTACCATATAACCACAAATTCACATCACCGGTTTAGAAAGCACAAAAATCGAATTTTAGATTTAGAAATAAATCGCCCTGAACAAGTTTGGGTATCCGATATTACTTATATCGGAAAAAGAGATAATCCGTGTTATCTAAGCTTGATCACAGATGCTTATTCAAAAAAGATAATGGGGTATTATGTTGCTGAGAATCTCAATACTCAAAGTAGTTTAAGAGCTCTTAAAATGGCTCTTAAGCAAAGAACGCATAATACATTAACTCTAATCCATCATTCAGATAGAGGTTTGCAATATTGTGCACATGAGTATCAAAAAGAACTTATGAAAAATAAAGTATTATGCAGCATGACCCAAAATTCAGATCCTTATGAAAATGCGATAGCAGAAAGAATTAATGGAATTTTAAAACAAGAATTTATGATCGATAAGTATCATCAAAAAAGAAAAATTACAAACTTAATAATAAAGGAATCTATCAATATTTATAATAATCTCAGACCTCACTATTCTAATTACATGTTAACACCAAATCAAATGCATTCTCAAAATCAAATTCAAATGAGAAGATATAAAACAAAAAACAGTTGCAAGAGGGTTCTTGCAACTGTTTAATTAATTATTTTTATGTAATAA
>NZ_CADCST010000008.1 GCF_902804485.1 Flavobacterium collinsii | reverse complement strand
AACCAAATTTTCTTCGGTTTTGTTTCTTGGACCTACATACTCTTTTCTTATGACATCTTCTACAGAGATACCAGGCAAGGCATTTCTGTCTATTTTTCCGTTAGGGGTTAGTGGCAATTTCTCTAATTCAATATAAAAACCCGGAACCATATAATCCGGCAATTTCTCTTGCAGAAAACTACGCAACTGTGCTTTTTCCAGATTTGCTGCCGAAACAAAGTAAGCAACCAGTACTTTCTCCTGATTGTTTTCTTTTACTTCAACAACTACCTGTTTTAAATCTTCTGAGTACTGTAAAATGGTATTCTCGATCTCGCCAAGCTCAATTCTATAGCCTCTGATTTTTACCTGATGGTCTTTTCTTCCTAAAAATTCAATGTTTCCGTCGGGTAGCCAACACGCTAAATCTCCCGTATCATACATACGCTTGCCTTCTATAAAAGGATTTGGTACAAACTTCTCTAAGGTAAGCTCAGGCTTGTTCAAATAACCTCTGGCAACACCTGAGCCCGAAACATACAACTTTCCTGAACCGCCAATAACAACTGGCTCTAAGTTATCGTCTAAAATATAAATCTGAGTGTTTGATATGGGGCGCCCAATTGGAATAACCAAATTTTCAAAATCAT
>NZ_CADCST010000007.1 GCF_902804485.1 Flavobacterium collinsii | reverse complement strand
AAAGGCGACGACATACTCTCCCACATAACTGCAGTACCATCTGCGCAGGCGGGCTTAACTACTCTGTTCGGGATGGGAAGAGGTGAGCCCCGCCGCAATAACCACCTTAAGGTCATTGTTGGCGGTTGTTGGTTTATGGTTGTTGGTGTTTCCATCAACTACCAACCTTCAACTATCAACTGCAGCTTCGCTGCAAATATCTTAACATACTGAGATAAAGAAAAGTACTTTTATTTACTATTTTAGAAAGTTTCTCCCCGTCCGCCTTAACGGACGGGAAAAGGTGTACATAAGCTTACGGATTATTAGTACTACTCGACTATGACATTACTGCCTTTACATCTATAGCCTATCAACGTGGTCATCTTCCACGATCCTTAAAAGAAATCTCATCTTGTGGTGGGTTTCGCGCTTATATGCTTTCAGCGCTTATCCCTTCCAAACGTAGCTACTCTGCGGTGCCCCTGGCGGGACAACAGATACACTAGAGGTTTGTCCAATTCGGTCCTCTCGTACTAGAATCAGATCCACTCAAATTTCTAACGCCCACAGTAGATAGAGACCGAACTGTCTCACGACGTTCTGAACCCAGCTCGCGTGCCACTTTAATGGGCGAACAGCCCAACCCTTGGGACCTTCTCCAGCCCCAGGATGTGACGAGCCGACATCGAGGTGCCAAACCCCCCCGTCGATATGAGCTCTTGGGGGAGATCAGCCTGTTATCCCCGGCGTACCTTTTATCCTTTGAGCGATGGCCCTTCCATGCGGAACCACCGGATCACTATGCTCTACTTTCGTACCTGATCGACCTGTATGTCTCTCAGTCAAGCTCCCTTATGCCATTGCACTCTACGCACGGTTACCAAGCGTACTGAGGGAACCTTTAGAAGCCTCCGTTACTCTTTTGGAGGCGACCACCCCAGTCAAACTACCCACCAAGCAATGTCCTCTTCATCGAAGAGTTAGGCCTCAGATAAACAAAGGGTTGTATTTCAACAATGACTCCACAACGCCTGGCGACGCCACTTCACAGTCTCCAACCTATCCTACACATCATTTATCCAAGGTCAATACTAAGCTATAGTAAAGGTGCACAGGGTCTTTTCGTCCCACTGCGGGTAAACGGCATCTTCACCGTTACTACAATTTCACCGAGCTCATGGCTGAGACAGTGTCCAGATCGTTACACCATTCGTGCAGGTCGGAACTTACCCGACAAGGAATTTCGCTACCTTAGGACCGTTATAGTTACGGCCGCCGTTTACTGGGGCTTCAATTCAATGCTTCTCCGAAGATAACATCTCCTCTTAACCTTCCAGCACCGGGCAGGTGTCAGGCCCTATACTTCATCTTACGATTTTGCAGAGCCCTGTGTTTTTGATAAACAGTCGCCTGGACCTCTTCACTGCGGCCAGCTTGCGCTGGCGACCTTTCTCCCGAAGTTACAGGTCTATTTTGCCTAATTCCTTAGCCATGAATCTCTCGAGCACCTTAGGATTCTCTCCTCAACTACCTGTGTCGGTTTACGGTACTGGTACTAATTACCTGAAGTTTAGAGGTTTTTCTTGGAAGCCCTTAGGCGCACTATCTCTTTGTCCGAAGACTCCGAGTACTATCGTATTTCCCCAAGATCTGTGGATTTGCCTGCAGATCTTATAGGTAGGTACTTCAACGAACTATTCCGTCAGTTCGCGGCGCTTTCATCACTCCGTCACCCCATCACAGTAATTAGTAGTACGGGAATATTAACCCGTTAGCCATCGACTGTCCCTTTCGGGTTCGCCTTAGGACCAGACTAACCCACAGCTGATTAGCATAGCTGTGGAAACCTTAGTTTTTCGGTGTGCGGGTTTCTCGCCCGCATTATCGTTACTTATGCCTACATTTTCTTTTCTAACCAGTCCAGCATACCTGACGATACACCTTCAACCCTGTTAGAATGCTCCCCTACCACTTACAGTCAGACTGTAAATCCATAGCTTCGGTAATACACTTATGCCCGATTATTATCCATGCTCGTCCGCTCGACTAGTGAGCTGTTACGCACTCTTTAAATGAATGGCTGCTTCCAAGCCAACATCCTAGCTGTCTGGGCAGACAAACCTCGTTCTTTCAACTTAGCGTATATTTGGGGACCTTAGCTGATGGTCTGGGTTCTTTCCCTCTCGGACTTGGACCTTAGCACCCAAGCCCTCACTGCTGAGAAACATTATATAGCATTCGGAGTTTGTCAGGAATTGGTAGGCGGTGAAGCCCCCGCATCCAATCAGTAGCTCTACCTCTATATAACTTTACGCTCAGCGCTGCACCTAAATGCATTTCGGGGAGTACGAGCTATTTCCGAGTTTGATTGGCCTTTCACCCCTACCCACAGGTCATCCGAAGACTTTTCAACGTCAACCGGTTCGGTCCTCCACTGTGTGTTACCACAGCTTCAACCTGCCCATGGGTAGATCACACGGTTTCGCGTCTAACACTACTGACTAAAGCGCCCTATTCAGACTCGCTTTCGCTACGGATCCGTGGCTTAACCACTTAACCTTGCCAGCAACGTTAACTCGTAGGCTCATTATGCAAAAGGCACGCCGTCACCCCACGAAAGGGCTCCGACCGCTTGTAAGCGTATGGTTTCAGGATCTATTTCACTCCGTTATTCACGGTTCTTTTCACCTTTCCCTCACGGTACTGGTTCACTATCGGTCTCTCAGGAGTATTTAGCCTTAGCGGATGGTCCCGCCAAATTCAGACAGGGTTTCACGTGCCCCGCCCTACTCAGGATACCACTATCTATTATACTCGTTACCCATACGGGACTATCACCCTCTATGGTGTCACTTTCCAGTAACTTCCGGTTCCTTGTACATAAAATCTCGTGGTCCTACAACCCCAATCATGCCGTAACATCATTGGTTTGGGCTAATCCGCGTTCGCTCGCCACTACTTACGGAATCACTTTTGTTTTCTTCTCCTCCGCCTACTTAGATGTTTCAGTTCAGCGGGTTTGCCCACCTATCGGTGTACTATGTCTTCAACATAGTGGGTTGCCCCATTCAGGTATCTACGGATCAATCGGTGTGTGCCCGTCCCCGTAGCTTTTCGCAGCTTATCACGCCTTTCATCGCCTCTGAGAGCCTAGGCATCCCCCATACGCCCTTATTTTGCTTATTGTACCAATCTTAAAATTAATTAAGACCGTTTTTTTTTGTCTTTTACAATAAAATTGTAAAAAACGCTTTCTACTTTTTATTATTTTCTTATCTCAATATGTCAATGAACTTTATTAGCTGTAGGCTTTAAGCAATACGCTTTAAGCTTTCTTAGCTTACCGCCTAAAGCTTATAGCTTTCGGCTTTGTGGAGAATAACGGAGTCGAACCGTTGACCTCCTGCGTGCAAGGCAGGCGCTCTAGCCAGCTGAGCTAATCCCCCATTTTTAAATGATGAGTTATGAATTATGAGTTATGATTTCTCTCATAAACGCTCAACTTCTAAAATTTCCTTTATCTTAAGTATTTCAGTCTTTTTTAGTTTGTTGCTTTTTGTTATAACTTATAATTCATAATTTACAACTCAAAACTCTAAAAAAGTAGTCCCGGGCAGACTCGAACTGCCGACCCCTACATTATCAGTGTAGTACTCTAACCAGCTGAGCTACGAGACTCTGTTTTACTTAATTTTCATTTTTTTTAAATTAACAGCAAGAGTAAGTGAATGTTGTGATTCAGAACCTTCTAAATTAACATCTTTTTTCCTCAACGTGTGTTACCACTAACATTTGAGGCTCTAGAAAGGAGGTGTTCCAGCCGCACCTTCCGGTACGGCTACCTTGTTACGACTTAGCCCTAGTTACCAGTTTTACCCTAGGCAGCTCCTTGCGGTCACCGACTTCAGGCACCCCCAGCTTCCATGGCTTGACGGGCGGTGTGTACAAGGCCCGGGAACGTATTCACCGGATCATGGCTGATATCCGATTACTAGCGATTCCAGCTTCACGGAGTCGAGTTGCAGACTCCGATCCGAACTGTGACCGGTTTTATAGATTCGCTCCTGGTCGCCCAGTGGCTGCTCTCTGTACCGGCCATTGTAGCACGTGTGTAGCCCAAGGCGTAAGGGCCGTGATGATTTGACGTCATCCCCACCTTCCTCACAGTTTGCACTGGCAGTCTTGTTAGAGTTCCCGACATGACTCGCTGGCAACTAACAACAGGGGTTGCGCTCGTTATAGGACTTAACCTGACACCTCACGGCACGAGCTGACGACAACCATGCAGCACCTTGTAAATTGTCTTGCGAAAGATCTGTTTCCAAACCGGTCAATCTACATTTAAGCCTTGGTAAGGTTCCTCGCGTATCATCGAATTAAACCACATGCTCCACCGCTTGTGCGGGCCCCCGTCAATTCCTTTGAGTTTCATTCTTGCGAACGTACTCCCCAGGTGGGATACTTATCACTTTCGCTTAGCCACTGAGATTGCTCCCAACAGCTAGTATCCATCGTTTACGGCGTGGACTACCAGGGTATCTAATCCTGTTCGCTACCCACGCTTTCGTCCATCAGCGTCAATCCATTAGTAGTAACCTGCCTTCGCAATTGGTATTCCATGTAATCTCTAAGCATTTCACCGCTACACTACATATTCTAGTTACTTCCTAATAATTCAAGTTTAACAGTATCAATGGCCGTTCCACCGTTGAGCGATGGGCTTTCACCACTGACTTATTAAACCGCCTACGGACCCTTTAAACCCAATGATTCCGGATAACGCTTGGATCCTCCGTATTACCGCGGCTGCTGGCACGGAGTTAGCCGATCCTTATTCTTACGATACCGTCAAGCTGCTTCACGAAGCAGTGTTTCTTCTCGTATAAAAGCAGTTTACAATCCATAGGACCGTCATCCTGCACGCGGCATGGCTGGATCAGGCTTGCGCCCATTGTCCAATATTCCTCACTGCTGCCTCCCGTAGGAGTCTGGTCCGTGTCTCAGTACCAGTGTGGGGGATCTCCCTCTCAGGACCCCTACCCATCGTAGCCTTGGTAAGCCGTTACCTTACCAACTAGCTAATGGGACGCATGCTCATCTTTTACCGTTGTGACTTTAATAGTAGAATCATGCGATTCAGCTATACTATGAGGTATTAATCCAAATTTCTCTGGGCTATCCCTCTGTAAAAGGTAGATTGCATACGCGTTACGCACCCGTGCGCCGGTCTCTGCTTCCGAAGAAGCATACCCCTCGACTTGCATGTGTTAAGCCTGCCGCTAGCGTTCATCCTGAGCCAGGATCAAACTCTTCATCGTATATTTTTTATATTATATTGCGATGCTTTATCTATCGGTTCT
>NZ_CADCST010000006.1 GCF_902804485.1 Flavobacterium collinsii | reverse complement strand
CCCAACAGTAATGACTACTTATACCGTAACAGCTACCAATACGGCATCAGGCTGTACGGCAACCGATGCGGTAACTGTTACCGTTGACACAACTTTACCGGTTGCTAACGCAGGAACGGACTTTACCAAAACCTGTACCGTTAACCCGACAGGTATGGCAATAGGATCTGCAACAGTGGCTGGAGTAACATATTCTTGGAGTCCTTCAACTGGATTATCAAGCGCTACGGTATCTAACCCAACGGCTAACCCTACAGTAACAACTACTTATACTGTAACGGCTACCAATACGGCATCAGGCTGTACGGCAACCGATGCGGTAACTGTTACCGTTGACACAACTTTACCAGTG
>NZ_CADCST010000005.1:354-1493 GCF_902804485.1 Flavobacterium collinsii | reverse complement strand
TCAAGGAACACATAACATTACTTGGAGTTTTGATGATGGGAACGGTAATGTAGAAACAGCAGTTCAAAAAGTTATCGTAAAAGACACTCAGAAACCGACTATTACGTGTCCAACTAATGTGACTGTTTTGGCGGATGCTGGTTCATGTATGGCTACCGGAGTTGCTTTAGGAACTCCAACAACAAGTGATAACTGCTCAGTAACGGTGACTAATGACGCCCCATCAAGCTTCCCAATCGGTATCACTACTGTAACGTGGACGGCTAAAGATGTGGCTGGAAATATAGAAACTTGTACGCAAACGGTGAAAGTAATTGGACCAATCAAAGCTAATGAAGATCGTGTAACATCCTTTAATGGAATTCTGGGAGGAATCGCAGTTCCAAGTGTTCTGGACAATGACTCTCTGAACTGTAAAAATGTAGTCAGTAATGAAGTTATAATTACTTCGACTACAACGTTACCTTCAAATTTAAATTTTGACACTAATACAGGAGCCGTTACAGTTCAGCCAAATACGCCAACTGGAACTTACACTTTTGATTATCAGATTTGCGAGGTTGCAAATCCAACAGCAAACTGTGCAACAACTACAGTTACTATTATTGTGCAAAATCCAATCGTAGCCAACATTGACAATACCTACCCAGTTCAAACACCGGGTACAACAACGGCAACCACAGTTGGAAACGTAACAGCAAACGATACCCTAAACGGACAGCCGGTAACAGCAGCCAATACCAGTGTAACCCCAATCAAAACAGGTCCATTGAGCATTGATGCAGACGGAGTATTAACCTTAGATCCAAACACTGTATCGGGCACGTACCAAATCACTTATACTATTTGTGAAGACGGTGCAACCCCTGTAAATTGTTCAACGACTACTGCTACAGTTGAAGTTAAAAATCCAATCGTAGCCAACATTGACAATACCTACCCAGTTCAAACACCGGGTACAACAACGGCAACCACAGTTGGAAACGTAACAGCAAACGACACCCTAAACGGACAGCCGGTAACAGCAGCCAATACCAGTGTAACCCCAATCAAAACGGGTCCATTGAGCATTGATGCAGACGGAGTATTAACCTTAGATCCAAACACTGTATCGGGCACTTACCAAATCACTTATACTA
>NZ_CADCST010000005.1:0-257 GCF_902804485.1 Flavobacterium collinsii | reverse complement strand
CTATTTGTGAAGACGGTGCAACCCCTGTAAATTGTTCAACGACTACTGCTACAGTTGAAGTTAAAAATCCAATCGTAGCCAACATTGACAATACCTACCCAGTTCAAACACCGGGTACAACAACGGCAACCACAGTTGGAAACGTAACAGCAAACGACACCCTAAACGGACAGCCGGTAACAGCAGCCAATACCAGTGTAACCCCAATCAAAACGGGTCCATTGAGCATTGATGCAGACGGAGTATTAACCTTAGAT
>NZ_CADCST010000004.1 GCF_902804485.1 Flavobacterium collinsii | reverse complement strand
ACCGGAACAGGCGGTTGTGGAAATGCCACAGCTACCAGAACAGTAACGGTAACTGCAGCACCAAATGCGGGTACTTTATCAGGTACACAAAACATTTGTCCTGCAGCGACAACAACATTTATTTCTAATGGAACAGGTGGTGGAAGCTGGTCAAGCAATAATACAACAGTTGCTACAGTAGATGCTTCTGGAGTAATTACAGGAAAAGCGCTCGGTACAGCCACAATATCTTATACAGTAACGGGAACAGGAGGTTGTGCTGATGCAATTGTTACTAGAACGGTAACGATAAGTGACACTCAGAAACCGACAAAACCAGTTTTGGCGGATGTAACTGGTGAGTGCAGTGCTACAGCCACAGCGCCTACTACGACAGATGCTTGTTCAGGTACT
>NZ_CADCST010000003.1 GCF_902804485.1 Flavobacterium collinsii | reverse complement strand
ATAAGTAGTTCCTGAAATCGTCCCTCCTCCTGAAACAACTGACCAGGTACCACCTGAAGGTGTAGCTGATAAGGATTTGGTACTGTTCTCACAAATAGCCGCTGTGCTTGTTGTATTAGTCGCCGTTCCTGAAAATACATTAACAGTAAATGTGACGTCTGAAGTTGTAGCTGGACAGGATCCATTGGCTGCAACGGTATAACGCACTGTTACCGAAGTATCCGCAGAAACATCTGCCGGTGTATAAGTAGTTCCTGAAATCGTCCCACCTCCTGAAACAACTGACCAGGTACCACTTGCAGGTGTAGCTGATAAGGATTTGGTACTGTTCTCACAAATAGCCGCTGTGCTTGTTGTATTAGTCGCCGTTCCTGAAAATACATTAACAGTAAATGCGACGTCTGAAGTTGTCGCTGGACAGGATCCATTGGCTGCAACAGTATAACGAACTGTTACCGAAGTATCCGCAGAAACATCTGCCGGTGTATAAGTAGTTCCTGAAATCGTCCCTCCTCCTGAAACAACTGACCAGGTACCACCTGAAGGT
>NZ_CADCST010000002.1 GCF_902804485.1 Flavobacterium collinsii | reverse complement strand
CATATCACGGGTAGTGACCACACGGTCTACTACTTTCTCAAATGGAGCCAATTGATGATCATAACTACCAAGTGTAGTTTCTTTTACTCTTTTTAAAAGTTCCCTAAAGTCTGGATTACCACTCAGATCACTGCGAAGTGCCAGTGTATTGACAAAAAAGCCTATCATGCCCTCTAACTCTGATTGGGTACGATTCGCAATAGGCGTTCCAACACAAATATCATCCTGACCACTATAACGCGACAATAATACCTTAAAGGCTGACAACATCAACATAAATAATGTAACACCTTCTGCCTGACA
>NZ_CADCST010000001.1 GCF_902804485.1 Flavobacterium collinsii | reverse complement strand
GACACTCAGAAACCGACAAAACCAGTTTTGGCGGATGTAACTGGTGAGTGCAGTGCTACAGCCACAGCGCCTACTACGACAGATGCTTGTTCAGGTACTATTACAGGAACTACTACAGATCCTTTAACATACAACACTCAAGGAACACATAACATCACTTGGAGTTTTGATGATGGGAACGGTAATGTAGAAACAGCAGTTCAAAAAGTTATCGTAAAAGACACTCAGAAACCGACAAAACCAGTTTTGGCGGATGTAACTGGTGAGTGCAGTGCTACAGCCACAGCACCTACTACGACAGATACTTGTTCAGGTACTATTACAGGAACTACTACAGATCCTTTAACATACAACACTCAAGGAACACATAACATTACTTGGAGTTTTGATGATGGGAACGGTAATGTAGAAACAGCAGTTCAAAAAGTTATCGTAAAAGACACTCAGAAACCGAC